>CAZSTG010000014.1:0-8878 GCA_964609895.1 uncultured Gammaproteobacteria bacterium | reverse complement strand
ACGACAAACGCCACTTGGAACTATGGTATTTTTGACTCAATACCATTTTGCTCCCTATGAGAATAATGAGCTCACTTACTTATCTCGTATACTCCACACTACAGTTCCTACAAAACATACAAACTATGAAGAAAATAAAGCAATGAAACTCATAATTTCAGAGAAGTGTACAAGAAATGGTTTACCAATTGCAGCATTACTGTATGGAAGAGAAATTAATCCAGTGAATCATCAATTGACAGACAATCCATTCATCCAACTCTGTGTGATTCGAGGAATGACACCACAACATGCGATACATCAAATGCAAGAAGTTGCAACAAGCTATTTAGCAGTAAACAACTAAGAAACATTACAATCTTCCGCCACTTATATAAAACTGCATGTACCAGACAACAATGCCAACGATATATCCGACAAGCACAGGCAGTGTGCCAATACGCATATACATACCAAATGTTAAATCCTTAAGAAGCGTCATAGCGATAATCCCAGGTGCTGATCCGATAACAAAAAGCGAACCTCCAACACCAACCGTGTACGCAAGCAATGTCCAAAATGCAGTAACATCGGTTTTTACGATATCAATGGCAACAGCAGTTAACGGTATATTATCAAATACAGCAGATAACCCACCAATGGCGATATTTCCGATAACAATACGCATGTATGATGGAGATAACCCAAATATGATACTCGATAACGTATCAAGAACGCCTAAATATCGCAACGCGCCGATTGCTATTAAAATACCGATGAAAAAATAAAGACTGGCAATGTCAGTTTTCTGAAAAAATTTCTCTATGGACATTGTAAGTTTTGTACTTCTTGAATTTCGAATTCGAAATATATCAACAGTGAGCCAAACCAATCCAAGTCCCAATAAAAGACCAAAGTATGGTGGTAAATGAAACGAAGTCATAGCCAGAGGAAAAGTGAACGATAATAAACACAATGCGATAATAATCCATTCAGATTTTGTAATTATTGACCGATTATCAGAAATATCTTTGGTGTTTTGAATAATAAATCTCCCAATCCAAAAATTACTTATTAATAGTACCGATACCGATGGCAAAAATACTTGTGAAAAAACTTCAAACGGATTAAATTTTTGCGCTAGCCACAACATGGTGGTCGTGACATCTCCTATAGGAGAAAACGCTCCTCCTGCGTTAGCAGCAATGACAATCGCGACTCCAGCTCTCATTAAATTAGATCCCTTAAAAAATCTGCTCGCGATTTGAATAAAAATAATGGTGGTCGTAAGGTTATCAAGAAAGGAAGAAAAAATAAATGCAAGAATCGTTAAAATCCAAAACTGTGCTTTATCATGAATATGAAGCTTCAATAATCGTTCATACAAAACATCAAATAAACCATAATGCGTTAGAATTTCCACCAACGTCATCGCCGAAAGTAGAAATACAATTAATCCAAATATATCAGTCGCTGACTCAGCCAATGCATCAGCTACATGTCCCTGATGAGTACATAGGGCAAGTATCCATAACGACACTCCTAATAACAGGCTCACCGAAGTTTTGCTCACTTTGGTCATTTGCTCCATTGAGATAAGAATATATCCAATGAAAAAAATAAAGATACTAATAATAACAATCATTGCTTTGTTTTGCCCCTGTTCTCACAAAGACAAACAAAGTCTTTGTGGATTAGGGGAAAGGTAAGTAATCGCTAATTTCTTCAACGTTCATAGGCTTAATAATATGATTGATTATAGCATATTACTATACGTATTCCTGATAAAACTTGCAACAATAATGCAACTATACTGTATACTAAATTTATGCGCCGAAATCGACGTGTTCATGGTATTCATAAAAAATCAAACAGTTGGAAATTTAAACATCTTACAATTTCGTTTATAGGTATCCTCATTGCCATTGTTCTTTCTCAAAATGAACAGTTACACGCATTCCTTGCACACCTTGGCACACTGGGATACATCGGTGCTTTTATTGCAGGGATACTATTTGTTTCAACATTTACGGTGGCAACGGCGGCGCTCATCCTACTTATTCTCGCTGAAACCCTTCATCCGATAGAAATCGGACTCATCGCTGGTTTGGGAGCAGTCGTAGGTGATATCACTATATTACGTATTGTGAAAGACAATCTCACAAATGAACTCACGGTTATTTATAATCATGTAGATCATAAAAAACATCTTAAAAAGCTACTTCATTCGCCATACTTTGCATGGATGCTACCAATACTTGGAGCCATTATTATTGCCTCACCGCTTCCAGATGAAATAGGCGTGAGTCTCATAGGAATTTCTAAAATGAGAACTGTCCCATTTATGATCATTTCTTTTCTCCTCAACTCAATAGGTATATTCTTAATAGTATCAGCATCACTGATTATCAAACCATAACTATGTTTCCAAACGAACACGGATTATCACAACGCCAAGTAAAAGAATTACAAATTAAGTATGGTCCAAATCGCTTACCAGAAAACCCACCACCAAGCAACATTTCTCTTATTTTCAAACAGCTACAGACACCCCTTGTTTACGTGCTCCTTCTTGCTGCAGTACTGACCATCATCATCGGTCATTTCACCGACGCGCTTATCATTTGTATTGCAGTTTTCATCAATACTGTTCTTGGATATATTCAGGAACAAAAGGCAACACGAGCACTTCTTGCGTTAAAAAAATATATTACTCATACAACTGCAGTAATTCGCGATGGAAAGCGCACAACCATTCACACGGACAAACTTGTTCCTGGTGACATCGTGATTCTTGAACAAGGCATGCAGGTTCCTGCAGACGGAGTTTTGTTGTTTGCCAATCGTCTCTATATTAATGAATCGCTTCTGACTGGAGAAAGTTTACCTGTAGTCAAAGCAATAAATGATCCTGTCCTCATGGGAACAGCAATTTCCTCTGGCCAAGGTATGTTTCGAGTAACAACAACAGGAGAACATACAAAAATGGGGGATATTGCACATAAAGTACAATCACCAGAAAGTGATACGCCATTACAACGGCAGCTCAAGAAATTCAGCAATCAACTGGTAAAAATTATTATCCTACTCATTTCTATCGTCGTTGTTATTGGCATCATATATAAATTTAGTATCACTGAACTCTTTGTAACGGCAATTGCACTTGCAGTATCTAGTATTCCTGAGGGTTTACTTGTTTCATTAACCGTTGTTCTTGCTCTCGGAATGCAGCGCATTATGAAACAACGAGGTTTGGTCAAAAAACTCTCAGCTGCTGAAACATTAGGAGGAGTAACGGTTATCTGTGTTGATAAAACGGGCACATTAACCAAAGGAGAAATGCAAGTTGCCCAATGCATCGGAGATAAACAAACTGTAGCAACGCAAGCTGTCCTTGCAAACGATCTTGATGATCCCATGGTCATTGCAGCATATGCATGGGCAAAACCAATCAGTCCACTCACGCAAAAAGACCACGTGCGACTTGATACCATTCCATTTTCTCCAAAAGAACGGTGTTCTATGAGTCTCACCGCGTGGGACAAAACATCAAACATGCTTTTTGTAAATGGTGCACCAGAATTACTTCTTTCTTGGTCAACGCTCCCTGAAGAAGAGAAAAAGGATGTCATGGAAACAATCAACATGCTTACGAAACAAGGAAAACGACTCATTGGCTATGTACAAAAAGAAGTACCAAAAAAGCAAAAAACACTCACCGTTTCTCAAGCGAAAGAACAAATGACGTGGGTCGGCATGCTCGCATTTTCTGATCCAATCAGAGCCGGTGTAAAAGATGCCATTGATCTTGCGCACACTGCCGGTATTAAAACCATTGTAATCACAGGAGATTATCCAAACACATCTCGGTTTGTTTTATCTGAGTTAGGGAATGATGTACTAGATGAAGAAATCATGAACGGAGATACATTAGTCGCGATATCAGATAAAGAACTCGAACAAAAAGTCTCGACTATTCGACTATTTGCACGAACTACTCCTGATCAGAAATTACGCATTGTTGACGCATTGAAGCATCGTCACGAAATCGTTGCGATGATGGGTGATGGCGTGAATGATGCGCCTGCACTGCACACTGCTGATATAGGCATCGTTGTAGGCGATGCATCAGATGTTGCAAAAGAATCTGCAGATCTTATTCTGCTTGATTCAAATTTCTCAACCATCATCGCTGCAATTGAAGAAGGACGGGGGATGTTTGAAAATATACGAAAAATAATTTTATATCTGTTAAGTGATGCGTTTGCTGAAATTGTTATTATATTGGGAGGTATCCTTCTCCGACTGCCACTTCCAATAACTGCAGTACAAATATTATGGGTAAATTTAGTGTCTGACGGATTTACTAACCTCGCACTTACCATAGATCCAAAACGAAAACATATCATGAAAGAACACCCAAGACGAGTCAATGAACATCTCGTCACACCATGGATGATGACGCTCATTGCAATTGTTTCAGGAATCGCTGGAATTACTGGACTTCTTTCCTTTGTTATCGTCTACAACACAACAAATGACCTACTCATCGCTCGTTCATTTGCTTTTCTTACGTTAGGACTCGATTCACTGATGTATGTATTTTCCATAAGATCACTTATGACCCCATTTTGGAAAAATAATATATTCGAAAATAAATGGCTTGTCCTTGCGGTACTGTCTGGTGGGGTTATGCAGTGGATTCCCTTTTCAACACCAACTCTCAGAACATTTTTTGGATTAGCACATCTGTCCATCTATTACTGGCTAGCCGCCCTTGGTATATCACTCTTCATGTTTTTTGTCATCGAAATCTTAAAAGCAATACATCATCTTTTAGAGAAAAGGAGAGCTTAGTATATAATGACCTCATGATTTCTTTTGTCTATTTTGACGTCGGTGGAGTAGTCATCAAAGATTTTTCAGGTACTAATAAATGGAATGACATGATCGCTGATCTTGGTATCGGTGATAGTGATGTTGAAACGTTCAAAAATTTCTGGAAAGTTCATCGACGAGAAATTGGAAACGGAACATTGGATTTAGACACTGCAGTCAAACAGTTGAAACAAAACATTTCCATCCAAACTCCAGAGGGCTATTCAATGATTGATGATTTTGTAAAGCGGTTCGAAACAAATCCATCAATTTGGCCAGTTATCGCACATATCCATAAAACAAAACGCATCGGACTCTTAACTGACATGTACATCCATATGCTCGATGCCATTTTTACCGCCGGAATTATGCCAAATGAACAGTGGGACACCATCATTGATTCGAGCAAAGTACACTGCAGAAAACCGGAGAATGAAATCTTTGAGCTTGCAAAAAAACAAGCAAACGTACCTCATGAAGAAATTTTTTTCATTGATAACATGGAAGAAAACACGACTGCCGCAGAAAAATTAGGTTGGCAAACATTTCTCTATGATTCAAAAAATCCAGAAGAATCGAGTCAAAAACTTCTTGAATTTTTTACAAAGGAACAAACTTTGCTATACTAGAATGTATATGAAAAACACCATCGTTGGTCTCTTACTCTTTTTTGTTTCTCTGTTTGTCTATACCAAATTTGCAGGACCCATTCCATTTAGTATTACCAATGTCACGAGTAACAAATCAGAAGCATTTACTGTGACAGGGGAGGGGAAAGTTTCAGTCAAACCAGACATTGCTACCGTGAATGTCGGCGTGCAAGCACAAGGAATGACGGTCGAAGAAGTACAAAATAATTTAAATAAAAACAGCAATGCCGTCACAATGGCAATTAAAGCAATGGGCATTGATGAAAAAGACATCAAAACTTCAAATTACAATCTCTCCCCGACCTACGACTACTCATCAAGCAGACAACAAATTACCGGATACCAAGCATCCAGCAATTTGACGATCAAGGTTCGAAAAATTGATACAGCAAATAGTGTTGTTGATGCGGCAACCAAAGCCGGTGCAAATACCATTGGTGGCATCAGTTTTGATGTTGATGACAAAACAAAAGCAGAAAATGAAGCACGAAAATTAGCTGTTGCTGATGCAAAAGCAAAGGCAGAACTTGCAGCACAAACAACTGGGTTTAGTTTGGGAAAAATCATCAATTATCAAGAATCAACTGGGAACAGAATGTTGACCCCAATGTATGCTAAAACAGAGATGGCAATGGATGCCGGCGCGGGAGCTCCCACACAGCTCTCACTCGGCTCAACGGACATTGAAATGACCGTCACCTTGAGTTACGAAGTGAAGTAACCGAGTCAAAATAGCGCATTCTAGCCTCAATTTTAGCCTCTTGCTGACAAGGCTCTGGCGCGCTAGAATGGTCCATACCCCCAAAGTAGTGAAAGGAACGTCTATGGGAAGAAGTAAGGCACAACCGATTCAACAACCCGACGACACAACGTGTGGTCCAAGCGCGCTGAAAATTGCGTTGTCTATTTTTGGTCTAAAAAAGGCTTTATTAACACTTATTGATCTTTGTAAAACAAACAGTAATGGCACGTCTACAAAAAATCTGATCAGTGCAATAAACAGTCTTGGGTTTTCCGTATTGGCTGTCGAATATTCAACACTGGCACATCTTCAAAGCGCACTCAAATATACGCAAAACAATCGTCGTGCGGTCATGGTGAGTTATCTCTATGACCTTGACGAACGAAAAGAACCACATCCAGATAGCGGACACTGGGCAACTGTTGCGTCATACTTGCCGAGTAAAAACAGAATCGTCCTTTTGGATAGTGCTTCGGGGAAAAGAAAATCATATGCATGGGGGGACTTCCGTGAACGTTGGTATGATTTCGATTTGAAACGAAAAAAAATCACCAAAACAGGAAAAAAATTTAAACTGGTCCGTCATTGGCAACCACAACTCATGCTCGTCATTGCACGAGATGTCAAACACTTGCCGAAGTTTACTTCACCCACATCGAAGGTGTTCCCTGCAACCAATTAAATACGTTTATTTGCCCGTCTCATACAGGAAGAAACAATCTTCCAGACAAAATCAGCAAATGTCATCCCTGCTGCCATATACGACACCGTCATGCCATACAGAGGATCATGGGAAAGTCCTGGATTTGCATTTGCCTCAAGGATCATCAAATCATTTTTACTATTAAGACGTGCATCAATGCGGGTAAAGTCAGAAAAATCAAACGCTTTAAATGCAGCGATACAAATCCGTGCGAATTCCTTTTCCTGAAAGGTGCTTATAGTCGCAAGTTCCATCCCTGACGTATGAAAATCCGGATGTGTCTCGTTCCATCTGCTTTCGTAGGAAAGCATCGCCTTCGTTCCTTCGACTTTGTACGTCACTTCAGCTGGAGGAAGCATTCTAATTCCTTCCTCTTCTTCAATCACTGTTATTTGAAATTCACGTCCGGATAAAAACTCTTCCACAATAACGGGCTGCCTATATGTTATAAGCTGTTCACGAACACTCGCTATAAGCTCTTCAGCATTGTTTACTATAGACCATTCTCCGAGTCCCACACTACAATGTTCTTTTGCAAGTTTCACAATGCTTGGAAAAACGATATGCGGAGCAACCGGTTCATTACCGGTCTCAAAAAGTTGCCATTTTGGCGTCGGCAGATGATGTGCATCAAGGGTTTGCTTCATAAGCGTTTTATCAGCCCCACGCTCAAATGCCTCTCTGTTTGCTCCAGTAAACGGAATACCAGTTCTCACAAGCGCATCCATTGCACGCATTGAAAGTGGAAGATCAAGTCCTGTCCAATCAATAATGTTCACGACACAATCTGCCTGTATCGTAGAGATTGCTTCTTCAATCGTGTCTTCTGATACAGGAACTAAAAATGCTTTTATATCTTTTTCCAAAAGTGCTGCCTGCACTTCATAGGCAGATTCCACTGTGTCATCATCTGAGGCGATAAAATGTCCTAACTTCGCACGTCGCGTTGGCAAACTATAGAGTACTGCAATATGCATATCTTGTTCCTTTCACAAACGTTTATTTTTGCCTATGAAACCGTTCATGGACAGCACGAAGCTGTGGATTGGTAACATGGGTGTAAATCTGAGTTGTTGAGATATTTTTGTGTCCCAACATTTCTTGAATTGCGCGGATGTCGGCGCCTGCTGACAAAAGGTCAGTTGCAAAACTGTGCCGAAGCCCGTGCGGCGTAATTTTAATAGGAAGCCTCGCTTTCTTCACATATTTTTCCACCAAGCGTTCAACACTCCGAGCTGATAACCTGATGCTTTCACCATGCGGGTCGTGTTCCTCTGGTTTTTTCCCTGAATACCTGATAAAGAGTGGACTCAAATCATCATCACGCGTTGCTAAATATCGTTCTAACCAATCAACGGATGAATCTGACAAAAACACTATACGTGCGCGTCTTCCTTTTCCGATGACACCAAATTCTTTCCGTTCAAGATTAATCTGATCGCGGTTAAGTTTTGTAAGTTCTGACACACGGAGCCCTGTAGAAAACAACATTTCAAGAATTGCTTTATCACGGATTCCTTCATTCGTGGAAATCTCGGGCATATTCATGAGCCGCTCAATCTGTTCACGTTCCAAAAATTTAATGCTTCTACTTTCTGTTTTTGGCAAATCGATTTTATCTGCAGAGACTGTCACAACATCCCGTTTTGTGCAGTATTTTAAGAATGACCTGACTGCTATCAGATGATAATTCTGTGTGACCCGTTTGAGGCTGATCCCGTGCTCATCCACAAATCGTGATAAAAAGAGCCTGTATTGTCTGATAGACTCGCTCGTAATCGCTGACACATCCACTGTTTTTCTTTTGTCATTGTGCGCATCTTCCGCTCCTTCAATTTTTTTGTCTATCAAAAGGGGAGACCCTGCCAGATAATCGAGAAACCGGTTGAGATAATGCCCATAATTCCGGATCGTGAGCGGCGAAAC
>CAZSTG010000013.1:0-9335 GCA_964609895.1 uncultured Gammaproteobacteria bacterium | reverse complement strand
CCCCAACGCCACTTTGCAGGTTCTCCTGTTTTGTAGCTGATATACACAAGTATTGCAGTGATGCAGAACACGGAAACACTGTAAAAGATCATATACTTTTCAACATTTGTCTCAAATATCCACATGAGGATACCAAAAACAACAAAATAGACACAAAGAATTACCCATGCCTGCCGACTGGCCGGATACCACCCAAAACCATATCGTTTTGCTTTAAACCAATAGCGACTATTTCGTTGCTTCATAGGTCTATTACATTTTCTTTCGCAACATCAAATATATTCGACCATGATTTCTGGAAATGGAGAGAGTAGACTCAAAATCGCCATCGTGCCATTTCATAATTCCTGTCTTTTCATCATAGGAATACTCTGGTTTTCCCATAAACTGCTCAATATATCCTTTTTCAAGAATAAAAAATTCATCTTCATCATCTTTACCATCCTTGTTTGCGTCTCCACTATCGATGACGGTAAAGTATTTTGTATATTCGATTTCTCCGCCTTTTTGATTTAACAAACCATAGGATTTTTCATGTTCTACAAGACGCGCATTCACCCCTACAATCTGTGGGAAATCAAGAAAATATGTTTGTATACGCTCGTCGTTATACTGAGGGACGTGCACTTGTATATATCCTGTATTATCAGATCCATAATGAGCAGCTGAGACTTTATACGGTCCAATTTCACCCTTTACCATCTCTGGGTTATCATATGCTTCTGTAATCTGACGATCAAATATACTTTTGTAATAGTTTAAAAATTCTTCCTGACTGGCATCTGAATACAACACAACATTAAAATACGCATAATTATGCGCATTAAACGTCGATGTATTTTTTGGATCGGTATTTACAAAAATTTTACTTGAGCTCACTTTGTTTACCTTATACAAAGGAACTGTATCAATAGGAAAACCTTCCAATAAAAAGGTTGGCTGATTGTTCGCGGTAGATGTCTGTACCTTGGATGACGATTTTGGAAGCAATTTCAAACCAATAACCGCACAGACTACAAAGATGATACCCACTACGAAAATTGTCCATTTTTTCTTATGCATATGGACAATTATATCATTTTTTAAACACCCAACATGTAGCTAAGTTGTGGTGGATTAAATCCGACAACAAATTCTGGTTTTCTGTCGGAATAGCTAATTTCAATGACGGGAACCCCCATTTGTCCTGTTTTCTCAACCATTTCTTTTGCTGCTTTTTGGTCCTGATCAACATAGACCTTATCAAAGACAACCTGTTTACTCGTTAACCAATCGGCCACCATCGTGCAATACGGACATGTGTTTGTGGCATACACTTTTATATTTTTATACTTCATACAACCTCCTGTTGTAATATTGTGAGCAACCGAGCTATCTCAGTCGCCTTTTTATACTTGATAGAATATATAATTTCTTTTCCTGCTTTTTTTGTGGAGACAAGCCCTGCGCTTTTGAGCTTCCGAAGGTGCTGTGATACTGCAGATTGTGATAACCCGCAGGTATGAATCATCTCTGTCACATTTTTAGAATTTCGTGATAGACAAAGAAGTAATTTTGCTCGCACCTCATTTCCAAGTGCTGCGTAGATGTCATGCGTCATACCAATATATTAGCATATGCTAATATATTGTCAATACCTTTTTTGACTCTGTCAGTAAGTTATTGATTAAATAACCGTAGCAACCATCCAAACATACTCCGTGTCTGTGCTTCTTCTTGAATCAGATTATTGAGTGCGGTATTTTGACTCACAATTGACTGAATTGTTGCCTCTATCTGCGTTCTGTCGGCATAATTCTGTACCTGAGTCAGCAGACTCTGCAATTGTGCAATCCGCACAGTGTTTTCTGAGATCAGCTGATGAAGCGATGTTATCGATTGGTAATCCGGACCGAAAAGTTTTTTCAGCAGTTGGTTTTTTGTTTCCATTTTCATCACATGTTCTGCAATCTTTTCCTGTGCCTGATTTTGCATTCTTGCCACCTCTCGAACCTGATCTCCAATACCGCCTATTGTTCTTATTTCCAACATCCCCTGTACCTGCTTAGCAACCTCACTCATATGCTGTATAGCCTGATCACTACGTTTCCCCATGCTGCTTCCTGCTCCTGTGCCAAGTTTTTCTTCTGTCATAACTTGCAGTTGAGACTCTTCACCTTGATTTTGTGTCTGCACTGCATTTTGAACTTTATTGCCCACAGAAGGAGAGACACTTACAGTAACAACAGGCTTTGGTGTTGCACGCATGCCTTGTTGTAAACCTGTGACTGACTGTGCAGAAGTACCGCTATTTTGAGCAGCTACTACTGGAGCAACAAGGAAAAGTGCCAATAAGATAAGCAGTGATTTTTTCATATGTGCCTCCTATAAAATAACTCTACATATAATATACACTATCTCTCAAATACTCGCCCTTGGCCGTTTCCCTGACCACGTGTAGGAACAAAATTTTGGTTTTGTAGCTTGTAGAATCCACGCATTTGTTTTTGCCTTACTAGCATAGTATTTAGACCCAAGGAATCAGCAACAAAACCTGCAAGCACTATCGCAACAATAAAACTGATGGCCACGAATACAAAATTTTTCTTATAGGAAAAATCATATTTTTTTAGCATCCATAATCCGATACCCAGACCGACCGCAACAACAACTGAAGCCCACCAAGGGAAACTGGCAAGAAGCTGCTGATATCTCACTTCTCCCATTGGACCGTGTGTTCGAAGTGAAAAAATCATCAAATTCACCAAAAAAATCAATAAAAGACTTAATCCAATAAGTCCGATAATCATGGCGATTGAGCCCACCACGAAATACCATTTTGGTTTCATGATAATATGTTCCCGTTTAATTCGGGACATCACGTTTGTTGTAATATTTAATTGTTTTTTTGACATAGTCTTTTCATGAGTTTTTTAGCGCGACCAATTCTTGTCGCCACGGTACCCATGGGAATTCGTAAAATATCACTAATTTCATCATACGACTTCTCATCTATATAATATAAGGCTAATGGTTCGCTATATAAGACTGGCATGTCACCAAGACAGGATTGTGCATGTTCGATCAATTCTTTTTTTGTATAGTCAAGTTCGACATTCTCATCACTTCGTATATCCATGTCAAAAACAAGCGGTGTCTCCTTATGGTATTTCTTTATCACGTTCATTGCCTCATTATGAACAATTCTATATATCCAACTTGAGAATTTCTTCTTCACATCAAACCCATTCAAATTGATGTATGCCTTCACAAACGCGTCCTGAACAACATCAGATGCTTTTTGCTCATCATGCACCAATTGTGTTGCGTACCGAAGCAGTTTCACCTGATATCGATTCACAATTTCAGCAAATCGTTCTTTGCTTGTTGTTCGTACAATTTCCACTAATTGCTCATCTGATAGTGTCACGATATCTGACATAGCATCATTGTAATACAGCTGACAACCATATATTATTTCACTTGTATGCCAAACCCCGCCATATTGACGGGGAAGGCTTTATAATCATTCAAAATTACTTATTCCATCGACCCATGCCAGTTCCCTGACCTGACCCGCTGTGCATTCCCAATCCAAGCTCTGCTCGAATTGCAGCTGCTTCTTGAGTTTTGCCGGCTTCAGACAGCTTGTGTGCCTCGGCAAATTTAGCAAAATTGCCCTGATTGACAACTTGAGTCACTCTGCCTTGCCCCTGCATAAGATTTTTCCATGCAGTATAGTCATTTGTTTCAAATGCTTTTTCCATTGCAACATGTCTTTCTTCCGTATAATTCGGTCCTTTGACGGCTGCATCACCTCTATATGCCTCAACTGCTTTTGGGAACGCTAAAGCGCTTCCTAAAACAACGGTTGCGATACCTAGTGCGATTATTGATTTATTCATATGTTACTCACCTCTCTTTCTAGAAGTAATACAAACGCGAGGGGAATTTTCTTTCATCTGTGCCTGCGAGATGCGTTAAATACATTATCTTCGCTTTATCTTTGCCCACAAAAACTTCGCCAATTCCATCCACACAAAAAGTCCTGCTACAAAGAATAAAATTACGAAAACATCATGGAGACCAATCGGCGACATATGGAATACCTGACGCAGTGGTGCAATCGCGACAACCAGTACCATGCCGGCAGATGCCAAGCCTATCACCCACCAAAGCAGCTTATTCGGAACGGCCAGTATCTTCATCGTCGGTTTTGACCATGTCAGATTGACGATGATAAGCAGCAGGTTGGATATCACAAGCGATAGAAACGTAATGGTGCGAATCACCGTTTCATCCCTGCCGATCGCCAAAAGATACGCATACAAAACAAACAACGCGAGCGCCGTGCTTGTGCCCTGAATCATGCCGACACTGATAATCCGTTTGTTAAATAACGGATCCGTCAGTTTTCTCGGGCTCCGCTTCATACCGTTACTGTCTCCATCAATCGTTTCAAACACCGTAGAACAGGCTGGATCAATAATCAGCTCCAAAAACGCAATATGCGCGGGAAACAGTATGACTGGGTAGCCAAAAAAAACAGGAAACACGGACAAGGCGATGATCGGAATATGCACGGCAAGAATATAGCGCATGGCACGTTTCAGATTATCAAAAATTCTTCTGCCCAAACGGACAGCCGCAACGATGGAAGAAAAATCGTCATCCAAAAGAACGATATCAGAAGCTTCTCTGGCAACATCCGTACCCCGCTGCCCCATGGAGATACCGATGTGAGCCGATTTAAGTGCAGGTGCATCATTGACGCCGTCTCCTGTCATGGCAACGATTTCTCCATTTGCCTTCAGTGCTTCTATAATGTGCAACTTCTGCTCAGGAATCACGCGCGCAAATACATTCACCGTCTGAATTTTTTCGCGCAGTTCGCTGTGTGTCATCGTTTCCAACTCCGCTCCGGTAATATACTGCTCCGGATTGTTCAAACCTGCCTGACGGGCAATATAGGATGCGGTACCCGGATAGTCGCCCGTAATCATGATCGTACGGATGCCAGCTTCATATGCCGTTTGAATCGCCTGTGGAACAGTAGTCCGCATGGGATCAGTAAAACCCAGCAGCCCTTCATACGTTAGGACAAATCCGTGCGGCGTTTCTGGAAAATGTTCCCCCGTGTATGATGTCTGCGCAACTGCAAGAATTCTCAATCCGTCGTGTGACAAAGACTCGACGGACTGGAGTATTTCCGATCGCATCTTTTTATCTGTGTGACACAGGGCAAGTATTGCTTCGGGAGCACCTTTGGACACGACTATATGCTTTTTTGTATCAGGAGACTGCCAGATGTGTGTGACTGCAAACATGTCTTTGGACAACGGATATTCCCTGACCAATTGCCAACCCGCAAATTGCTTTTCGGTGTTGTCTCGTTCTGCCAGTCTCTTCAACTCCTGCTCAATCGGATCAAAGGGGTTTTTTTGACCTGCAAGAACCGATAATGCAATCAGACGCCTTCCTTCGCTGGTCATAGACTTTTCATCCGTCTGAAAACTCCGGTGATGCAAATGCATAACTTCCAGTTTCATTCTGTTTTCGGTAATCGTTCCCGTTTTATCAACGCACAGCACTGTGGATGCTCCAAGTGTTTCAATCACTGCGCTGTTTCTTGTTAATACATGCCGTTTTGAGAGCCTCCATGCGCCAAGCGTCATAAAGATCAAGAGAACAACGGGGAATTCCTCAGGGAGGATTGCCATAGATAAGGTTAGCCCGTGCAAAAAACCCTGCAGGAAACTTCCATACCGAAGAACATAGACAAAAAGTACCAAAAGACAGAGCGCAATTCCAAAAATCGTGAGACTTTTCACAATCCTGCCCGTTTCCTTACGAAGCAGGGTATCTTCCTGTAAAATCGCGTCTAACGCCTTTCCTATTTTGCCCACCTCCGTACGCATGCCTGTTTTTGCAACTTTCGCTATCCCGTAGCCGCTGATAATCAAAGTTCCGGAAAAGACATAGGGGATGGCATGTTCTCCTGCGGTAAATTCTTCTGTCGTTTGATTCCATACGGTTTTCGTTACCGGCTGAGACTCGCCTGTAAGCAGCGATTCATCAACAAGCAGATGCTCATCGAGCAAAACATATGCGTCGGCAGGCACTCTGTCTCCCTCCTGCAGTACGATGCAGTCATCCGGTACAACTTCCCTTCCGGCAATCCGCATACGCTCGCCGTCGCGGATCACCAGTGCTCTGGGGCTTGCAAGATTTTTCAATGCCTGCAGCGTCCGTTCCGTCTTTCTTTCCTGAAAAAACGTTATCACAACGATAAACACGACGGAAACTGCAAGCGCTGTTGCATCCTTGGGTTCACCGAGAAGAAAATAGACACTGCCTGCACAGATCAGGAGAAAAATCATCGGTTCGGAAACAACAGACCAGATAATGGCAAACACTGATTTGGCCTTTTGTGAAACCAGTTCGTTATAGCCGTATGTACGCAAACGGCTAGCTGCTTCTGCCGCACTCAGTCCTTTGTCTGTCTGTTCCATGTTCTCCAACATACCTCTCATTCAATCATACACTAAAGAAGAGGTTTACCCGAGCATTTGCCCGAAAAACAATTCCCGTAGATTGGCGCTTAAGAAACGTTCTCAAGATACCGTATCGTGGAAGTGTTATCCTCGTGCATCAAAATCGCAACTGCATCAACGCGCTGCGGCGCATATGCGAGCTTGTGTTGTGTTGTATACACATGAGCCGTGTGTATAATTTCACGAAGTTTTTTGGGGGTTATTGCCTCTTCAGGAAGACCAAATTGTGTACTTTTTCTCGTTTTTACCTCCACAAACACCAATGTGTCCCCATCTCGGGCAATAAGATCAATCTCCCCATGACCAGCATGGTAATTCCGTTCGATGATGGTGAATCCGCGTTCCTGAAGATATTTCGCGGCAAGCAGCTCGCCGAGTTTACCGAGCGTCTGTTTCTGTTTTGCCTCTGAGGGATTCATCTATTTTTGTTGCCGCTCTGCCTTTTCGCGTACGGAGATAATAGAGTTTCGCGCGGCGGATTTCGCCGTGTTTTTTTACCTCAATACGTTTAATCCATGGAGAAACGAGTGGAAAAATACGCTCTATGCCGATTGCTCCGACGCCGATCTTCCGGACGGTAATCATCTGATTTTCCTGCCCGCCTTTGATGGCGATGAGAATTCCCTCGAACACCTGCACACGCTCACGTGTCTCTTCTTTGACTTCACGTTTTGTTTTTCCAGCAACTTTTTCATGTTCAATCAATTTATAGTGAACGCGAACCGTATCGCCGATATGCAACTTTGTTGTAGTCCATTGTGCCTGATTAGCCATAGGGTGTTATTATACTATTTATACCCGTACAAGACAACTAGCCACGAAGTCAAGAAATAACGGATGGGGGATCAGCGGTGTTGACCTGTATTCCGGATGATACTGGGTTCCGACAAAAAACGGGTGAACGCTTTTCGGCAGCTCAACGATCTCAACCAGATTCTCCACAACCGATCTTCCTGCGATAATAAGACCCGCTTCCTCCAGTCTCTTAGTATACGCGTCGTTAAATTCATATCTATGGCGATGACGCTCACCCACGATCTTTTCTGAGACATTCTCATATCCGTGATATGCCGAATAACTTGCATCTGCCTGCGTTCCTTCTTTTACTTTACATTCCCATCGGCCAAGACGCATGGTGCCGCCGTACGCCCTGCGTTCAAGCATCTGTTCCTGTCCTTGAATCATGTGAATGACGGGGTTTGTGGTCTTTGGATCACATTCCACGGTGTGTGCGTCTTTAAGACCGAGTACATTCCGTGCAAATTCGACGACAGCCAGTTGCATCCCGTAACATAAACCCAGATAAGGAATCTTGTTCACGCGGGCGTATTCAATTGCGCGGATTTTTCCTTCCACTCCCCGTGATCCCCAACCGATCGGCACAATAATTCCCGATACCCCGTTCAACTCTTCCAGTTTCCCCTTTTCCAGTTTCTCGGATTGTATCCACTTCGTCTTTATCTCTACGTTGTTTGCCCAGCTTGCATGGTCTATGGCATCCAGAAGTGCCGCATAACTGTCTCGCAGTTCGTATTCGCCAGTTGAAAAGTACTTGCCGACAATGGCAATGGTAATAGTGTGTGTTTTCTTTTCAAGAATTCTGTCGACCATTTCATCCCATTCCTTCATTTTCACCGGCTCTTTCACAGGCAACTGCAGTGCATCCAGCAGTTTTTCATCAAATTTCTGTTCGGCAAACTGGAGCGGAATCTCATATACGCTTTTTACATCCGCGTTATTAATGATATTCTCGGGATGGACATTGCAGAACAGGGCAAACCGCGCCCGTCTCCGTTCGTCTACCGGTTTTTCACCGCGCGCGACTATGAAATCCGGCTGAATTCCCATGGAATTGAGCATCTTCACGGAAAGCTGTGTTGGTTTGGTTTTCGGCTCTCCCAAGTGAGAAGGTGTCGGTAAATAACTGACATGTACATGTGTAACGATATTCCGCTTGTCCAATGACAGAATGCGTGATGCTTCATAGTACAACTGATTCTGATATTCGCCTGCAGTGCCACCCAACTCCACAACGACAATATCAGCCTGCTCGATATCACCGGCCTCTCTGATTCTTCGGGTAATCTCATCGGTTACATGTGGGATCGCTTCCACATCCTCGCCTTTGTATTCAAAATTGCGCTCTCGCTCAATAACCGTTTTGTATATCTGCCCCATGGTGATGAAGTTGTGACGCTTCATGTTTACGCCTAAAAACTTTTCATAGGTACCCATATCCATGTCAGCTTCCGTTCCGTCGTCCAGAAGATACGGATCACCGTGTTCAATCGGATTGATGAGCCCCGCATCGATATTGAGGTAGTTCTCGCATTTTACGCAGGTGACTCTGTATCCGCGGTTTTTCAGAAGAAGCGCAATCGCGGCGGTAGTACAGCCTTTGCCGATTCCCGATATAACCCCGCCGGAAACGAACACAAATTTAGTGAGCATACTCTATGTTACCAAAAAAACAGTCAATCCGTCAACGGATCAATGACCAAAAATCAAGCGTTATACGGTACCGAAATATCTGTCCCCAAAATCCCCTAAGCCTGGAACAATGAATTTTCGTTCATTCAGCTTACTGTCTATTGCCGCAGTATAAATATGCACATCCGGATATGTCTTCGCAATTTTCTCAATACCCTCCGGTGCGGACACAATACAGATAATGGTTATGTTTTTCGCTCCCTTTGCCTTGAGCATGGCAAGTGATTCGACAAACGAACCGCCGGTGGCAAGCATCGGATCAATAAGAAGCACTGTGTGTGAAGCAAAAATTTTCGGCAGGTTTTGATAATA
>CAZSTG010000012.1:0-11672 GCA_964609895.1 uncultured Gammaproteobacteria bacterium | reverse complement strand
GAGCGGCATAGGGGAATCGGACCCCTTACATCAACTTTGGAAAAGTTGCGTTCTACCAGTGAACTAATGCCGCGAGTATTTAATTGTTAATTTTGTTGCGTAGGAATGCCGCGTCAGGCGAAGCCTGATCGTCCTTTGGACGAAACTTTGCTATTATACCAAACTTATTTATTAAACAGTACTGTGTCTCCTATCTTGATGCCGTACTTCTCTACTTCGCCTGCATTGATTTCCAGAATCTTGTCAACAGGAAACATAGGTTTAACGACCTGCATATTGAGTCCATTTGGAGGTTGCACATTTTCCGTGATGTCAACAATTTTGTTGCCGTCTAGCCAAATAAAATCGAGGGGAAAATTCATCCCTTTCATCCAAAACGGATAGATCTCTTTGTGGTCATACACAAAAATCATGCCGTGTTTTGGTTCAAGTGATTGTCTGTAGCCTAATCCCTTTTCTTTTTCTATTGCAGTCACTGCAACATCGACGGTAAAGAGGGTATCATTTATTTTGACGGTGCCGCTTAACGGATGTCTGGTATAGAACCAGAAAGAAAAAAGACCGATGACAATTCCTACGATGACAAGAATCATAATTTTTGGTTGCATACTGTTATTGTATACGGTTTGTCAGATATTCGACAAATGAAAGAATGAGATCGCGGCAGGCCGGTTTCATAGGAATTCTGGTGATTGCCTCGATTGCTTCCTTTTTGTAGTTTTCGATCATCTCCGTAATTTTTTTGTCGATATCATGTACTTTTACCTGTTCCTGTACCCACGCGATATCTTCAGGTGTTATCTCCCCTTTTGCAAACAGGTCATTGATGTGCGATGAAACGGTTTCGTCACCAAGTTGTCTGAGGAAAAATATGTATGGGGTTTGTTTTCCTTCTTTAATATCTGTCCCCACTGTTTTGCCTGTGTGTTTTGGGTCACCGAACAGATCGAGCATATCATCAACGAGTTGGTACGCAACACCGATATTGTCGCTGAATTTTTGTATGTGTTTTATAGTCGATGGATTAGCTGACCCCAACATTGCTCCCATGGTCAGTGGAAGGAGGACCGAATATCGTCCTGTTTTTCCTTGATAGAGGGAAAGAATTTCTTCTATGTTTTCTACAGGTTTACTTGCGGCACCGAGTGCAATATCTTGCATTTGTGCGTAATTGACGATTTGCAGTTCTTTGGCACAAAATGTGGCTACCTCTTTGTTTTCCAGTTCTGACAAGAGTTGCATGCCCAAGAAAAATGCAACATTGCCTGTGCATATTGCCATAGATCTGCCAGTATTTTTTGGATATCGAGACTGACGCTTGTTCATGAGTTCTGTGTAGGATGTGTGAATAGATGGCATCCCACGCCGTTCACTTGCATTGTCTATGATGTCGTCATGGATCAATAGTCCTGCATGAAACAGTTCCATAGCAAGCGCGACCTTTTCAAGATCTGGGTGTGTATCAGTTGCCTGCATTGCGTATCCAAGATACACGAGACCACCGCGAATCATTTTTCCATTTTTTGCATAGGCTTTGAGTCGTTGTAATGCGTCTGTCCCCCATGGCGTGCCAGACAAATTGGTTTGTGCTTTTTGTTTCGTAAGATATGCATCAAGAGCTACGAGTAAAGAAGATTTTTTTTCTTGAAGATATGTGTTGAACATAGTATTCACAGTCGGGGTGGAGAGACTTGAACTCTCAACCTCATCGTCCCAAACGATGCGCGCTAGCCAATTGCGCCACACCCCGATTTAACCTTAATGTTTTTCTTTTCTAGAAAATCAACAATAAGAGTTTTTATTTGTTTACCAAAACCTGTTTTATAAAATAATTCTCTTTTTCTCGCGTCCTCTTTACATGTATATTCTTCGAAATATTTTAATTCAAATGGTCCATTCTGTTTTGTCCAAGTATTCGAGCCTTGATTATGCTCTTTTGTTCTTAATGTTGGTAATGTGTCTGTTGAGCCAACATATATTTTTTGATTGCGTACACTTTTCAAAAAATACACAAAATGCATATGTATGCCGCTAGCTTCGGCCAAGGGCCGATCAGCCTTTGGCTGAAATTGCGCCACACCCCGTTTCTTTTTCAAAGAATCCGTCCATTATAGCGTATACGGGACAAACGTGCCTCTGTCAGGCGGCCCGTAGCACACCAGTATCTGTTTTTTGGTTGGTTCGATAATCACTGATCCGATGGTCGCATCTTCCCTGCAGATCGGATACAGCGGATTTTGTTTGTCCGCAAGTAGCTGCTGCATATCGTGCACGTTCATACCGGTGTGGAGCAATTCCTTGGCGCGCGCCAGTCTGTCATAGGAGTTTCTGTGATGCGTTGCTTCGTCCACTTCATATTGCAGCATGCGTTGGGAAATGAAGTGATTGGTATGCGCGTAGGGTTTTTCCGTCATGCGTTCTATATCGATATCTTTGCCTGCAATTTCTATATCCATAATGTCACTACCCTGCACCAACACATGATTGTATCCTGAGGATCTGTTGATTGATCCGACAAGTGCAGATGCCTCATCGAGCGTTTTGCAGTCAAGCAGTGCCCGCGCGACAAAATATTTGCCTACTCCCACATGCGTTTCTTGATGGAGTTCATTGATGCACTGTACAAGATTGTTGCTGGTGAGTGTAGCGCTGCAGCCCACCATGAACGTTGCGTAATTGAGTCCGAGATAGGTGGTGCCGTTGACTGTTGCCTTCAACACATACAGCTCGTCCAGACTTTCGACGCTCCAATCTTCATTGTGACCGATAAGAGCGCCACCTGTATTAAATGTCACCGCGATGGTGCAATGATCATCCGTTTGTGCCTGTTCCCTGTCCCATTCACGCGTGCGGTCGTATACTTCGGGGAGATTGTGAAAAAACAGGTCAATGACGGGTACGTCTGCGCCTTCCGCCATACCCTCCAGTTCCTCCACGAGATGTGGAAATGCTTTTCTCGTTTCTTTGATGAATGCGTCCGTTTCCGTGAGCCGTTCCTGATATCTGCGAATGTAGTGTTTGCGGTCGGAGATGACTTCCTGAATTTTCCCTCTGAACATTTCGCCAATGGCAAGACCTAAATCTTTATTTGTTCCTGTAATTTCGAGGTATGGAAATGTTTTTATCATGGCAGTGTTGATTTGTTTCCTATTTGTGGGCGTGAACGGACTCGAACCGTTACGGTGAATAATCACCACAACATTTTAAGTGTTGGCTGTCTACCAATTTCAGC
Source organism: uncultured Gammaproteobacteria bacterium (assembly GCA_964609895.1). Classification (GTDB taxonomy): domain Bacteria; phylum Patescibacteriota; class Microgenomatia; order UBA10105; family UBA927; genus CAIJMI01. The sequence continues at coordinate 8,440 of CAZSTG010000012.1, read as the reverse complement.
ACACGCCCTTTTTTCTATTTTACGATAGATTGCGTATCTTTACCAGTAAATATTTTGTCTGGTTTTTAGATTGTTCTGAGGACACTCGGGATGGTGGAAGCTACTTTTTTCAGTTTGGCGACGAAAAATCCTTCCATAATTTCTGACGGCAAAATGCGGGTCATTGATTCTGCCAGTTCCACCTTCCCCTTTTCTTTTTTGAGAATCCATTCGATAATCTGTTCGTTTTCTGCTGGCTCCAGCGTGCAGGTGGAATAGACAATCGTGCCTCCAACTTTGGTTGCGGAAATTGCGGAGCGAAGCAGCCATCGTTGCCGCTGTACAAGTTCTTTGATTTCCTTTGGTGACCAGTGTTCGTATGTTTTCGGATTGGTGGTGGTAAATGTGCCTTCCATACTGCACGGTGCGTCAACGAGCGCGCGGTCAAAATACTCAGGATATGTTTCCCAGATGCTTTGTCCTGCAGATATCGTGATTTTGGTATTAGTGACACCCTGCGTTTTCAGATTTGCCTCAAGTTTATATCCCCTGATTCTGCTGTTGTCATTGGCCACGATTTCCCCTGTATTTTCCATGAGGGCTGCAATCTGGGTGGTTTTGCTGCCGGGAGCGGCCGCGATATCAAGAATTTTTTCTTTCTTTTGCGGATCAAGTTTCAGCGCGGGGATCTGACTGGATAAACTTTGGACATAAAAAAGACCACCCTCATATGCAGGCAGATCTAAGAGTTCCCGTTTCTCGTTCCTCACGATAAACGATATCGGGGAAATGTCGCTCGTCTTATACTGAATGCCCGCTTCATCAAACAGTTTTGTCAGTGCTTCGGCTGTTGTTTTCAGTGTGTTTACCCGAAGCGTTGTCGGTTTTTGTATGGTGTACGCCAAAAGCACCTCCTGCAATTTTTCATGAGGGACGATAGTTTCAAGTCGTGTAAGGAATTCTTCAGGAAGCTGTCGCCATGGCTCTTTCATAGACGTATTGTACTATGGGCGATTACCGGAAGCTATGTTATAATTTTCGGGTAGTTGCCTCCGTGGCGCAATTGGTAGACGCGTACGCTTCAGGAGCGTATGGAGCAATCCTTAGAGGTTCAAGTCCTCTCGGAGGCACAAAAAATTTGGAGAGGGTCTGACCCTCTCCAAAGACAACTTATATTATTGGAAGATTATTTTTGCGTATTTGGAAAGCAGACTTGCGAGTAAATCGCTGAATTTCACTCCATATAGTCCGATGACTTCAGTGAGTGGTAATCCCTTGTCAGGGCCGAATGCGGTATTTGGATTGCAGTCGGTGAAATACGGCGTGCCGGTCGTTTCATCGACCCTGACATCAAATTTTGCGTAGTCTTTGTACCGGAGTCCATTAAATGCACGAATGGCGAGTTTTGCAACTTTGCTGGCAAGCTCTTCTGGCACCTTTTTGTATTTGTATGCTTTACTGTCATCATAGCTTTCGAAGCTGGTGAAATAATGTTTCCCGTCAGGCTTGGTTCTGAATATCTTTTCACCCATGAATACCTGTTTTTTGCCTTTGTCATCGAATACAACGACCGTGAGTTCCGGTCCGTCTATGAACTTCTCGACGATAACGCCAACTTTGTAGATCCCAATGAGCTCATCGACCCTCTTTTGAGCCTCCTTAAGTGTTTCCTTGACTGCATGATTGTTGATGCCGACACTTCCTCCACTTTCGTTCAGTTTGACGATCAGAGGCAGTCCCATGGTGTCCTGAATGGATGTGCCAGCGAAGCGAATATATTGAAACGCTGGTGTTGGAATTTGGTAGGCTGTCAGGAGTTGTTTAATGAGATGTCGGTCATTGCCAATGACCAGTCCCTGCATCTCTGCGCCCGTGTACGGAATATTGGCAAGTTCAAGGGCAGCTGGGATGGATGTTTGGAGTGCGTCTTTACCTTTGAGCGTATCAACAAGGTTTAACACGAGGTCTGGTCGGTCAACGAGTAGGTTGGTAAGAAAATACTGATCACCTGGGTAGCCTTTTGCTTTAATACCAAGTTTTTCTACTTCTTTAATGACATCAGCAGCTCGCTCCTCCACTTCGACTTCTGCAAGATACGATTCCTCATTGGGAAACCATTCACGTTCGACATGGGAAAAGGCAACGGCGATGAGGTTGAATTTTTTGAGGGCTTCCGTATCGTTTGTCAGTTCAATTTTTTCGGGAGTTTTATCTTCTGTTTTTGGAGGAGTTTTTTCTTCCGTCTTTTTTTCAGCGGGTTTTGTTTTTGAAGCGTCAGCAGATCCTTCGTACTTTACATTTTTCTTTGCAGTCTTTTGGTTCATAGGCAGAAAGAAATAAACCGTATATTCATCATACAGATATCCGTGTAATAAATGCAATGCTTTTGTCTCTCCATATTTACCGGTACGTCGGATTCTTGTACAATACGGAATGCTTGCTCATGCGGACGTGGCGCAATTGGTAGACGCGCAGTCTTGAGGAGGCTGTGCCGTAAGGCTTGGAGGTTCAAGTCCTCTCGTCCGCACTAACACATTTTTATCTCAGTATAGGAGGTATCTATGACGAAAAATCCTTTGCTTAACGGTATTGGAGCCTCACTCTATATTTTTCTTCTCGTTGGTCTTATGACGTGGGGAGAAAAAGTTGTACCTCGTGAAGATACATGGTTAGCACCGGTTGTTGCTATTTCATTATTTACCCTATCTGCTGCTGTGATGGGTTATGTTTTTTGCTATCAGCCTGCAACTCTGTATTTTGATGGGAAGAAAAAACAGGCCGTACAACTGTTTCTGAAAACAGTTATTGTGTTTGCAACGATTACGATTGCGTTTGTCATATTGCTTTTCAGCGGCGTTGTTTAATTCTTGAAGGAAAATCCTTGTATGAAATCACAAATATTGAAAGATAATCTCGGCTGGGGTTTTCTCCTTTGGTGTATCGGATATATTCTCGGAATTGTGTTATTCATGGTGGTGCCTCCAGCTATGATTGGCTGCGTATTGTCCCCATTTGCGACATTATTTACACTCTGGGTATTATTTAAAAAAATCAAAAGCAAACAATTTTTTTATTACGTGATACTCGGTGTTGTTTGGACAATTATTGCCGTTGTATGTGACTATGTATTTCTTGTAACGCTTTTCAAATCAACGAATTATTATAAACTTGATGTTTACATCTATTATGCAGTGATGTTTCTCCTTCCGATGTTGGTTGGTTGGAGAAAATCGAAGCAGTAACTTCCTTCAATTTTTCAAATATTGGTTTTTTTGGACTCGGTTTGATTTTTTGGTGTTTTTGCCGTATTATCAGCCGATTCTCAGGAACTTATGAAATTTACTGAATGTAATCCGTATGATTTAGATGAAGATCGCGCGCTCTGGAAATCGAAGCTGCAGATTCCGGATGGTCTGGATATGCGTCCGATTCCACCAACCGACCTGCGTCGGCGTCTCGGATTGCAAGGATCGGATTTGGAAGAGGTATATAGATCTTCACTCAAAAATCAATGGTTTGATTGTGACAATGGTAATTTTTTACTCGAAATACCAAGTAACGAAAGACTTCGGAACAAACTGGGCAACCCTTCAGACACCAATAAAAGCGAATTAGTGTGGCTGTTTGATCTGGATGATACGCTTCTTAATACCACGGCTTGGCATGATAAAGAACAAAAAATCATTCGGTCATATCTTAACAAACAGCACGTTGTATCTTCGGAAGCAGGAATTAATGCCATATATGAAATTTCAAAAGTGCTTATCCCGAATGTCGCAGAGGTGCAGGCAAGATATACACCACTCTTGAATATGATTCTTATTGATCAATATATAAGGCGTCAGAAACATGATGGTCTTTCCGCGAGTGACGCGCTTGTTTGTTGCCGAGTGGAGCGTAATTATATACAGGATTTGATTAATGTGATTGGGGAAGGAGTTTTACAGGACTATAAATACGACCAGTCGTTACTTGCCAAAATTCTTCATGAGAATTCCACAAACAGATATATAAATGCGCCGTTAATAAAAGATCTATTTACCGTCGGAAAAGACAGTAACGACAATGTGCTTCGCATCATCATTACGAGAGGGAAAATCGAAGGGCCGCTCGGGCAGATATATAAAGTGCACAACGGGGATTTTACTAAACTCGAAAGTTTGGATATGGTCATTTATACCAACGATGTGAAGATTAACGCGCTTGCAAGAGTTACCAATATATTTAAAGAACTGCGGTCAAAGCAGATTATTCTGTACGATGATAATCCAAGTGAAATTGTTCCATTTCTCGAGCAGATTGAAGCACAAGGGATGAATTCGTTTAAAATGGAAATTGTCCACGTGCGACATTCAGACGCGAAACGCCGTGATAAGAAAGTTGTAATCAGCAGTCATGACAGTGAGCAGGTAGTTGATCCGGAAAACAGTCTTGGGTATGCGTATACCCGAAGCGGCAAAAAAGCAATACCTATCGAGTCGTTTAAAGAGATACCTCCAAACCATTCCGGAACAATTTTCGATTTTTTCTCCCTGAACGACAAAGGAATGTCCCAAGTGGTGTGAGCGGACGTCTTCTGTAAAATTATTCCGGTATTGTGTACAATAGAAAGATAGCATTCGGACGATTAGCTCAATGGTAGAGCACTTCGTTTACATCGAAGGGGTTAGGGGTTCGAGTCCCTTATCGTCCACCCGAGAGATACGTATTTGTTTTTTATCCACGCGCTGTGACTGACTACGTAAGCAGAAAAATTAAAATTGTTTCCTTTTTCGCAATTCTTTGCGTTGTATTTCAGCACGCCATCAACTTTACGGGATATATCGATCCCTCCTCCGCGTATGGAGGGCAGGCAAATTTTAATACAGTTATTCAATACATTGTGGGGTACGGATTTGCCAGACCTGCAGTCGCACTTTTTTTCCTTTTGTCCGGATTTTTATTTTTCAGGAATTACAGTTTGGGAAAAACACTGTCTAAATATGCGTCGCGTTTCCGTTCCCTTTTCATTCCGTATCTCTTATGGGGCGTGCTGAGCGTTGTGTTTGTCGTATTACTGCAGACAAACGGCGGATTTGCATCGCTGTATACAGGGGTATTGGCGGGAAGATCCTTTGGCGAATATGTTGGACTTGTTGTGCATCACGGTGTGGCATTTCAGCTTTGGTTTTTGCTCGATCTTATGCTGTACACGTTGCTTGCGCCGCTTTTTTACATCGTACTTCGTTATTCGTCGGTGTGGTTTCTTGTTCCTGTCTATATTGCATGGATGCTGCAAATTCCCCTTCCTCCCGCGTTTTCGTTTTTATATCGCGGCGGGCTTTTTTATCTTTTAGGTGCCTACGTTGCCATGTACGGCGTATACATACCGAAAGAAAAATTGCGGTCGGTTGCCCTACTTTCGTTTGTGTGTTGGATAACCATCCTTGGTATCAAAACAAGCATTTCATTTGGTGTCATTCCTTCCGGCTGGATGCAGCTTTCCCAGATTGATAACATGGCTATCGTCATGGGTATTGCGAGTATATGGTTTGGATATGACAGGATAGCAGCTTCAAAAATCATGGATGCGTTGTTTTGGGCGGCGCCCTTTACTTTTTTCCTGTACGCAAGCCATGAACCGCTTTTGGAAATCGTCAAGCAGCTGGGTGTGACATGGACAGGGAGAAGTGATGCGGCTTTGCTTTTTCTGTACGCTTCATCCGTTACTGTTGTATTTGTGTTGACGATAGGATGCGGTATATGTGTAAAGAAATGGGCACCAAAATTTTATACGCTTCTGACAGGTGGCAGATAAAACCATTTTCTGGATATTGGCAGATACAGTCAGACATTCTATAATAAAGACTGTCAGTTTTTGCCGAGTTGGCCGAGGTAGTCAAGGCGCTTGTCTGAAAAACAAGTTATCTGGGTGCAATTCCTAGACTCGGCACCACAAAAATGTGGTGTTTCACACGTATGCGGCGTTAGTTCAGTGGTACTGTGTCCCGCCTTGGCGGGAAGGTCAGCGGTTCTTTTATAATACTTATATTATATGCGGCGTTAGTTCAGTGGTAGAATGTCTCCTTGCCAAGGAGAAGGTCAGCGGTTCAAGTCCGCTACGCCGCTCATATGAAAGCGAAAACGAAACGATTATATCGTCCAAACACAGGCCGAGTGCTGTCCGGTCTTCTTGCGGGTGTTGGAGAATATTTTGATACAGATCCCGTTGTGATCCGATTGATTTTTATTCTTGCAACCGCATTTACCGGATTTGGACCAGGGCTTGTCGCGTATATCATCGGAAGTATTGTTGTTCCGAATGAGGCCTAATATTGCCGGGTGGTGTAGTGGTAACACGTCTGCCTTTGGAGCAGAAGTTCCTAGGTCCGATCCCTAGCCCGGCAGCAGAAGTTCTTTTATAATCCCCGTTTTCTGCTGAATGAAATACAGGCTTGTTGTACTCTAGCAATAAACAACTTTATGTCGTCTGTCGCTATCATGATGTCATTTCTTTTTTGCAGTTCTTCTTCTATTTTTTGAGCAAGCATATCTCTTTCATATTCACGAAGTGGACGAAATGATTCAATGGAACGGCACGGAAGTTGCTGCAATAATTGTTCTAAAACGTTTCTAGCTTTCCCAGAGATGTTGCCCAATTCCATATGACTAATTGCATCTTGGATTTCCTGATGTGTGAGGGGTGTTGTATGCATATCGAGATCGCCATGTTTGTTTAATCTCGGACTATAAAATACCACCTTGTTGCCATCGGAAGTCAAACGGGTTTGTCTGTCGATCAGACCACGTGATTTAATCTGAAACAGCGTTTTTTGAAACAGATCGCGAGAAATTTCTCCGTTTGTCATTGTTTGTAGGTATCCTTGCATTTCCCGTTCTGTCACCCCGCTTGGGTGACTGCGGAATAGATAAAGCAGCATGTTCTGCAAACTGGTGGCATGCTGTGTTTCTGAAAGTGATATTTTTTGGGGTTTCGATTTAAACAGCAACGTGTACATGTGGTCATAGTTTTTGAGGTCAAGGTCGGGTATTTTTTGTTTCATCACCTCGCCGAAGGCACGGATAAACCGTTGTATTCCGTTGACACCATCATTCCATTTTACTTTGAGAAATTCCTCGTGTGAATATTGGACACTGTCCATTGATCGCACACCCTTCGCAAGAATTGGTCTACCTTCCTGTAAAAATGTAAATGCGGTGGAGGTAAAGAAATTTTTCCAGTCCTGATGTGTGAAATTGCTCATTCCGGGGATAAGGAGATATATGCCTGTGTCTTGCAAAAATTTGGCTGTTTCATACGGATCGTTGGCCATACAGATCAACAGTTCAGTACGGAACAGATCCATCTGCTCTTTCGGGATTTCCTTTTTTTGCCGAATCAGTGTTTGAATTGTTTTTCTGATTTCAAACAGATTTCCTTTGCCTTCCGTGTAAAACAGCGCAGTGAGTGTCTTTGGGGACATATCTGTAAACAGTTTTTCTGAATGAATGAGATGGATGCGAAGTGCACGGATAGCCAGTTCCGTGATGTCATTCGGTTCTTTTTCCATAGTGTCTATGGACTCTTTGTGCAGCACACTGTATTCGTACTTCGGATCTAGCATGAATGTACTGTTATTCTGATCGTCCAAAGATAATCTTATGTAGATATCCTGTGCCTGATTGGTATCGCCGCCAATCCGTTTTTGGTCGAGTGTTTCCATCCCATCACTCGGGAATTTAGCAATGTCGATGTGAAACAGGCGCTGATTATTTTGGTAAAACCCCATGGTCATGTGGATGAGGTTGGGATTCGTGCGAATCGGGCCAAACTCGAGGTCAACCTGTGTATGGTGTGCATCGGTGTACTGAAGATGACGGGTGATGAGCTCCCTGCCGTCTAGGGCTTTTGCTGTCGTTGTGTATTCCGTTGCTTGCGGCGCATTTGATTTGATCAACGCATACAACGTATCAAGGGAACCATTGTTTTTGAACACAAACGCCGTGTCGATATCCTGATCTGCTGAAGCAATCCGTGCAAAATCAGCCACGTTTTCGGGTTCATGAATGAAGGTTGTGATCATATGAGCGGCTTTTTCCCGTATATGCCAGTTTGTGCGCGGGTCGCCGTTTCCTGTGAGATAGCGCGCGAAACTTCCTGCGAGCACACATCCGTCATCGGTTTTGTCAGGAAAACTTGTAAGCAGCGTTAGTCCATCATTTACGGAAGCAAACAGTCTGTCTGTATATATCGGATTTTCCGACAGTCGCATAATCCCCTGCACTTCAGAAAGGAGTGATTTTTGCGTTCCCATGATCGTTTCCTGCTGTCTGTTCGTTTCCGGTGTCATAGGTATAGGTTATAACTGGATATACATATATCCTTTACCGCGAATTGATTTGATCGATGCGGGTGGAATCTCAAACTCCGGCAGGCGTTTTCTGACACGGGCAATAATCTGATCAATCGCCCAATCAGAAT
>CAZSTG010000011.1:0-14365 GCA_964609895.1 uncultured Gammaproteobacteria bacterium | reverse complement strand
AAGTCTTTAAAACGCTCTCAAGTAGGTGTTCCACCCTGAACCCAGAGGGCTCACAAGGAATACTTATGGATTGGTATGTCTATATGCTCAAGTGCTGTGACGGGAGTTTGTATACCGGTATATCGACGGATATTGATGCGCGGGTAAAGACACACAACACGGACAAGAACAGCGCATCCCGATATGTCTGGTCCAGAAGACCAGCGCTCCTTGTCTACTCTGAATGTACTCCGGATAAACCCGCGGCACTCAGGCGTGAGGCTGCAATCAAGAAATTGACACGAAAAGAAAAACAGTGCTTAATAAAACAATGATGAATGAAAAGAAATCACTGACACTTTCACAGGAACAGCTGATGACGTTCACTATGACGGCACTCAGTTTTATCGTTCCGTTTATATTGAGTCAACAACAGCTTCCGACGGGTATTTTTGTCAACGCGCTGCTGTTCTTGGCGGTCTTGTTTTTGCCCGCATCTACAAGGCTGCCCATTATCATTTTTCCCAGTCTTGCGGCTGCTGCGCGCGGTGTCGTATTCGGTGGATTGACGACATATATACTGATGTTTATCCCCGTTATCTGGATCGGCAACTGGCTGTTGACTGTGGTATTTGATGCATTGCAGAGACACGTCGGTATTGTGGCAGCAGGCATATTTGCGGCAATGGCGAAAGCCATCTCGCTTTCCATTGCTGCAGTGATTCTTGTAAACATGCATGTCGTGCCGAAATTGTTTTTGACGACCATGGGGTTGATGCAGTTGGTTACCGCAATGGTGGGACTCGTTGTTGCCTTAGGCGTGTATTACTTCGTTTTGTCCCGTCGGGTTTGACGGAGATACGCTTTCCACACATTTTTCATGAGCATGGCAATCGTCATGGGGCCGACGCCGCCCGGAACAGGTGTAATTGCTGATGCCACTGGGCTTACAGATGCAAAATCAACATCTCCGGTGATTTTTCCGTTGTCTCTGTTGATGCCTGCGTCAATGACTACTGCGCCTTCTTTCACAAATGACGCATCGACGAAATTTGCTTTCCCGATGGCAGCAATCAGAATGTCTGCCTGTTTTGTGATGTCTTTGATATTTTTTGTTTTTGAATGACAAACTGTTACCGTCGCGTGCTCTCCGAGAAGGAGCATGGAAAGCGGTTTGCCGACGAGATTGCTTCTGCCGATCACAACTGCATGGCTTCCCGCAATCAGGATGTTATAGGCGTGTAGTAGTTCCATGATACCTGCAGGTGTGCATGGAAGAAATTGCTCTTCGCACACCGTACCCTTGCAGGTGACGAATTTTCCGACGGTTGTCGGATGAAATCCGTCGACATCCTTGTCCGGATTGATGAGATCAATGATGGTTTCCTCGAGATGATGGATGCGTTCCGGAAGCGGAAACTGGACAAGAATTCCGTGGATTTCGTTGTCTGTGTTGAGCGACCGGACGGTATCAAGGAGTGTCTGTTCATCGATGGTTTCGGGAAGTACGATTTTTTTGGAAACATAACCGATTTCCTTGCAGGCTTTTTCCTTGTTGTTCACATACACCGTTGATCCTGCATCATTGCCGACGAGTACGACGGCAAGTCCGGGTTTGGGTGAAACGCCTGCAACTGCAGTTTTGAGCGAGTCTCGGATATTTTGACTTAACTGTTTGCCGTCAAGAATGGTTGCCATATGATGTTTAGGATAAGCCGGTGATGGTTCCTTCGGACGTGATGTCTATGACCTCTGCCGCCGGTTTCTTCGGAAGTCCCGGCATAGTCATGATATCACCTGTGATCGCAACAAAGAATCCCGCGCCATTTGAGAGGCGTACGGAATTGACCGAAATCGTAAATCCGGACGGACGATTCAAAAGCTTTGGATTGTCCGAAAACGAATATTGCGTTTTTGCCATGCAGACGGGAAGATTTGTGATCCCCCATTCGGCATATTGTTTGATTTGCCCTTTCGCAAGCTCGGAAAATTTTACGCCGTCAGCGCCATAGATTTCCTTTGCGATCGTTTCAATCTTTTGCTCGAGCGGTATGTCGAGTGGATAGAGCTGATGGAATTTTGTGTTGGTCTTGATGGATGCAAGCACTTTTTTTGCAAGGTCTTCTCCACCTTTTCCGCCTTTTCCCCATATCTCACACAGTGACACAACGGCGCCGTATTTCTTGCAGTAGTCGATGATCATCTTATGTTCTTCTTTCGTGTCGCTTGAGAATTTGTTGATTGCAACCACAGCCTGCAGTCCGAATTTTTTCATGTTTTCGATGTGTTTACCGAGATTATCCAGTCCCAGCGCAAGATCATCGCCGCCGTGGTGCTTGAGTGCACGGACGGATGCAACGATGACGACAGCTGTTGGATGAAGATCTGCAATTCTGCATTTCAGATCAAAGAATTTTTCCGCGCCGAGGTCAGCGCCGAATCCCGCCTCCGTGACGACATAGTCAGTCAGCGTGAGGGCGAGTTTTGTCGCCATAATGGAATTGCATCCGTGTGCGATATTGGCAAACGGCCCGCCGTGGATGAATGCTGGCGTGTGTTCCAGTGTCTGGACGAGATTCGGTTTGAGTGCATCCTTGAGCAGTGCAGTTACGGATCCTGCAATGCCTAAGTCTTTGATGGTCACCGGTTTTTTGTCCGTTGTTGACGCGACAATGATGCGTTCAATGCGCTTCTTGAGATCCTTCAGATCTTTTGAAAGACACAAAACTGCCATGATTTCCGATGCGACGGTGATATCGAAATGATCTTCCCGCACAACACCGTTTGCCTTGCCGCCGAGACCGATCACCATATTTCGTAAGGATCGGTCGTTCATATCCATGGCGCGTCTCCATGTAATTTTTGCCGGATCGATACCGAGAGTGTTCCCTTGGGTTAGATGATTGTCGATGATTGCGGCGACCAAATTGTTTGCGCAGCCTATTGCATGGAGATCACCCGTGAAATGCAGATTAATGTCTTCCATCGGTATAACTTGGCTGTATCCGCCGCCGGTTGCTCCTCCTTTTACGCCGAACACCGGTCCGAGGGACGGTTCACGAAGACAAATCATTGCTTTTTTCCCGAGTCTGCTGAGTGCCTGCCCAAGACCGATCGTTGTAGTGGTCTTTCCTTCTCCTGCAGGCGTGGGATTGATCGCGGTGACGAGAATCAGTTTGCCCTGTTTGGCTTTGATATGTTTGCGGATGGCATTGTAGGACACTTTTGCCTTGTAATTGCCGTATAATTCCAGATCCTCGGCTGCAAGACCGATTTTTTTGGCAATTGCCGTGATTGGCAGCAGTTTTGTTTTTTGTGCGATGACAATATCCGAATCCATAGGTCTCCTTTGGTAAAAAGATTATTTGGTGATACCCGGAACAGGAAATTTTGCGGTGAACTTCCTGACTTCTTTGGAAAGGCCGATCAAAAACGCATCGTGATCCATTTTCTTTTTAAACTCGGTCATAAATTCCGCACGTTTGGTTTTATCTGCCGGCAGCGGATACGCTTTAATATGATCGATGATTGACACGATCCATTTGGCTATCTGTTTCATTTCCTTTTCCTTCATGCCGCGTGTCGTGATTGCGGGTGTTCCAAGCCGGAGTCCCGACGGATAAAACGGAGAAGCCGGTTCATGAGGAATTGTGTTCTTGTTTGCCGTCATGTGTGCCACATCCATTGCATATTCCAGCTGTGATCCGAGATTTCCTTCCTTGGAAAGGTCGAGAAGCAACAGATGATTGTCCGTGCCGCCGGAAACAAGAGTTATTCCGTGCTTGATAAATTCATCAGCCAGTGCCTGAGAATTTTTTACGATTTGTGCCGCATATTTTTTAAACGCCGGTTTGGCCGCCTCGCCGAGCGCCACTGCAATTCCCGCGGTTGTGTGGTTGTGCGGTCCGCCCTGCAGTCCCGGAAATATCGCCTTGTCGATTTTCTGCGGCAGCTCCGGATCTTTTTTCAGTCCTTTGGGTGTAACCATGATCATCGCGCCTCTCGGGCCGCGGAGCGTTTTGTGTGTTGTAGTGGTGATGACGTGCGCGTATGCGACCGGACTTTTATGTACACCTCCGACGATCAGACCGGAAATGTGGGAGATGTCGGCAATCAGGTATGCGCCGATCGAGTCTGCAATTTTTGCAAATTTTGCAAATTCGATTTCCCGCGCGTATGCCGTTGCACCGCACCAGATAAGTTTTGGCTTGTATTCTTTGGCGATGCGTTCGAGTTCTTCAAAATCCACCAGCCCGTTTTCCTTGACGTGGTAGGGATAGCTTTTGAAAAATTTTGCTGTTGCGCTGACTTTCCACCCGTGGGTGAGATGTCCTCCGTCAACCAGATTCATGCCGCTGATTGGATCATTTGGCTCAAGCAGTGCATTGTAGACGGCAAAGTTAGCGGGAGATCCGGAATACGGTTGCACGTTGACGGAGACGACACCAAACAGTTTTTTTGCGCGATTGATGCATTCCTGTTCAATCTGGTCGATATAGGTATTGCCACCATAATACCGGTGTCCGACAAACCCTTCGGAATATTTATTGGTGAGGATTGATCCCATTGCTTCAAGGACGGATGGAGACACATAGTTTTCCGAAGGGATAAGTTCAATGCCTTCCACCTGTCGTTTTTTTTCCTGTTCAATGGATGCGTAAATTTTTGTGTCTGTAGCTTTCATGGATGATTTCATACCTGTATTGTGCTCCTTATGCATTGAATAATAGCGACATTGGCTGATGGTTGCAATACACAACTGTTACTTACCCGTGACGAGCGCATCAAGAGGATAATCGTCAGAAGTTGTCGGGACAAAATCAAAGACTTGAAACGAATAGGCGACACCGATTGTCGGCACAGTCGCAGTTTGGAGTAGCCGGTCATAATATCCTTTTCCCATGCCGATACGCGATCCGTCGCGGCCGAAAGCAACTCCCGGAACTATGCAAAGATCCACATCTGTCAGTGCAACCTTGTTGCATGATTTTTTCGGTTCCAGAATGCCGATGGTTCCTTTTTCCAGATCGTTGTATGCACGTATTTCATACAGATTGATCATGCCGCCTTCAATTTTTGGCACAACAAGCCGTTTTTCCCCTTTCGTTAGGATTTCATGAATAAGGGCATGTGTATCCACCTCCTCACTCATGGAAACATAGACGCATACGGTGGCGGCTTTTTGATACAGCTGATGATGCGTTATATGTTGAAATATGAGCCGGTCTTCTTTTTCCTTGGCTGGTCCCGTAAATGCATGTCGCTGTAGACGGATTTGTTTCCTGAGAATTTGTTTCTGATCGGCTGTTGTAGGCATGATGCTATTTTAGTCGATATGGTAGGGATAAGCCAGCGCGGATACGGCCTATGAGCCGCATACTGCCGGTGACGAGAAACAGCGTATCTGTGCAGCTTTGTATATACGCTGCCGCTTTTGCTGGATGCATCCCCTGTGTGTGTTTGTCTTCTTCCAGTGAAACCGGCAGAAACGTTTCTGCAATCGGTTTGAGTATTTTTTGGAATGCACGCATCTCCTCACTGTTTTTGTTCAGGAGTATGATCGTCATTTTCTTGTTCGGGTACCGCTCTTGCAGATATGCAAGAAGAAAACGCATTTTTTCCTCGTTGTGTGCGCTGTCCAGAATAAGGGTATTTGTTCCCACTTGCTGCACCTCAAATCTTCCTGGAAATTGCATCGATGAAAAAGCGGCAGTAATGTGTTTATCTGTCAGATGGGTGTAACTCGAGGCGGCAAGTATGGCAAGTGATGCGTTTTTTCGCTGCAATTTGCCCTGAAGCGGTATGTGCAGATGTGTAAGGTTATCCCTCTGTAAAAATTGCACCGATGTGTGTAATGGTTTTGCAAGCGCACGTATATATATCTGCAATGGTTTTTGTGTTATACCCGCAATAATTTTTGTACGCGGCCTCGCAAGTCCCATTTTCTCTTGTAGGATTTTCTTTTTTGTATCTCCAAGAATGTCCGTGTGCACAAGAAACACATTTGTCAGCACCAGCATGTCAGCGCCAGTGACATTGGTTGCATCAAGCCGCCCGCCCCGCCCCGCTTCTATAACAGCAACGTTAACATGACGGTCTGAAAAATAGAGGAGCATCAGGGAAACGAGCAGTTCAAAATAGGTCGGTTGCTCACCCATTGCTTCAGCCGCTGTTTTCACTTTGTTCATATAACGGACAAACATCTGTTCAGGGATCGGCATTCTGTTTATAGAGATGCGTTCTGTAATGGACAGAAGATGCGGTTTTATATGCAGCCCCACAGTCAAACCTTTTTGTTCAAGCAAGCTAGCAATCATGTACGCGGTCGAACTTTTTCCGTATGATCCTGTCACATGGAAGACCGAAAGGTTGCGCTCTGGGTTGCCAAGGAGTTCCATGAGTCGGGTTATGCGGCGAAGCGTGCGTTCTTTTGTGGTATGTGGAGAAGTAATATGTGACTCGAGGTAGCATTCCGCTTCCTCAATGGTGCGAAACATATCTGTCATACATTTATACCTTGTAGTGGCAGATTTTGTGAATGATTTCGTCGTTTGTCAAAAAGTCTTTGTAGAGTGCTTTGACGCTCGGATTGTCATGGGCAAAGCGAATCGCTGATTGTTGATCAATGGCAAACAGGGACGCTGCGCGTTTTTTCCGTATCTCATCGCTGACTGGTGTCGGCTGTCCTCCTCCGCCAATGCAGCCGCCACGGCATGCCATGACTTCGATGTAATCAAAGTCCTTGAGTTTGGCGATAACTTTTCCCACATTGCCCAGTCCGTCGATTGCCGCCACCCGAAGTGAAAGATTTGGTGCTTTGACAAGCATGGTTTTGTATCCATCCAGCTTTTTGATTTCCTCAAACTCAAGAATTTCAGGATTTTTTCCTGTCAGCATGAAAAATGCGGTTCTGAGTGCTGCCACCATGACGCCGCCTGATGCGCCAAAGATCACTCCCGCACCGGTTGGACTGCCTAAGGGATCATCCATCGGGACGCCTTTCAGTTTTGCTATATCAATGTTTTTTTCTTTGATGAGTTTGGCAATTTCCACTGTGGTCAGTACGCTGTCAACGCGTTTGATGTCGCTGGTTTTAAATTCCTGCCGTTCGGATTCCCATTTTTTGGCAAGACACGGCATGATGGAAACGACATGGATCTGTTCTTTCGGAATTCCCATTTTTGTCGCCCAGTGCCACTTGATGAGTCCGCCCATGATAATCTGCGGTGAATGGACTGTTGTGAGATTCGGAAGCAGTTTCGGAAAATAGACGCTCAAATACCTCACCCATCCGGGACAACAGGAGGTGAACATCGGAAGATTTTCTTTAGTCTTGAGCCGATGCACCAGTTCTTTTGCCTCTTCTACTGTCGTCAGGTCAGCGGCGACTGATGTGTCAAACACATAATCAAATCCGATTTTTTTTAGGCTTTCGGTCAGCTGTTCTGTTGCAATGGTGCCGTACGGCAGTCCGAATGCTTCCCCAATGGCAGCCCGCACAGCCGGTGCAATTTGTGCAACCATCACTGGTTTCTTGTCCGTCGAAGAGGTGGGCTGTTCCTTTTTTCCAAGAAGTTTTGACACGTTGTTGTACATGGTGGGATTTGTGGTGATTGCGCCTGATGGACAATGTGCGAGGCATTGTCCGCAATACACGCATGCACGCTCATCGCGTTTGATGATCTGTTTGTTGTACCCATAATTTTTTACCGTGACTGCGCATACTCCCTGTGACTGGCATGCTCTGACACAATTTTGGCAGTCAATGCATTTTGTGAGATCGTATTTTAGAATTTCATCGAATTTCAGTGTTTCCCTGTTGTTTTTTCTGGGTTTCATCGCCAGCGTGTGACATACACCAGCCTGACATGTCATTTCCTGAAGTACTGTTTTTTCAAATTCCGCGTTACTGTTTTCATAATTTGCAATGAGAAGTTCCGCGTTTGTCTTCCGAAGTTTTAATACTTCATCGGTGTGGGTTTGCACCACCATGCCGTCTTTTGTCAGGGCGTTGCAGGATGTGACAATTTTTCCATTTACCTCGACGAGACACAGTCGGCAGTTTTCATCGGCTGCGAAATCAGGATGATAACAAAGTGCGGGAACGTTTATTTCCAGACTTCGGAGTACGTCGAGCAGTCGTTTTCCTTTTTCTGTCTTGTATGGTTTGCCGTCAACGGTGATGGTTATTGTTTCCATATGCGTGTCCTTTTTTTCAGTAAACTCATAAGTGCGGTTCCCGCGCCTACACCCAGTCCGCAAAAACTGGTTTTAGCAAGCGCAAGAGCGATGTCAGATGCACGTGTTTCGTCCCACGTATCGGTTTCGATCATTTCACTCAGTCTGTATATTCCCTCTCTGCACGGCGTGCATTTACCGCAATTTTCGTTGATGAGGAAATGAAACTTTTCCTTAAGAAGACTTTGCAGGGTGTGTTTTGATGTGTCATACACAAGGATTGCTCCTGTGCCGCGGTTTGCAGGTGTCGTGTCAAATTCATCTTCAGTTACATAGACGCCGCTTGCCCCACCGCCAAGTTGCACAAATACACCACCTACAGCATTGTGTGTTTCTTTCAGCACTGCACCAAGCGTCAGTTCTATGGATAATGCAAAGACACCTGCATGTGGCACATCGCCCGTTATGGAATAGAGACGCGTGGTGTCGTAGGTGTCCTGCGCAATTCTTCCGATCTGGTAAAACGTTTCCAGATTGTTGACGATTGTCGGGAGACCAAACAGTCCCATTTCGGAAATGTAGGGAGGTTTTCTACGCGGCTCTAAGCGTCTTCCTTCAATGGCGTTAACGAGCACCGTGTTTTCCCCACAGAGGTATCCGCCCGGTTCTTTGAATACGGTGACAGGGAGTGTTGGGTAGGATTTTTTTAGTTCAGCAGCAATGATTTTTTCGTAGGTTTCAAAATAATCTCTCCGGAGATACAGATAGATTGTTTTTGTCTGGGGAAAAATCGTGTAGGCACCCTGTATTCCCTCCAATAATTCTGGAAGGTGATGTTTGAGGATGTAGCCGTCTTTGAGTGTTCCGGGTTCTCCTTCTGAGCCGTTGACCGCCACATAGATAAGCCCGTGGTGCTTATCATACATCTCTTTCCATTTGACTGCAGTGGAATAGCCGCTTCCTCCGCGGCCTACAAGTTTTGCATCAGCAATTTTTTGAAGTAGTTCTTCAGGAGACTGTTGCTTCATTGTACTGCACACCCTTTACAGAATTTCTTCTTTTTTCATCCGGATAAACCGGATCCATTCTTCGACAACGCCAAAAATGACTTTGAGCGGTGCTTCGAGAATAAAATCGAACAGGAAAATGAAGAAATTGATTTTTGCAATTTCTTTTGAGAGCATATCCCCCGCCCGAAGAATAGGGAGAAAGAAAAAATCAATGAGCGGCTCCAACACCCCCTGATGTTCAATGACCTGATACTCCTTTGCGGATTCGCGGATGCGATAGGCAAAGATGGTGACCAGTGCGACAAAAAATACAAAAATAATCTGGCTGACAACGCTGAATTCAAGCGTATGCAGCCCCCATGAAATGAGTCCGAACACGACGGCGAATGCGATGACATAAAAGATGGTAAATATGGTAGACAGAATGGGTCGTTTATTGTGTATTACGCCCGTGTATGGAATGCCCGAAACTTTAATGTCGTCGAAGTGGTACAAAATATCTTTTGCTTTGGTCACAAGAATTTTTGTATTCTGGGAACCTGGAATTTTGATAAATCCTGCGATGAACGCAAGAAGTAAAGGCGGGAATACCAGATTGATAATCAGCGGTACCCACGCAATCTTTTTCAGGATAAATGCGTCGTACGGCGCTTCAAGAGCAAGAGCTAAGACCATTTTGGTGAGGAAAATATAAATAATGCTTCGGATGACTGCCCGTCGCATTTTTGCACCCATTTCGTGATAGCGTTTGTTTGCCATTGCTTCCAGTGCGAGCGTGAGTTTTTCCGGATCTTCTATGGTCTGTTTGAGTTCTGACTCTTTTTGTTCCAAAAACAGGTCGCGAATCAGGCGATATGGAGGAAGTTGTGCACGAAGATGCCGCACAATCGGTGCATTGACCCGAAGGGTCAGGTTTTCCTGAATATACTGCACATGTTCGAGGAAAGTGTCGACGTTCGCTTCAATTGTTTCAGTCGTTACTTGAAACCATGCAGGATTCATAATGCGGAGGAGATGATATGAAATGAGCGCATTATCCGCCTGTGCAAAGGACCGCTCCACCGCAATATATGTCTGGATATCTAACTGCCGTTCGTCGAGCTTTGGAATTTGTATCCGTGACCTGAATGCCTGATATACAAAATTAACAAGCGCTGCACGTCTTGTCGGAGAAATGATGGCCTCATCAATTTCTGATGATGCAAGACCAAGCATGGTTGACCATTTGAGCCCCAGTGCTTTTGCATTCGTTCCAAATACGTGTTGTTTGATGTAGAGATAGCGGGAAATAATGTTTTCGAGTTCGTGGCTTATGGTGTCATTGACCAGTGAGCTGTCGATATATTTTGCCCACATGAGTTCAATGGCTAGGTTTTCCGCAATCATGTGTGCGTTCTCTCCGAGCATGATGCGCCGTT
This sequence comes from uncultured Gammaproteobacteria bacterium, assembly GCA_964609895.1. Lineage (GTDB taxonomy): Bacteria > Patescibacteriota > Microgenomatia > UBA10105 > UBA927 > CAIJMI01. The sequence goes on along the minus strand of CAZSTG010000011.1, from coordinate 3,780 downwards.
TAAGAATGCGTTCAATGGCTGCGCGTCTGACGAGATGTTCCGCACGGAATTCCACTGCGTTTCTGGCTTTTTCGTAGAGGCTGGCAAGCGCAGAGACTGTCCGTGAGACGGAAACACCGCTATCCCCCTTGGTCGGAGTGTGTTCTGATTCAAAGACCGCAAGCAAATTTTCGACTGTTTTGGATAATTGCATAGGCAACCAAAATGAATGGTACCCACGTACCTAGCTACCTATTATACACGACCAGATGCGTGGCCGCATTATGTATCGGATTTGGCAGAAGTTGACGGGGATTTTTGAAATGCATAGAATGTGGCCTATGACACATCCGGAGCTTTTTACTACGAAAGACGCGCAGTTGGAAAACTGGAGATCCTCCCAGTTATCAACTGTGGTTGAGCCGAAATCGATGAACTTCAACAGGTTTCTGGTATCCATAGATCATCCGGGTCATCTGTCAGGATTACTTGGATATATTGAAGTGGAAACGCTTGTAAAGAATTCCGGAGGATTGCATATTCCGCTTCGGTTGCCTGATTTCCATCCGCTTCATGCCGTTGCCAAACAGAATGCTGAGCGTTTTTTGGCTATGCATATGGATACTGTTTCGTCCAAGCGGATGAAGGAAGCGTTTGCAAAACCGGCTGTCAATTCGAAGGATCTTGCTGATATTTATACTGCGTTCGGATTTCCCGTCACGCTTGATCAGGAAAAAGGATTTTATCCACAGACAGTGCAGGGATTTAACTTGAATTTTGAAGGAATTTCTACAGGGGCAGTCAGTCTTTGGATGTATAAATTCAGAGATTCGTGGAAGAATGAATACACCCCGTCTGAACGTTTTGATCCGGATCACACTGTGTGGATACAGTCAGCGCAGGGTTTTTATGACATCCTGACCCATGCATTGCCTTTGGCGGTGAAACCCGCAGATGTGCAGATGTTGCGGAAATAGCTTTACATTGTCGACTCGGGGGTGACTGAAGGGATTCGGACCCTCGACATCCTCCTCCACAGGGAGGCGCTCTAACCGGACTGAGCTACAGTCACCAATGGATACAAGTATATCGTATTTTTGAGCGTTCGGGAAGCCATTAGGCGTGAAGGAATAAGGAAAAGACTTCCATAGGTTTCATAAAGAGGAGTGCGGGAACATCTTCAATCGAGAGTTTTCCGTCGCGGTTGAAATCAAACGGATAGAGCCGCTCGACTTTCCAATTGTTATTGTTTTCCTGCATCGTCACAATTGCCTGCCGCGGCAGATAATACGGAACAAGGACGACTACACGGTATTGTTTGCTTGGTGCAACTTCGTAGAGTCCTGTGATGCTGAGGTGATTGTTTTGGATATCAACATCTGTGAACTTGTGTAGCAATGTGTCTTTCATGTCATACAGAAGCACGGCTGCTTTTTGGTTGTCACTGTTTTTTCTCCAGCCCAATGTGACTGACAAATCTGCAGATGGTGGCGGGATGATATGGATGGTTTTGGATTCGACAGTTATCCGTGTGTCGCCATGGGTAATCATTGCAGTGAGATGATAATCCCCGTCCGTTTTCGGCGTTTTGATATACGCGCGGACTATTCCCTTGCCTTCGGGTTCAATGTTCGGCAAGGTATCAGTAAATCCGTCAAATGCCTTTGTCTCATCACGGATGGTGAGGACATATCCCTGATCGGGATCGATGATGCTCTGTCCGATGTTTTGTATTTCTGTTTCCAAGGTATATGTGGAATTGATGACAAGCGTGTCAGGCAAAAGTGGCGTTGTAAACGTAAATTGTTCGCGCTGTTTTGGTGCGCCTTTTGTTTTTTCTAGTGATTTATACGTAAAGTAGTGGTCGTAGTACTCGGATGAATTCAGTTTCTTCCATGAGAAGTGGTCAAACGGATTATCCTGATAGTTGAGAATAAAAGGGGTAATGGCAACAATTGATGAATCGCCCCATACTCCTAAGTTTGCCACTTTTATATATTCACTAATTGTCTCAGGGGTTAACAGTCGTGTGTCAACATATTTTCCATACCGATGTTCCCACCCTGTTTCCGTGATAAATACAGGCAGATTTTTCGTAACACCCAACGCATGAAGCTGTGTCAGTTCCCACCGGAATGTCGCAAGTGTTCCCTTGCCCGTGTCCAAGGGGCTGCCTGAAAATGCGGGATTGGGATATGCGTGCGATGTCCATCCATCGATGTATGCGGCAATATCAGGATGTGATGCAAACAATTCTGTCATGTATGTTTTTGCGTCCATCGTGCCACCTGTTGTTGAAGCGGATGCATCAAGACCAGCTGGGAGTATGTAAAAATCAGGCGACGCGGCTTTGAGCGCTTTGGAAAATTTGATGAGCATGTCGCCGTAGCCAGCAGGGTCGAGGGTGTTGCCCCACTCGTTTGCGTGGTTGGGTTCGTTAAACAAAATGACATATCTGTTTTCCACGGGCCAGTTGAGACTGTTTAAAAAATCGACCCATTTTTGAATGTTGTGTTCCTCTGGAATCATCCATGCATCTCCTTGAGCGTGCGTTGCGATGCGTACCAAGGGAATGAGATGTTTTCTTCGCATCACATCGAAAATTTCCTGCCATTTACTTTTGTTCATATCCGTATCCGGCACAACGAGTGTCACATATCCCCAATTGCCGTTTGTGGAATTGACGAGTTCGGAGGCTGCCGTCACGTCATTGAGGTCAGTGATGTGGATACCGTATTTGTTGTTTGGGACAGACAACGGGTCGTAGATGGCGTGAACGTTGGTGCGAAAAAGAAAAGCAAACGCAATGGCAATGAGGAGTTGAAACATATCGCGGGCGCTCCCGGGGGGAATCGAACCTCCATTTAACCCTTAGAAGGGGCTTGTTCTATCCGTTGAACTACGGGAGCAACACAGGTAATTATACTACACGCCAACGTAATCGTGGAAAAACGGAATTAATGAAATTAAATCAGCTCAGGAAAATTTGAGGTGCTTAATTTTTGACAATTATTTTTAATGTATGATACAAACCTGCTGATAACTGTTTTTGCCTTTATTAGCATTGCAATTCTGTCAGTGGAAGTCATAAAAGTATATGCGCCATGCCTTTGGGGATTTGCATGATCATTTCTCAGTTGATTTGTATATGTTTTATTTAGATTTAGCGCTTCGTTCATGTTATCCCATGAATCGTTGAATGCAAGTTTGATTGACTCAATAGCCCTGTATACGTGAAATCCTGTGTCGTGACTAATTTTTATGCCTCGTTTTAGCTCAGCTAATGAACGCTGAAGCTGTAATTTTTGTAAATCTGTCCCTTGCATGTAAGCCTCGATGACTCCAAGTGTTGATTCCCATCTATCTGTTTCTTTCAATTCATTAATATTTACGCCAAAAACAACAAAATCATCGCCTTCATTATAGGAACATGTGTCAATTTCGACAGTATAACCGCATCCGTTATCATAACCGATGCAGTCAACAAAAAATGATACAGTGTCAGTTATAAAATTTTTTAGACTATAAATGTCTGAGATATCTTCTTCAGATTTAACCCATACTACAATTTCTGAAAGAATAATAGTGACCTTAAATTTAAATCGAAGATTACTATCTGGTTGAATGAAATCCATTTCTCCCAAACCAGTCAAATTAACTTGAGTGCGTTCGGGTATTACTCGACCATGGAGAACGAAAGTTTTCATAACTATATGCAAGTTTCAATCATCGCTTTCGTATGTTTTGAGCGGCATAGGGGAATCGGACCCCTTACATCAACTTTGGAAAAGTTGCGTTCTA
>CAZSTG010000010.1:13711-27776 GCA_964609895.1 uncultured Gammaproteobacteria bacterium | reverse complement strand
CCCGCTCAATGGGATTGCTGTCCAAAAGCTGCGATTGCATATCCCGCATGGCAACGGTTTTTGTCATTTCCAACAGTCGGTCGGCAAGTGTCGACTTCCCGTGGTCAATGTGTGCGATGATGGCAAAATTTCGTATGTGCTTCTGATCCATAGGTTCGATTATATCAAGAAATGACCGCTACATGGAAAAAGACGCCCAAATGGCGCTTTTTTCTTAAAAATATCTCCACGGTATGAATTATTACAAACGTTTTAAAATTATACTTATTGTATGAGTTGCTGCAGTTTCAGAAGCGTTTCATCCGTGGGCATAATGTGCAACGCTTTGTTCAATGTATTTTTCGCACCCTTTACATCACCCTCCTCATACAAAATCGCCGCAAGATCCCGATAGGACTGCCACAGATACAAATTGAGCCTCGTTGCCTCCTCAAGGTACTGTTTTGCCTCAGTTAGGCTTCCCATCAACAGGTACGTATGCCCCAAATTATGGTACGCATCCGCGTACTCTGGATTGAGGCTAATTGCCCGCTTGAAACTTTCCACTGCTTTTTCCCTATTCCCTGCTCGTGCGTACACATCTCCCATGTTGTTCCATGTCGGCGGATGAGATGGTGAAGTGGCCGCCGTAGCAATCCAAAGGGAGTCTTCTGACCGCCACCGACTGTTCCTGTATACAGTTTGTGTACAAATACCCAAAATGAACAGTATTCCGACACAAAGACTAGGTACAAACAACTTCTTTCTATGTAATAATATATCAAACCAAATACCTACAGCCACACATACTCCAATCAAAGAAAAATAGACGTAGCGTTCTGCAACGACCCATCCGACTTTCAGCGGCGTAAGCGTCGGCAAGAGGCCAATCACAAACCAACAAAGCCAAAATCCCATCGGTTTTCGCTTCAGAAACATATATACCATTACCCCAAAAAACAGAGTAACAACACCTGCACGAATCGCAAAATTCCACCACGAAAACTGAAGTTCAGAATGATACAACGTCAATCCCACTGGAAACACAAATAATTGTAAGTATGAACTGACAGCGACAGGGATCTGCATGAGTGGATTCATGAGGCCAGACACTGCTTGATATGAAGTGATGGCAAGCTGTTGTGTCCGCGCACCAATCTGCAGTCCATAGAATACTATCAAACTCGCATTTACTATAAAGAATGCTATCAAACGACTCCAGTTTTTCTTAAGATTTCCATAGAACCATTCATAGAGAACGAAGAGCAAAAACAGCGATAACGCTTTCTCTGAAGTGCAGATACTCAATATAAAAAACAAGAGGGATAGCCAATAGCGCTTTTTACCCTGCAGATAGCACCAAATAGAAAGCAAAAACCAACAGGTGTATTGTGCATATGCCCCACCGGATATCCAGACAACGGATTCAGTAGTGAGCGGATGTACAGCAAACAACACTGCGGCTGCCAACGCTGCGGCGGGTTGTACCAACCGTTTCCCGATCAGATACACAAGACACACCGAGCAGATATGAAAAAGAATATTCACCAGACGGAATGTCCATGGCTGTAATCCAAAAGCAAGATACGTTATATATTGCAAAAATGTATGGAGATGCACTGCGTGCGGCCATCCAAGTGAACTGACTATATGCAACGTCGGCATGCTCTCAACAATCCCCTGTATATCATCAGAAACGAACGCGTTCCCCAAAAACGGAAGATAGAGAAAACAAACAAGAACAGCGAGGAAGAATACGACTCTTTTTGTTGTCATAGCAAGCTATTTTCTGTGTGTTAGCACTTATATATATTGATTGCTAAATATATAATCCTCATGCAGATTGCGCCCGCAAATCTGTATGAAGTATACCACATAAAAAATGCCTCCCCTCTATACAACCAACAGGAATACCTGTATGGAGAGGAGGCAAAAACGAACGAATACGGATACCCACACGGGTTATAACGGTAATCCTTTCTTCAGGCGAAGCGCAATGACCTGCTGTTCAATTGCACGTGTTTCTTCCGGAAAATATTCAGCAAGACATGTCACCGCCGTTTGTTTCACCAAGGCGCTCGGGTGTTTATTGAGCAAAATGAGCTCAATAACCATCCGTTCAATGTCTGTTTTCGATGTTTCCATGCGAATCAATGCAATGTGCGTCGTGATAAACAAAATAGTATCCAATATGGATGCCTCATCCTGCGCGTCGCGGCTCTTCAGTATATTTAGTTTCTCCTGCAGGTGTTTCATGGTCGTACCTCCTCATTGATCGTAAGATATGGGTGCGATGGAAGAAATTATTGTGTTGGTGACAGACAGATAGCGTGATTTTTGGCAAAAATATCACTATAACTGCCTAGCAACAATCCGTATTCCCTTGGAAAAGAGCAAACCGACAGCTTTCCACTGTATCGAACTATATAGGACAATATCTCTATACATTCAATAGTATTAATTATACGATGTAAAAATACAAATAGAAACCCTGTAAAAACTTTTCCGCGGCACAAACAAACACATGGTGCGTATGCACCGCGGAAAAAACGTCAGACACCGAATTGCAGATCTTTTGGAATCTGGTCTTCCGGAACCGCTTCAACAGCATCGGCAGGGATCTGATGCCACTTCGAGTCACCTACTAAAGCGACTTCCGCGGTATCTCCGTCGAGTATCTCCCGTAATCCCACCAATGTTCCGGCCGCAATCTTATGTACATCACATTTCAGCCGCATAACCTGCAATGTCGATTGTGTCGTTGCCACTGCCTCCTCCTCTCTCCCGTACCATACGTATGTATTCTGCATCCAAAGCTACGTACTCATTCTAAAAAACGCTTTTAAAAACTTGGAAAAGCTTTATTTTCCATTTTTAAAGCCACATGAGTATACCGAATACAGAAAAAAAAGCAAAAAACCGCAAAAAAACACCATCCCCAGAATCATAAAATATATATGACCCCTTGCCGTGGGATGGTGTGTAATAAAAAATTCTTTTGTATCGTGCAAATTTACTCAAATGCCTCACTGGGATACAGATCCTCAATCGCATGTAGCAAGTCCAATAGCTGAGGCTCAGAGCTCCCGAAGTAGCCGATGTAAAACCCATACAGTTGATGGCGAATTTCAACCGCTTCAGCAAGGGTCAATTTCGGCTCATTGGAGACAATGGCAGCGTGCAACATGGGAATCGCTTTCAGCACGTCTTCTTTGTTAAACCAAGTAGCAACCAGCTGTTTTACCATCCCAACGGCAGCGTTTTGATTGCTGTTGAATCCGTCAGGTGCGTACGCAATTTTTTGCGTTTGATCATCCGGAAATTCAGATGCTGGTTCGATGAACCGATTTGCTAGGGCACTCATCATATTCCTCAACTTTCTTTTTGATATGCATTATTTTTTTCGAAACAGATCCATGAAACGGAATTTTGAACAAGGTTTCGGCTCCAGACTGCGAAGGGCAATCATGGATTCCACAAGCGATGGCGCACGCACCTGAAGAACAACAGTACCGAGCGGCGTCATCATAAATGGATGAAATTCCACGCCGTTTCCCAAAGATATTCGAGAATGCTCCGAAACCCGATACTTTTTTCTGATATAGTCAGGCACTGGGATAGATTGTTTATCTTCACAATCACCCATAAGCAGCATAGTAATTGCACTGCTCATCATATGTACGACTAAATCTGGATTGAGATCCAAAAGTTGTTGAGTAAAATTTGTTTCAACGTAAATTCCAGGTGGCGCACCGAAATATGAACCTTCAGTAATACTGATGACCCGCCACTGGAGCGGAACGTTGTATTGTATTTCAGAAACAAACAGGCCTGGCGGAAAATGATCCGATCTCGGTTTTAAACCTTTACGGATACGTTCATGCCACACAGCGGGTATTGATGGATGTGCCACATCTTGATCACTCATTATTTCCTCTCATTTCCCTTCACTATATGATTGATCACATCATCGGATAGATGTATTTCAATTGCGACAACACTGTAGTAACCAACGTGTTTGTCTCCGCGTCCTCAAAGTGCTGTTCTTGAAGCCACGTGTATATTTCTTTCGCCTCCTGATATGACAACGTTGCCGCGTTCTTCATTTGAATAAGTGCACTGAGATTCAGAAGTGTAAAACGTACATTCTCAATCGGCGTTTCTTGTTTAATGGTCTTTGTAAGAGCAAACAACACATGCATCGCAGGCCTATTCCGCCTATTAAGCATATCAATAGCATCCTGCAACGCTTCACATTCCTCAGCAAAACGAATATTACGTTTATACCGTTCCTGCAAGAATTTTGGGATTTCCTTATCCATCGTTCCGATGATTCCCAAAATTTGGATAGCCAGCACTTGTTTTTTCCTAAGTCTCCACGGCGAAGGAAAGACGATTATTCTGAATAATTCAGGTTTGAGTGTTTGCAACATAGATTTCGACAGAATCACATAAGGATCCTGCTGTTGCAATGCGTGGAGAATTAACGTTAAACGACAGTATTCCATATTCCCCGATTCATTTTCTCCAGTAAGAGAAACAATAGCATCTTCCAATCTCGCTATCGAAATTTTTTTCTTCCGTGACCCGCTCATTTTTCCTCCATCATTTTTTCTATAAGATATTGATGCACAACGAAACCTCCTTGAAATTCGTCAAGATGGTATCGCTGTGCATCATGATTGCACGATATGTCAAAGAACAAAAATGTATAGCGGTGCGTACCAACGCGATATTTGTTGGAACACCCCCAGACAAGAAAGATTATAGGCTAAATTGAAAAAATGTCAAAATACTCAAGCGGTAAACACCCTACGGGTATCGTCACTCGTACACAATTTCTCGAAGAATCGAAATTGTTACGAATTGACAAAAAAAACAGCCCCACTCTACACATTTGACAAAAACGTTGTCAACGATAGAGATGGGGCTGAAAACAAATCGTGCAAGTATATGTTTTTAGGAAAAAAGAAGTCTATTTTTGAACAGTAAACAAAAACGTGTTTACCGTTCTTTGCAATTCCTCTGGATACTGAGGGAAATTGTATCCAGCAATTGCCGAAATGAGCAAACGTTTTTCCGAAAAACTTTGCAGTTTTTCCAGTTGCCCATCTTTAGACAGATAAGCGATAACATGTTCAACAGTCTGCTGAACATGAGTCATCGGCAAATCTTTTTCTTTAGCGAGCGCTTCCATAGTTTTAAGCGCGTGCGCAAAAGAAACAGGACGACACAATGAGCCGAGACATATATCATCCGGCCTTGGCATTTCGCAAATAACTTGAGCCATTATTCTCCCTTCTACTAACCTTAGATAGATATCTGCTGAGGCACAACATTGAGCGCGGCGGACAGTGCACCACCTGTTTCAATGCCAGACATCAGATTGAACGCTGTATAAAACACTTCCGCTGTCGATCGTGCTAGTTCTCCTGCACGTACTGATACTGCCACTTTGTCCACAGCATTGAGTACGTGTGTTTCCAAACGGCGTTCCTGTAGCCATGTAATCAGTTGCAGTATCACCTGATTACGTGCAGCCAGTGCAATCGCCTGACCGGGATCACGCATAAAAAGCAGTTCAAGATATATCAGAGTTTCTTCTTCTGTGGCACTGCGGAGCAATGTGGTGGGAATGTCCATAAACGTCACGGTATTTCGGATAAAAAAACAAACCCGTTTTTTTCTCTGGAAAAACAAGTTCTTGGTAACAACACCAAATGAATCCCCATCCAAAAACGACACAACGGTATATTTTTTCATTTCATTCTCCCATTAATCTGTTGTATGGATACGTTCGAGCCAGTACAGACTGTTCGGCTGCACATCTGCGATACCGTAAACCAAAAGACTGATAACGGTAACTTCCTCCGGATTCTCCACAGGTGCCACATTGACAAACCATTCACCCGACTGTTTTTCGTACGGATCGGAGGCGAGAACAACCTTTTGACTTTTGCCACGGGCATGTTTGATCACCACCATGGTTTTCTCCAGATCATATCGACTGGTAATTCTATTACTCATATCTGATTCCATAACTTCTCCTCATTGTAGACAGAATAAATATCAGCTTCAAAAGCATGATATAGGGCTGCCTACAATGAACATATTTGTTGCACGATATGTCAAAGAGCGAACTTTCCCAAAGCCCCAAAAAGCCCAACACAAACGCCGAGTGCTTGAAGCTCTGAGAGCTTAATATTATAGGATATTCTGACAAAAAAGTCAAGGCTAAATCGAAGGAGCAAACCAAAAAAAACACTCATACAAGGAAGCTCCTCAGGCTTCATACCACATGTATGAGTGTTTATATATGTAAATCAAGGCTAAATCACGCAAGAATCAGTGTAACCTCATGCGCAGGCATGGAACGTCGGACAATACTTCGTACCTGACCGGCGAACCGCGGACCAACCTGTTTATATGCATGACGGTAAAACGTCCGTAAGTTTCCCACCACAAAAGAAGGGCAAAAATACGTCGCATCAGTGAGCAGCTGAACAATCCTCAACTGCTGCCGTTGACGCATATCCTTCCATAGAAGCATAGAGCCGAGCAGCATGCCCCAGTCGGACAAATGCAATTTGAGTTCAGCATGCTCCAAAACAGCGGGAAGGAAATCATACTCAAAAAATCGCACCAATTCCGAAGCAGTAATACCCTGCGGGTATGCGAGATATTCCTTATTCCTGTCACATAGTGTTGGAAACGGTAATGGAAGTGTTTTTTCTGACATACAAGACTCCTTATTTACAATTACAACATCCTTTTCAAACATTGTGCCAAAAAATCGTCATCATTCCCTCTCTTTCATCTGTCATACAGGACAAGCGCGGATTGCGGAATCCAAAAACCATTGAATACATCCGGTGAGTTCAAAGGGATGACACATTCCTCGGTTCCATTATTATTTGGCGCGCCGGCAGTACGCACGAGTGTATCAACTGGACATCCGTAATTCGGATTCACAACACGAAAAACCCATCCAAGCCGCTTGTCAATCCCGTCGAATGTCCGATGTAGTAATGCATACAGTTCACGCTGCTCTATAGTATCGAAGGTCAACTGAGATCCATCAACGTTAAGTGCTTGATCCACCAGCCACGCCAGTTTATTCATGATTCCCAGTCGGTGTATCTCCAGCTCACGTTCATCAATCTTACCATCAACTAATTGCGGCATCTTTGCATGACGATCACGAAAAGTCTGCGGGTCATCTACTAAATCAAACAATGACCGCGCCAGACACGAAAGCACGAAATAATTTTCCGTACTCTCCAACAATTTTCGAAGCTCTTGAGCATCCTGATGTGCATCCATATCCATAGTTTTCTCCTCGTCAAATTATGATTTCTTGTAGGCAAACGAAGTTGTCAAAAAGTCATTGACAGACTCCTCTTGCCCACAACCATTGATTTACACATATGTCAAAGAACAAAACTGTAATTTGCCCACAAGGACGCTCTCGCTAAATGAAAAGCAGGGACAAATGTACCTGAGTACGGATTATATAGGGAGATAGAAAAAAGTCCATACTTCCCCGCCAATGGGCAAATTTGAATGGCGCGAGAAAAAAATACAAGAAGTCATCCGCTGATGGGAATCACGCCAAAATCCGCAGGAATCTTACCTGCACGATAATCAAAAATAATGCCGCTGATCTGTCTCGCCAGTTGCCGTGTGGCATTTTCAGTATTGTCTACTCGGGTAACTTCTATAATATTGTTTTCTCGAGCCTTTAGTGGCGCCAAAATAGGAGCATCTAATGCGTCCCGTTCATGAATCTTTGCTTTCACCGCCTCAATATCCCAATGCACTGCCTCTGTCCGCTCCTGACGAAAAAATTCACGCCGTACATTAAATGGCGCAGTGACTCGAATAGCAAGACCTGTAATACCCCAATCTTCCCTACCCTCAACAAGTCCAACTCCCGGCTGTCCGTCCGGTAGCCACTTGGCAAATAAATCAAAAATGACACCGCCGACAAAATCCGCAAGATGCGGATTTGCGCCTAATTTTGATCCGCCACATCCATTTGCGACATTCTGCACAAACCGTTCATGTCCATCGGTGATGAATATTTCACCGTTTATCTGGTCAACACGAAAATGCATGGAGGCAACCGCAGAAGCGGCAGATGCTTCTATCTGCGCTGGGGTATCAAGAGGAAATGATGGAAGACTGGCCATATGACGGAAAAAATCTCCTGCGTGACTGACAAATGTTGGCAGTGGCTCATGCCCATCCTCAGGATGTCTCAGACTATGGCTGATTTCCTTTGCAAGCGCGCTTTTGCCGCAGGAATTATCTCCTCCCATTGGGATAAACATACGTCCTGCCGGTGATGATTCTGGACTGGTCATAGATTGTTTTTCCGTTTGGTGAACGTCTCCAAGGATGTTGCGAACGTTCGTTACTTGAGAAAAAACAAAAAGCTCGCCTTTATGGGGCGAAGCTCCATATCCTATTTAAGCAAAATCGCAGCTTGTTGTCAACACTTTTTTCCACGCATCTTTCGAAAAAATCTGACCATAACAAAGTTGTGGAATACCTAAAAAAATACATCCGCTACCAATAAAAAGTCTTTTAAGACTCCTACCGATACATATTCGGATGTATTTCTCTCTACTTATAGAATCGTGCAAAAACGTTTACTTCTTTTTACAATTTGCTTCAATTTTCTGGAACACTGCTCCTAGTTCATTCATCTGACTTGAGTTCAATTTTGGTAACGGATAACCTAAATTTGGCTTCCGCAAATTAAGCGACCTTTTTTGTTCCTCCGTCGGATGACGGACGATCCAATAATCTGCGCTTGGATCCGAAATCGCAGCTTTATTCCCCTGCAGCGAAAATGCGCAGAATTTCTGCAGTTTTCCCCACCGGATTACACCATCGGCAGGAATTGAACCAACAATTCCGGTGATCTGCAAGACAGCATCTTCGGGTTTCTGAGTGGTGAGCACGTACAACACGCGAGTTGGATACTCGTCACGTTGCTTGGTCAAAAAGACAAAATACCCTGGATGAATTTCTGTCACCAAAAACCAACGGTTCTCTTCTGTTAACTTCGTGAATATCGCCATTACATTCCTCCTGACTCAAACAACGTTTCCAATGCCTGCTGAGCCAGCGTATCCATGCTGGCTCCCAGACTTCGTCCTTCATCACGAAATCCAACAAGACGGCGAAGTGACGCTTTCGACCCGATGGCGAAATAGATCTCGCAAACGAGTTGGAACACAGTCGGATTACTGATCATGTTTGCTTCGATATCTCTCATCATCTTAAACAGGTCTTCTTTCTCAGTATCCGACAGTATTGAAGTATATAACTCCGTTGTTGTCTTGATTCGCGCAAGCGTGCGGATCACATCCTGCAGCCGTTTTTCATTAATCATCGAAAGTAAAATCGGATCAACCGGCGGCAACGGGGCATCCCATCCATTAAGGAGTAATACGCTGCGGTCTCTCGGGGTTAACGGGGTCAACTGCTTTATATCGACCTCTGACCATGCATTCATCAGCCATCGGCCATTTCTCCGACCAGATGTTTCAATCTCAACTTTTGTTCCTGAGATAAGTGTCGGGTTTTCTCGAATCTGAATATATTCAGTATTACTAAACCGACACACAAATCCTGGTATGAGCATTTCAATTGTGATTTCCATTTTCTTCTCCTTTTTTATAGCCCCGAATGGGCAAATGTATAGACAAAAAATGTCTATGCAATTGCCCACCGGAAACAATAAAAAGAGAAGATTTGCACGATAATGGTAAAGAGCAAAAAAAGTATGCAAACACCTACCCTATGGGTATCGTCACTCGTAATCCGTCTTGCAGGCGAAAACGAAGTGACAAAAAAACCGGCGCACATCGCCGGCAGGCATCTGAAATACTAGAGGCTATTATATGCCAAAAAGAAGAAAAGTCCATATTTCGCCCCATGTGGGCTTCGTCGTAGCCTCAAGGTTAGACACTTGTGAAATCAAAAAAACACACCCTTGCAAACAACGTTGTCCGAACAACCTTCGGCTCATATAGAATCAACGTTTTGGGTGTGTTTTCTCTTGTCGTTCATCGTGTGAAAAAATGGCGTACTTTCGCAGCCACGGAAGCCCGTCCCAGATGCACTGTGGGGACAATAGTTCGGGATGTCGTGGGCAGCTGCACTGTCGCCTGCTCGCCATACCTGCTGGAAACAGACACAGTCGTTCCGGCAGGACAACCGGCAACAGGAAGTAACAGGGAGTAGACCGAGTGGGCACGGATGTTTTCAGGATAAAGGGACAACCGCTCCAGACAGATACCGAGTACTGAAACAGGCGCTTTACCTCCTAATGGCAACACGTTCCACAGATCTTTTTCTCCAGAGACGATCTCACCGATGGAACCGGAAACGATATCGTACACAGTCATCCGGAACCGCACGATGACACCAGCCGCAAACATTAATCGCCGTTTCATATCTTCTTTCTCCTTTCCCTCACCTAAAAAACACACAACGGTTTTGGTACAAACGGCAGCAGTGCAAGAATTGCGGCATCGGTATACAATGCTGGAATATCCTCCAGAACAGTCATCACCTTAGAATGCTGACCGGGAGCGCACCGCTGTAAATACCGACAGACTATCGGTTTGACAACCACAACCGGCCAATTGTGCACAAGTCTGTCCAACAGATAGATTTTCTGATCTCCCGTCGGAACATCACGAAACAATGCAGTGGTAAACGCACAGCGCCACAGAGGCATATCCACGGACGTTGTTCCAAACTTCGGAAGGAATTCAGTATCAAAATACTCCATTGCTTTTTGTACTACGATCTGATTTCCCTTCAGCAGGAAATCGATGTGTTTCTGTATTTCTGCATTTCCGGTTTTCACACGTTCCTCCATGTCAGAATAAGATCGACACACACCGACAACGGCGTTCATTCAGCCACAACAGACATACAGTTCTTCCCGCTCTCCTTTCTCTTCTAAGAAACATTCCCTTTGACGGAATGCATACCGGATATCATGCTCGTATAAAATACGAGCCGCCCGCTTGCGGACGAAAAAATCTCCATGTGGATCCCGTACCAAATCCTGCACTTCCAGACGATACATTGCGCGATCCTCAGACGACAACAATATCCATGCGCCTGAAAAAATCCATTCCTCAATGTCGTCCAGCAATTGCATATTGTTCCCGCTGATTGTAAACATACTGTCCTTTCCCGACACTAATTTCCATGGCATTGATGAACAGATACCGTTACCAACAAATATTGTGTATACTCCACCTGTTCATCAATATATATTCCACACGATATGTCAAAGAGCCATCGATATTCTGTTGCTCCAAAAAAACCGGCGCAGCATGCCGGCAGGAACAAGAAAATATATAATTGATTATAGATGCCAAAAACAAAATGTCAAAGCCAAAAAACAACGCCCTACTCTTTTACACATCCGATACCAATCGGAATTCATGTAAAAATTCGGGCGTTTCTACCTAGGTCGTGTAGTGACTAAAAATACTGAAGGTGCACAGGTGGCACCCCGTACACTTGAACAGCTGTAGTAAAGGAAACAGTGTATGATGGTGAAACCTTTTGATCCTTTTCGTCAGTTTTTTTCTGTTCTTGCGAGCCTTTCTTCTTCTTTTCCATAATCCTTCTCCTTTTTTTTGGTCAACTCAAACAGCGATGGAATCGCGGGTAGTCTGAAGCGCATGCTTTGCCGCTTCACAGGCATAATATAAATCCCGATAATCAGGAAACAATGCAACCCAACCATGTTCTCCACCAACAACTGCGGGGCGGACAACATCTTTGTTAAGCAACCACTGTTGCACGGCCTGCACAGATGAAACGTACGTATCCAAACGAACATGCACCTGTAATCTCTTGGCGGCATCTGCTGTTACCAGATATGCATGTTCCTGCATACGTACCCACGGAAGCAGCGCTTTCACAATCGCTATTTTCCGTTTGATGGGAACTGCCTCACCTGCAAGTTCCATTTGAACATCAATTGTTTCGAGATCTATCCTTTTTTTCCAAAAACACATGTCTCCTCTTTCTTCATCTCATGATGGATACTAAAAATGGTCAATATGTTGACTCGACCTCCAGTATCCACCACAAATCAAAAAAGGACACTACACGATATGGTAAGGAACAAAAATCTTCACGGGCGTAAACACACGAGGCAATATACACACTGCGCACACACGGAAGAATAAAAATTATAGGTTTTTACGCACAAAAAGTCAACCACATACACACATGCCACACGGAAGTATTACATTTTTTCAATCGTCGGAATACCAAGTATATACAGTCCCTGTTTCAGTGTGTTTGCCGTTGCTTCCGTGAGCATAATACGGAAAGAAGAAATGTTGTTTGACGGCAGCTTTGTACCTTCTTTTTCAGCAATAATCATCTCCGCTTTGGACACTTCCGCCTCGGATACAAGAATCGGACAGGTTGCATAGAACTGATTAAACGCAGAAGCGAGGGTAAACAGATAGGTACAAATCATGTTTGGTGCAAAATTTTCTACTGCTTCTTTCACTACTTCCGGAAAATACAGTAACAACCTTGCCACTTCCCGTTCTTCCGGCTTCATTTTTTTCATCACTTCTTGTGTTAGTTGAATGGACGCCTTCCTGAGAACAGACTGACACCGAGCAAATGTATACAAAAGGTACGGACCCGAGTCGCCATGAATATTCACTGACTCTTTCATGTCAAACGCCACATCCTGCGTCGTCCCGACTTTTAAGAAACTGTATTTCACTGCGGCGATGGCGCATGCCTCGGATATATTATTTTGTTCTCTTTCTGAATACTTTGTATCATTATGAGATAGTATGTTCTGAATCTCTGACTTTACATTGTCAAGAAGCGCTTCTCCTAAAACCACCTGTCCTGTTCTGCTTGACATCTTCCCTTCCTTCAACCGCACCCAACCATATACCAAATGCTTTTCCTTGCCTGCCGTCTCGGGCAACAAATGACTGAGTGCCTCTATAATGACTTGGAAGTACCCGATTTGTTCCGAACCGACACAATGGATGACTTCATGTGGTTTGTAATCAGCAAATTGGAGCTTGGCAAGTCCCATATCTTTTGCCTCATACGTGGGATTGCCTTCACTCGTGATAAAGACTCTGTTATGCAGTCCGTATTTTTCCCCCTCAAAAATAATTGCACCTTTATCTTCTTTAAAAATTCCCTGTTTCACCCCGTCAAGCACCAGTTGTTTGCCGTTTTCATACGTTTCGGATTCAAAATAGTAATGATCGAACTTTGTCCCCACCCGTTTATAGATGGCGGCAAAATAATCCAGACTCCATTGCCGTGTCTTTTCATATAATGGATAAATCGTCGGATCTTTTGTATAGATTTGCTTATTGATACGCTCTACTTCCAGTTTTGCATCACCGCCTTTTTCATAGGCTGTTGCACCATACACATACGCATTAGCCAAAAAGTCGACCCTCCCGTTGATGTTGGTCAGAGAATCTATCTGCAGCAACCCGTTCGGGAGGTGCAGGATGCCATAGAGACATTTTCCTATATGCAACCCTACGTCTCCCTGATAGTTTGCCCGTATCACTGTGTTTCCTGCCGCCTCAAACAGCCGCGCCATGCATTCGCCCGTCGTAATATTCCGAAGGTGTCCGATATGAAACGCTTTGTGGGTATTCGGATGCGCGTATTCCACCATGATCTTCCGACCCGTTGATTTTTGGCTTATTCTGGCGCTTTTTCCTGATTTTGGCAGTTTGATTACTCGAGTGCTAAGATTAGCCTCAGACAAAAAGATATTTATAAACCCCGGCGCAACAACATCAATTTTACTAATAGCCTGTAATATATTTTCTTCCTGTTTTTCATCATCAGAATATGATATGGTTTGACCATTTTTGGTGTTATTCTGATCCCCACCAGTATGCTTTACTGTGGCTACTTGTGTATCTATAGCTTTCTTTAGCTCATTGGCAATAGTTATAGGATTCTGATTCTTTGCCTTAGCAATGACCATCGCAATGTTCGTCGTATACTCGCCATGTGCACTATTTTCCGGACG
>CAZSTG010000010.1:1270-13611 GCA_964609895.1 uncultured Gammaproteobacteria bacterium | reverse complement strand
CAATGACCATCGCAATGTTCGTCGTATACTCGCCATGTGCACTATTTTCCGGACGGGAGACCTGCGGAACAACACCAGTGACATCCATGGAAGACAAAATGGAAGTCAACAGATCAGTGAGTTGTTGTTTCATTGTTTGCATCATAGCAAATTTTTCCTTTTCACGATAGAGGCGCGCTTCATAATCTTCTCTACGCAAACAGAATCAACGGGATTATCTAGTATCCCATCTTGTTTTAATGCCGTCCCGATAATACAAAAGTCTCCAATTGATAAAAATTGAGAAACAGTTTGTTTTGTAACACCACTCCCAATACCAACAGGAAATATACCGAGTGACGATTTTAGCATTCGTATTTTATTCATTTCTGGCGCTATACCTGTCGCCTTCGTAATAATGACGGCAGATGCCCCATACTGTTTTGCTTCTAGCGCACTTGCAAACAACGTTTTTTCTTTTTGCAGCATTTCATAGTGTTTTGGCTGGATAAACACAATAAATGGCATATTACCCGATGTGTGAGCACTATGCGCTATCTGTGCAGGATGTGGCTGAATCACAAACGGGTGCTGTTTTGCATAGGCATTATACGCAAATGCACTTTTGACAGTATCAACAAAAACATCCAGTTGCACAAAATGTGCATGAAACTGTTTTGCCAATGAGAATGCCAGCATATAGTCATTATTTAAAACATTGATCCCCCACGGAAGATGTATCTTCGGCGCAATATATTGGAGTATTTGACGAAAACATGCGGCTGTTTTTTGGGAAACACAGGGCGTTCTGCTCTTCTCATGCCAATTTTCTACAATAATTCCGTCAATACCACCTGTTTCCAATGCACAGATATCCGCAAGCGCCTGCTGAACAATAGCATCTACAGATACATATTCCGGCTCTCCCGCAAGCGGAGCTAAATGTAACATTCCCATAACGGGTTTTTTTGATAAAAAAACAGAAAATGCTGTGTGGTTCATAAAATTATGGTAATAAATCAGCCGGCCATGCTGACAAGAATTGTTTGCCGTGAGACCATGTTGGCGTATGTGTCGGCAACACACCAGTCCATGTTTTTGTCTGTGCCGCAAGGTCTGATAGTTCTATAAGATGCGCCAACGCATCAAGTTCCGCGGTATGTGGAATGCCCTGCGCTAATTCCTGAGCGGCATGTATTACTCCGTTCAGCGCACTCAATCCCCAGGACTGAGCCAAACTTGTACTAGGAGTCAACAAGACGTCAATACTTCCTGTAGAAGATTGTACCGTCTTCGTCGGACGTTCGACACCTTGCGGAAATGTGCATTCAATAGAATCATTGATGATTTCTCCGATCGTCTCTTCTTTCCCAAGCTCCGACAACAGTCCGTTGAGATATCCTGGAATATACGGATTATGACTAAACCAAAACAGTGGATACAATTGTGTCGTAGGCAACAATTTCTGCTTCATTTCTTTTATCACTGTTCCCCATGCGCCACTGTCGCAAAGCACAAGTGTTCCGTCCGGTTGTATCCCATGCTGCGCCAAATATTGAAAAATATGCGTATCAAAACCTGAGGCGTCTTTGGCAATTTCATCTTCAATACCCAAAATGGGACGATTCACATAAATACCATGCGGTGTAAGTGGCGTATTTTGCCATAATATATCTGCGGCAACCAAAAAAGGCGCCGCATCACGAAGCGCCATATGCACCATTCCTGTGTAACCAATTTCCTGACATTGTGTTTTCACCCATTGGCAATACCCAACAATAAGCGGTCCGTATAATGTATGCCCCACAAATTCATGCAGTATATTTCCTTTTTCTACAAGTACATCATACGGTTGTTCTGCTCCGCCCAATTGTTGGGTTAACGTATGCATATACTCATGAGCAAACAACGGACTGAGCTCTTTTGCAAATACATGCTCAAGTGAAAATAATGCTGCATGCGTCTCTCTATGTTCCGGCTGATGATATTCTTGATTCATAAAAACTCCTTACATAAAAATTTATACGTAAAAAACGATGGTTAAAAAAACGAAGTATGTAGCGCCTTAGGCGCGTCGGAGTCGTCGGAGCACAAAAGAAGCACCAGTAGAAAAACTGGTGATGAAGTACATATCGTCAGAACAATAAAATTTCATATAATCATCCACAAACCATCAAAAAACCGTCCACTTGTATCTCCACCCCTAAGGAGGGATGGAAGTACAAAAGGACGGTCATATATGGCCGTGGTGCCACCTTTATTCAGAAATATCTTTCGATAGTTCACTCATTTTGAAATCTACTTTCCTTCGGCAAGCTCAGGATTTCTTCGATTTCTCGCTCCGAGGCTCGATCCAGCTGTTCATGAACGGCTGGGCTCCTCATCAACGCGGAACACATATTTACTTTTGAAGGATATACTATACTATGGAATAAAACATGTTGTCAAGAGGGGAAAAATGTACTGTCCAAATATGCTCTTTTTATTGTATCGTGCGATTCTTTTTGGAATAAACCACAGGAACAGATCCGTTTTTTCTCATTTTTTCAAGATATTCCGCAAATGATGTAACACCATATAACTGACACATTACCCAATCAATTTTTTGCTTGATCCGCTGGCGTGATTTCCCTTCCATCCTTCCAATCTCTTCATAGGTCATTGCTTGTATTCCAACTGTTCCAAGAAACAATTCCAATCTCACTGCTTCCTCAGGAGACAAATGGGTTTTCGCATCCGCAATGATTCCGTCAAGCAGCGATTGTTCTGCATGACGACGGTTCGATGGATTTGTCGGTGTAGCAGAAGCGGTTTGATACGCAAATTCGGATGATTTCTTCGGATGTGCAAGAGAAAACGTTGGAGTATGTGACTTCTCAGGATAAAAACGACTCTTGTAGACCTGCAGTCGCCGCATTCCATTCACTTCTATCTGCCGCACACGTTCCCTCGTAACCCCCATCATTCTACCCGCTTCCTCAAGGGTTTTGCGTTCACCATCCCAAAATCCCAAGCGGAGTTTGAGCACAAGCGCCTCACGAACCGGTAATGTATCGAGAAGAGTTCGAAAATACGAAACAATGTTGTCTGACTGCACACGGTCTGCAAGCGACATATCGCTCGGCGAAGACAGTATGTCCCCAATTTCATCAGCATCTACATCATCAGACAACGTCTGATCAATACTGTTCGGCTGCATTCTTCCAATTTCCTGCAACCGGAGAATCCGTTGTTCCGACAGTTCCAATGCGACCATACTTTCTCCTATTGTCGGTTCGCGCCCGTGCGAAACAAGAAATCCCGCACAAAACCGGTTGTATCTGTTCACCTCCGCATACATATGCACCGGAATCCGTATTGTGTTTCCGGTATCTATAACAGCCCGCGATATCGACTGCCGAATCCACCATGTTGCGTATGTAGAAAACCGCGTGCCGCGGTTCCAGTCCATCTTGTTTATTGCCTTGGATAGACCAATGTTCCCTTCCTGAATCAAGTCTAGTAACGGCAATCCGCGGTACTGAAATTTTTTGGCGACGGACACAACCAATCGCTGATTGGCCGATGCCAGCCAATCTTCCGCGTCTTTCTTATCTGCTATGCGTTGTTCCTGCACCGCCCGATTTTCAGAAGACATTGTATCCGCCTGAGTCTGAAGGAGTTGTTCTGCCTCTCTTCCCGCCTTAACTTTTTCCGCAATACAGTGCGTTTCCTGATCCGTCAGCAATGGAACTTTCCGTATTTCCTGCATGTATTGTTCCAAAGGATCAATACTGTCTGCCACATCCATAGGAGCAAAAACGGGCGTTTTCCGCTTGAGTGCATCCGGTGCACGCCGTGAAGACGACTGTCTCTCGCAAGAAGACATAATTTCCGGATTATAATGCGCAAAAACGAAAAAGTGAAGAAGGAATTATTTTGTTTTTCTTGTCTTTATGCTCCATGTTGTTCCATCTGTTGTTATTTCTATATCTCCGTCCTGATCAGTCCGTTTCAATTGGATATTCCGTTTTTTCAGTTGCGCAACCGTTTCAGGCGCTGGATGTCCATACATATTTTTCCCAACAGAGATAATGGCCGTGTCTGTTCGTCCAATCCATGAGAGAAACTCTTCCGTCATTCCTGTTTTGGAGCCGTGATGCGGGACTTTCAATATTTCAAGTTCCCCCTGTTTTTGAAATGGTTTTTTGACCAGCTCTACATCTACCTGACTGTCTGCATCCCCCATGAGCAGTGCGTCGAACGCGCCGTACGATAACCGAAAAACAACGCACGATTCATTCACATCAGTTGCACCTAAAACAGATGATGTGCCAACGCCGGCAACTGCAGTAGTTTCCGGCGAAAGAACGGCAACCTGTGTTCTTCCAATGGTTATCTCTTCACCTGTCGCAACAGAACGTGACGGAATTTGTTTTTGTGTAATGGTATCCATGAGTTGTGTAAACCCTTCCGTTGTTGCAGGTATTCCACTATGTACAAAATTGCGCACATGATATCGTTTTACAATTTCGCTCAAGCCTCCCAAATGGTCCTCCTGCGGGTGTGTCAGCACCACAATATCAATTTCCCTATCAAAAAGGGACATATGTTTTGCAAGGCATCCTAGAAGCTTTGGCGTTTGCTTGCCCGCCGACAAGGAGGGTCCGCTTGGACCACCATCAA
Source organism: uncultured Gammaproteobacteria bacterium (assembly GCA_964609895.1). Taxonomy (GTDB): domain Bacteria; phylum Patescibacteriota; class Microgenomatia; order UBA10105; family UBA927; genus CAIJMI01. The sequence continues at coordinate 8,967 of CAZSTG010000010.1, read as the reverse complement.
TAAGCATGTCTTTTCCAGCAGGAAACCGGATGTATGTCGCGTCCCCCTGTCCGACATCACAAAACACAATATGTAGTTTCCCATCTGGCAATTGCTGGAAAAAATTAAACAACAATATTAAGCCTGTAATAATTCCACTAATGAAGTATCCTGTTTTTAATTTAAACATAGTTTTCACGAAATAGATTCATTAATTGACGCATAATAGACTGCAATCGAAATTTATAATTCCCGCATACTACTAAATGCAATAACTTATATTATAAAGATTTCGGTTTGTTTTTCCGCATGTCTGTAGCCTTGATCAGTATTAGTTTGATATAGTTGTCATATCCGATAACTCACATATTTCCCTAACAACGCAAATACCCCGTACTGACGCGATATATTTCCCGCAAACCAACTAGCGCGTACGTATCTGATGGCTCATACATGCACGCACCATCAATAAATAATAACTGCCCATAAGCAGCTATTTATCGACCAATACTGGCAAACGGAATGCTTCCCGTCCACAGAATGACCCTGATTAAATAGTCCAAAAACACCCAGACAATCCATCCGAAAATATAGGATACAGCAGGTATAAACAAGCTAAATATACAGATGAGCAATCCAAGCACCGTAATAATAGGGATAGTCCATCCAATAAGGAGATTCGTCAATGGTGAAACCAATGAAATCCGACCAAAGGTGAATAAAATAAGCGGCAATGTAAAAACTTGCGCGGAGAGCGTTGTAGCAAGCTCTTTCTGCACCCATGCGTATACATTTTTCGCACCGATGTGCCATACAGAACCCTGTTGATTGGTAAGGTAATGCGCCTCATTCTGTTTACTAAACAAAATCATGCCCAGTGAGGCCAGTGCAGAAAGTTGAAACGAAATATCTGTCGCCCACGAAGGATGTATCACAAGCATTCCAACGATAGTGATTCCCCATGTAAAAAGAGCAATAGAAATATACCCAGTCATTGCAGTCAAAAGTGTAATACAGCCCATAATGGCGGCCCGAACTATACTCGGACTTGGACCGACGAACCATACAAAAATACCTATCACTCCAATAGTCAGAATGCTCGCAGCCCATCTTGGGACAAAAACAACGAATGTGTTAAAAAATATGCCAGTTAATATCGTAATATTCATACCGGACAAAGCAGTAATATGGAGCGTTCCAGTAATCTGCAAAGCATTTTTCAACTCATACGGAATTGCTGCCTTTACCCCGAACAAAATACCCGAGAGAAGACCTGCGTGTGGTTCAGGAAGAATATGCGCAATACACGCAGTTGCAAAATTCACATCCAACATATAATAATAAGGCTGTTTTATAACCAATAAACAGCCATTATAATGACAATTTATCTCTTAATTTTTCCAGCAATGACGCGCTAAACACATGTTTTGTTACCAGCTCTTCCAGACTTGCATATGGCCGGTTATCAATGATCTTTCTGGCAGTGATTTCCCCCACTCCTGGCAGTGATTCAAGCTGAGTGCTAGAATCAGTATTGATGCTTATAATAGCCTCCGCAGAAGTCAATGATTGAGATTGTTCTGACGTGATATTTTCTTTCTTTGGAACGTAGATTTTCATACCGTCGGAAACAAAACCTGCATAATTAAGCATTTTGTCTGCAAGATCCATGTCAACAAGATCGCTTACACCACCCGCGAGTGCAATTGCATCCGCTATTCTGGCACCGGAAGGCACATAATACACCCCTGAACGCACTACAGCGCCCCGTACGTCAACTGCTACTTTAGCTGATTCTGACGAGCTTTTATCAAAATTATCGCTGCTGAATTGAATCTGCTCACCTGTTTGCAGCAGTTTTGTGTAAAAAACGACTGCGCAGATAATACAGACAAGGCTGGCCATGAGAAATATCAATGGAACACGGTAAACGTGGAAAAAATACTGCGGTGGGGACGGAGATCCGGCAGGCTGTTCCCCCATATTTCTCTATTAGATCACACTTTGGATCATCGACACAAGCATTCTCGGATTCATATGTATTACACCACGAAGTTTATCAGTTTATTTTTGATAAAAATGACTTTTTTCGGCGTGGACATCAAAAATTTTTGTATCTTTTCACTTGATTGTGCCATCGTTTCTATCTTTTCCTGATTTTCGCCATCCTCCCGCGCAACAGAAATAGTTTCCCGCATCTTTCCGTTTACTTGTATAACAAACTGTATCGAACTATCAAGTAATAGACTTTTGTCATACACTGGCCACTGTTCTTTATGGACAGTCGTATAAGTTGCTGGAATTATTTCTCCCCCTGTTGTTAACCGCAACCAAAGTTCTTCAGCAGTGTGCGGAACAAACGGCGCAAGAATTTTGACAAAATCTTTTGCATCATCCAAGGAAATTGGTTTTTTGGCTGCTGTTGCCGCGTTCATAAACTCCATAAGACCGGCAATCGCCGTATTATATCGCCGTTTGGAAATATCATCAGTTACGCGTGCGATAGCCATTTGTAATTGTCTGTGAATTATCGCGTCTGATTCTGCCGAAGATATGTTAGCACTCGAACTCATGAAGCGCCAAATACGACCGATAAAGCGATTCATACCTTCCATACCCGTATCACGGAAATCTCCCCCATCTGCGAACGGCCCCATAAACATCAGATACATTCGGAGAGCATCTGCGCCGTATTTTTCTATATAGGTATCGGGATTCACCACATTTCCCTTACTTTTGCTCATTTTGGCTCCATCTTTGATCACCAGTCCGTGCGCAAAAAAGTTCGTAAACGGCTCGTCAAATGGGACAAAACCAAAATCATGAAGCGCCATGGTCACAAACCGGCTGTACATAAGATGTAAGACACTATGTTCCGCGCCTCCTGTATACATAGAGACCGGCAGCCACTTTTTCGTCAATGGAGCATCAAATGGATGCGTGTCCGCATTTTCGCTTCCGACGCTCGGATACCGGAGATAATACCAAGAACTATCAAGAAACGTGTCACACACATCGGTTTCTCTTCGCGCCTGCTTGCCACAATGCGGGCACACGACTTCAAAAAACTCTGTATGCTTAGCAAGCGGCCCTATACCATCATCTCGCGGCTTGTAATCCTCTATATCAGGTAAAACAACAGGTAGCTGCTCTTCAGGCACTGTCCACCATCCGGGCATGGTGTGTTGTTCACCAACACCTGATGCGGCACAATGACTGCAATAGATCATAGGAATTGGTGCACCCCAATAGCGCTGTCTGGAGATCGTCCAATCGCGTAAATGATACGTTGTTGTGCGCTTTCCCCATCCTTTTTCTTCCAAATAGTCCATGATCTTTTTTGTTGCATCATGAATATCAAGTCCGTCAAGGAATCCAGAATTTATCATTGTTCCTTCCTCTTCCTGTACGTCTTCTCGCGCTGTAATATCCCCAGTTTCCCCGTTTTTGCCTTTCACAACACGAATAACAGGCAAATTGAATACCTTAGCAAATTCAAAATCACGCACGTCGTGGCCGGGAACACCCACAACTGCCCCTGTTCCAAAGCCTGAGAGGACAAAATCACTTATATATAATGGAATTTTTGTTCCGGTTAACTGATTCACACAAAAGAGTCCTGTATTCACACCAGTTTTGATCCTGCCATCAGCAATGCGTTCAGTTTCAGATTTTCTTTTCGTCGCTTCCCTATATGCATCTATCGATTTTTTGATATCTTCTGATACATATTTCGATATTTGTGATATATATTGATGTTCTGGTGCCACCACAACGAATGTTGCACCAAAATTCGTATCAGGTCTTGTGGTAAAACAATCAATACTTCCAATTTCCTTCCCAACCGCATCTACCACAGGATATGTTATGGTAATACCGTCTTTTTTACCAATCCATGTTTCTTGCGCAACCTTTACTTTCTCTGACCAGTTGAGGCTGGATAAATGATCCAAAAGTTTTCCCGCATATGCGGTAATTTTAAAAAACCATTGTTCTAACGATTTCTTTTCAACTTTATTCCCGCATCTTTCACAAATTTGTGTAGAAACACCATCAACAGTTTTTTGAAGTACTTGTTCATCAGAAAGCACTGTTTTACAACTGTTGCACCAATTCACTGAGGCAGTATTTCTATAGGCAAGCCCATGTTTAAACATTTGTACAAACACCCATTGCGTCCAACGATAATAATCAGGATGGTACGTTTCAACCGTCCGCGTCCAATCAAACATCGCACCGATTTTATGCAGTTGATCATAAAAGTGACCTTCAGAATCCGCAGCATGTTCTTTTGGATGCTTTCCTATCTTAAGCGCGTAGTTTTCACTATGGATACCAAACCCATCCAGTCCAATTGGCTCAAAGACATCGTAGCCTTGCATGCGCATAAATCTGCCATAGATATCGGATCCTGTGAAGGCATACATATTCCCTACATGGAGCCCTTCAGCAGAAGGATATGGGAACATCATGAGGTTGTAGAATGGCTTCTTTGCACCTGTAATATCGACAATATCAGTCTGTGTATCCTTCCAAAATGTTTGCCATTTCGTCTCAATTTTTTTATTATCTACACCACGAATAATCGAGGCGCTAGCCTCAGAACTTGAAAAATGTTGTGATTTGTCATTGGAAATGACTTGTGTGCTATCTGGATCCTGCATGTACTCTATTATAGACGAATGTGTGCCGCTTTGCATAGAGAATCAAAAAATACGCGGTATTATCGGTTATCCGTATAACTACGCATTTTATTAAAAAAAGATACGCACGTCATCAAAACTTGAAGCTAATTCAATTGAAAATTGTAACAAAAAAATACACTGAATCAAGAGAAACGAAAAAAATCGAAAAACAAATAATTCACACACAATTTCACACAAACCAATTTCAGATAGAGCGTTATTACAAACCAAAATATTTTTAGCACTACCCTACTTCCATTGCTATATAGCAAAAACACCATTTCACGGATAAAAAATCAAATAAATACTGCTCTTTTTTATGCAACAACTCAATAATTTATTATAAGGATACGAATTATCACTACTATAAGGTATTGATAACATGCGGAGCGTTATAACGTGCTAAAAATTCATGCGGTTTTTTCTTATTTTTAACTCTTCCTTTTGTGAAAAAATACTGTTTGATCAAACTATATCTATCAATAATTATTGATAGATTTTACTATGCAGATTGATATGACGGCTATTATTTTATATGCGGTAATTCGTGAAATAAGCGGTAATTGAAGCTGACATCGCAAAATATGAGTTTTTTGCAACCATATCCAACCCATACTCATCTGCTTCATTTCCCCCTTGACATGCTTATTAATATTAGTTTAACTAGATATATGCCAAGTATAATCCTGTCTAATGTCTTTGATTATCAAGCTCTTCTTGATACTGAGTTTTCCACATACCTCATCAAGCAAAATGCTTCGGAGGTCACACGAAAAAACTATCTTGCAGATATCAGAAATTTTTTCAAATGGCTAAATACAGGCATAACAAACGGTAGTATTACTCTTCGGGAAAATGCGGAAAAACCACTGACACGGATTACCAGCGAAATCGTGGAAACTTTCAAGCGGAGTCTTATTGCCTCCCAAACACCAGTTGCCACCATCAACAGACGTCTTTCTGCTCTCCGTATGTTTTTCCAGTTTGCCGTTCTTGAACAGAAGATAATGGAAAATCCTATGCTTCTTGTCCGCAATATATCACGTAATGACGCTCCGTATGACCCAACCATGTTAGAAATAGCGCTTGACGCATATGCAAAACAGAAAAACATTAAACCGGCTGATATTGACGACATAAAAACATTCTTTTCTTGGTATCACGGACAGTATATTTCGTAACAGTTCATGAAATCATTGCTTCCAACCATCACAGACACAATTATCCAAACATTCGCAAGAATGTTTTTCAAGTCTGGAGAACAACAAACAAGTATCGACGCAAAAATCCGAACAATTAAGCATTTTGTTGCTTGGGCAAAAGAAAACGGATACATGACAGATGATATGCATACCAAAAAAGAACCCCACTTGTTGGGAGATGTACATTATCTGCCTGAAGTTGAATTATTATCCGCACCTGCCGAGTCAATTCCCGCACCGGTTATTTCCGCACAAATCCCCGCAACGGAAATGATCATTGGATCTGCAGGTCCTGAAACTTTCATTATTCCCCCTTCTGCTACTCCGATGCGGGCTGTGGCGCAGAAAACAGCAAATAAATGGGCGCTTCCTATTGGCATTATTTTTGGAGTCATCGCATTACTTTTAAGTGCAGGTTTTGTATTTTCACAAATTCAAAGCAATATCCGCGCAAGTGAAGCACAAAAAATAACAACACCATTGCCAACAAACAATTCCACAAACACAACCACTTCTCTTACCAATCAAACCAGTTCAACACTCGGAACAGTACTTGGGGCAAGTGGTGATACCGGTCCAACCGGTGCAACAGGGGCAACAGGTGTTGCGGGACCAACAGGGGCAACAGGAACTTCCGGAAAACAAGGACCAACCGGTCCAAGTGGGTCGACCGGTCCAATTGGAGCAACAGGAACCGTTGGAACGACCGGTGCAACAGGACCAAGCGGTATTGCCGGACAATCAGGTCCACAGGGAAGTGTTGGTAATGTCGGTCAAACCGGACCGACCGGTGCAACAGGGGCAACGGGTATAGTTGGGGCAACGGGTGTCGAAGGTCCTACGGGGGCAACTGGAGATTTTGGAGCCACGGGTGCAACAGGAGCTGAAGGACCAACGGGTGCGACGGGGACTACCGGTGCAACCGGAACAGCAGGGGCAACAGGACCAACTGGATCAACAGGTGCAACCGGTATACAAGGTCCAACCGGATCAACAGGTGCAACAGGAGCCATAGGTGTAGCAGGCCCAACCGGAGCAACAGGTGCAACAGGAGCCACAGGAACAGCAGGTGCATCTGGCCCAACCGGAGCAACAGGCGCAACAGGTATACAAGGTCCAACCGGAGCAACAGGCGCAACAGGAGCCACGGGTATTGCAGGGCCGACCGGTGCAACCGGTGCAACAGGGGCTACCGGCGCTACGGGAGCGACGGGCACAGCGGGACCAACCGGAGCGACAGGAACTCTTGGTCCAACAGGAGCAACAGGCGCTTCAGGAACACAAGGGCCGACCGGTGCGACCGGTGCAACCGGCGCAACTGGTGTTGAAGGTCCAACAGGAGCAACAGGTACAGCGGGACCAACCGGAGCTACAGGCATTCAAGGACCAACAGGTGCAACCGGCCCAACCGGAGCAACAGGTGTAGATGGGCCAACCGGCGCAACAGGTGCCACTGGTGTTGCAGGACCGACTGGGGCTACCGGTGTTGCAGGGCCGACTGGGGCTACCGGAGCAACGGGCGCAACGGGTGTAGATGGGCCAACCGGAGCAACGGGAGCAACTGGCGTTGCAGGTCCGACTGGGGCTACCGGTGTTGCAGGTCCGACCGGAGCAACCGGAGCCACGGGAGCAACCGGTGTAAATGGCCCAACCGGTGCTACAGGTGCAACCGGCGCAACCGGTGTTGCAGGGCCGACCGGAGCAACGGGAGCAACCGGTGTTACAGGTCCGACCGGAGCAACGGGAGCCACGGGAGCAACGGGTGTAGATGGGCCAACCGGAGCAACGGGAGCCACGGGAGCAACGGGTGTAGATGGGCCAACCGGAGCAA
>CAZSTG010000010.1:0-1170 GCA_964609895.1 uncultured Gammaproteobacteria bacterium | reverse complement strand
CAACGGGAGCCACGGGAGCAACGGGTGTAGATGGGCCAACCGGAGCAACGGGAGCAACGGGAGTTCAGGGGCCTACAGGCGCAACTGGAGTTCAGGGGCCGACTGGTGCTACTGGTGCAACCGGAGCAACCGGTGTTGCAGGGCCAACTGGTGCTACTGGTGCAACAGGGGCAACAGGAGCAACCGGTGTTGCAGGGCCAACTGGTGCTACTGGTGCAACAGGAACGGCAGGACCAACAGGGGCAACAGGGGCAACAGGAGCAACCGGTGTTGCAGGGCCGACTGGTGCTACTGGTGCAACAGGGGCAACAGGAACGGCAGGACCAACAGGTGCAACAGGGGCCACAGGAATTCAGGGGCCAACCGGAGCAACAGGAATTCAGGGGCCAACCGGAGCAACAGGGGCTACCGGAGCAACAGGATCAGCAGGACCAACAGGTGCAACAGGAGCCACAGGAGCTACCGGTGTTGCAGGACCAACCGGAGCAACAGGGGCCACAGGAGTTACCGGAGCTACCGGTGTTGCAGGACCAACCGGAGCAACGGGAGCAACCGGTGCGGCAGGCACTGAAGGGGTTGCAGGGCCAACCGGAGCAACGGGAGCAACCGGTGCCACAGGTGTTAATGGGCCGACTGGAGCGACAGGGGCAACGGGAGCAACCGGTGCAACTGGTGTCACTGGACCGACGGGTGCAACGGGAGCCACGGGAGCGACCGGTGTTGCAGGTCCGACTGGATCGACTGGAGCCACGGGAGCAACCGGTGTAAATGGCCCAACCGGAGCTACGGGAGCTACCGGTGCTACCGGTGTTATGGGACCGACTGGTGCAACGGGTGCGACCGGAGCCACGGGAGCAACCGGTGTTGCAGGGCCAACTGGTGCTACCGGCGCAACAGGAGCCACCGGTGCAGCAGGATCCGAAGGAGTTATTGGACCAACAGGAGCAACCGGAGCAACGGGAGCAACGGGAGTTGCAGGACCAACCGGTGCAACGGGAGCAACAGGAGCAACAGGAGCAACGGGAGTTGCAGGACCAACCGGTGCAACGGGAGCAACAGGTGCCACTGGTGTTAATGGGCCAACAGGGGCAACGGGAGCTACGGGTGCAACAGGCGCAACAGGTGCTACAGGTATCCAAGGCCCAACAGGAGCAACCGGAGCTACGGGAG
>CAZSTG010000009.1:392-29316 GCA_964609895.1 uncultured Gammaproteobacteria bacterium | reverse complement strand
ATGCCACATCGGATGATTTTTAACCAAATACGCGCATCTGATCAGGTAAATACGTCTATCTCAACCCAAACACAAGAGGCAAAGAAAGCATTTCAAACGTACATGACTCCGAAGGTACAACTAATAGTCAATAAAATATGGGATGAAACAGTTGATAACATTTGGGATCAGGGAGCGTGGAAAGCTAAAGATGAAGAAGATATGAGTGAATTCATTGCCTATGTGAAACAATCGGAAGATTTTCAGAAAGCCTTGCAAGAACAACAGGCAACAGAAGAGGAAATATCTTCACTTGATGAGATCATTGCAACTATTCTTCAAGCTAAACAAAATGTTAATACTATTACCTCACAAGAGGTGAGTAATGATATTCAAACACTAGATGGCGTTATTCAGAAGTTGGATGAACTTGGAGCAGGGCAGAGGGCTGCTGAAATACGTCTATCCATCAATACCCATGAAAAAGATGAACGGACTGCATCATTTATCGGTCGAATGATATATGGGTTACAAATTCTTAAACATGACAGGGATCTTGCTCGAATTATTGGAATTGATGAAAAAGAAATACGGGATACATCTGCTTCAATTAAATCAGTGCTTCAAACATTATCACCACTGTATATAAAATACACAATCGTTGATCCCACGAATACGTTGACAGCCTATCAATCCATCCATGACGCGGTTTATGATTTTCGTGATCAGCTTGAGTATGAACTAAATACTGTGGTAGAAAATGAAAAAAATGCATATATTCAGTCGTTAGAAGCAGCATTTCCAGAAAGACGCCTTCGTAAACAAGATGCTTCTAATCCAATTTGGCAAGTGTTGTTTTCAAATTTAATATCCGGTGGTCAATATTCTCCCATACACATCGTATCGTTAGTTGATTCGTATAAGAATAATCGGGAGCAATGGAATGTATTAGGCTCTCTGTATCCGGAAGTAGAAAAGGTGATTGGTATCGTGAGGGATATCACAGAGAAGCAAAATGCAGGGTACGAAACAGAGGTTGGTTCAAAAGGAATGTCTGAATATTATGCTGAAAAACATACCGAAGTAATCGTTGCTATGTTACCTATTCTTCTTGACAGACTACTCGGAAGAGATGAAGGATATCCCACCAAAAACGATCCTTATAACTATGTTCCGACTTATACGACAAAAGAATGGATGCTAGCGTTGGCTGAATTACCTCAAGAAGATGAGTATAACAAGATATTTTCTCAAGCGCTTGAATACTATTCTTCTGTCACAACCGATTCGAAGTATTCTAAACAACAAGTACAATGGTTTTTCGAAAATTATCGTTCGTTTAAACACCTCGTTGCAACCTCTTATGTGAGTATACTTGTTTCAAATGGAATGCCGTTACTTGTACAAGATCCGCATATCGTAGCATCTCTGATGCAATCTTATACAAAATTAAACAAGTTACAACAGTCTGGATATGAGGATATGCTGTCACTATTTTTGAAGTTGTATGTAAATAGTGAAAATCAAAGTCCAGAAAATATTGAAGCAATTATCACGTTGTTAACAACAAAAAATTTGACACAAGATGATTTACACATCATTTTGTTTTCTTTAAATTTTCAACCAAACAGTAGAAAAATTTCCGTTGATTCGTTAAATAACTTAATTGCGATAAACGAAAATCTTACAAAACAGCAGGTATTGATACACCAAAGGCAAAGTATCTTTATAGCACTTTTGAAGTCCACTCATTCAATTCAGGAATTTACCACCCTAATACAAACGCTTACAGATGGTGGTATTTCCGGACAGACAGTATTTACTCTGCTACTAAGTGAACAAGTGGATAAGCTGTTTGATACGAAAACCGTTTCCGATGTGCTTATTTTATATAAAGCACTTGAACTTGGTGGGCTTTCAGATTCGCTGCGAGGTGAAGTGATAAAAAATACATTGAAAAATTCCGCATCGTTGTCACGGGTCACAGGGATAGCAAAGACATTTATAGATGGCGGTATTACAGGTGATGATATATTTTCATTGCTTACTCCGTGCATTGAATATTTAGGTCATATCAACCAACATCTTTCTTCTGATTACGCACAGCAAATTCTTCAATTAAATGACGTCCTAAAGGCTCATAATTTTGGTGAACAGCGAATTATCCTTTTACAAAACGCCATTACTTCGACGCATGCGCTTGCCCCTGTTACTATTGCCATTTCCACGTGGCTGTCTGAAGGGATGAAAGAAGCGGAAGTTACAGAAATCCTTCATTATTCTTTTAAACATTCTGAATATTTTCTTGATTTGATAAAAGATCTGTATATTAAAAAATATCCTTACGATGAAGTTGTCAGTTTCATGGAAAAAATATTTTCCTATGAGGAAATACGAGAGTTCAGTCCTGAAATGATAGGTTTTATCGAAACAGTCCGTATATCACCCAGATTACTTTCTCCAGTTCAAAAGAAGATATTAAGTTCAATTATGACAGAGATACAACGAAAGAATGGGAAAGATGCGCAAGGAGCATTTTTTGGTGAATTTGTCCGCGTCCTCAATATAGCAGTGACGACAGACAACCGTTTGTATGTTCCAATGGCGTTGACAGGATGGAGAGTATGGATGGATGCAAAAAATGATGCTCCGATAGATGAAACAGCGTTTTTATCGCTCACAAGCCGCGCCCGTGATGAAATAACGCAACATATCTATGAGGTGCAAAGTAAATCATTAACGGTTGTTCCAACATACGGAACAAGTATTGGTATAGAAATAGAAGTTCTGCGTAATGGACTTGCAAGAACTGGGGTTTTGACGAATGATGAGTTGACTGAAGCAGCAAAATTAATTAATCGGCAAAAAACAACTGGTTCAGCTTCCGAATCTATTCTAAATGCTTTGATTCAGCAGGCGCAAGCGAACGTAGAATCTAAATTATGGTCGGCACAGGCAATGTATCATACTCAAACACGTTTAGTAGATGCTTTGGGAGTGGGAAAAGGGGCTGATGGAGTTCATGAATATGCTAATAAACCAGTTGCTGAATATGCTCAACTTCTTTGGGAACTGGAAGAACTAAGTCGACTGGGTTTTATATCGTTTGATCCGACGTTTCTTCAATGGATTGAACGAGGAATACATATTACGACATCTGGTGAAACAGGGATTCTTATGGATCAAAATGCTCGGTTATTGCAAACATCTTTGTTGATGACCGGATATGCAACAACACCGCTTGCCGGACAAGGAGGGATACAGGATGCGGAAGAGAAATCTTCAAATACCGTTGATGTATATGGAAAACCGGTAAATACGGATTATAGTATTTCTCGAAATTTATTTATCCGCCAGAGAGATGCGATTCAGAGTGTGTTTGGTGACGAACGGGTAAGTGGAGTTGAATTCCGAGTGAATAATCTGAGCAGTTTTCCGAATCTAGAAAAAACACTCCGTGCATATCAACGATTAAGTATCCCACTCATGGCATATCAACGAAATAAAGGAAAATTTGATGAAGCAAAGTTGCTTCAGGATATCCGTAATTTTATTGACGACCCGCAATTATATGAAGTGATTACTCAACCGTCTGAAAACGCCTGGATGCTTCCGGAGATTACTGATTCGGTTGAACGAACTCTAGTTCTTTTATGGGCTTATTACCGTGAAGGGGCAATTTATGGATTTAGCAATTACAGTATTAGCCAAAAACTGGATTCACCACTTGATGTGTTAGTCTCAAAGCAGCTTATACGCATTGATGGCGAATTAGGTCAGGTTTTCCCTACGACCGAAGAAGGAACATCTAGATTATTGGATGATGCGTTTGCTTCGTATCATAAGAGTCCACCACCTTCGTCGTTACCTGGATTTATGCAAAGCCTTGTTGAACAAGTTGTTGAATCTATTGAACAGACGATACGTTCTGCTGAAATGATGCGTTTATCAGACGCTGATGTAACATTATCATCTATTGAAATTGCGGCGCAGCGAATTACTGTTCCAGCTAGTATGAATATCGCTCGCTTAGAAGATGACAAATGTAATCTCGGCTTTCTTTTTGTCGAATCCGTCTTTGCACAAGGAGCAGGGAAGCCGTGTAGCGGGTCAACAAAGATAGTTAAACGGATAAGCGGGCTGACAGTGAAGGCAACCGGACGAACAGCAAGTGATTTGGTAAAAAGGAGCGCGCTCATGCCAAATCGTGTTGTTTCGGGACAGATTGCTACTTTTATACAAAGTTTTTCATCAGTACAAACACACGAAGTAATCGGTGGACTTTCATTGTCAAATGAGGAAGATATAACCCAAGCACATCAAGTGGAAGAGGATGTAAAGGTATTGAAATCCCAATATCCGTCACCATTATCTGGTCCGTTTCATTATCATAATGCGGAAATTCAATATATACAAAACGTCGTTGCTTCAAATGAAATAGCACCCGGACCGAATTTTGACCGAGTATTTTTGACAAAAGACAAAGTGCGTAATGCCAATGGTGACATCAAATCAGGGTTAATCGACGAACAATCCACAGCCGCACGGTTTAGAAAAGGATATGTACGGTATGCATTTGACGGGTCTGTCATCTCGCTTCAGGGATATAGTGAAGGTGCTGATTGGGACAGTGATCCGACGATACCACGTATTCCCAGAAGTGCAATAAAAGCGGTGTTAGTGTTTGACGAAGAAGATAGAGTATTGGTTGAAACGAAAATAAAAGCATTAGGATGGGATATTCCTGTGGTATCGCAAGACGCATGGGCTTCATTTTCTTATCAATCTATGGAAATAACAGCAACAAGTCAAGATACTGTTGAAGAACAGAATGCCACACTGAAACAAACGCCACAAAAAGATACACAAAGGCCATTACAGTTTAGACAAACAAGTTCATATGTGAAAACCCTGCAATCAGATCCATCACAATACTCATTATTCAGAGAGCGGCAATCTGATGAGAGCAAGCTGATTGAATACATCACAGGTATCCCTTTTGAACCTGAAACGACAGAAGAATTATGGCAAATGTTACTTGACGCGCATAAAAAAATCATTGCATTTTATGGTCTTCCCTCCGATGCATTATGGGAATCTGATATCGATACGTATGTGCAGGAATTGTTAACATTGGCAGAAAAAAATCATATTGTCATTAAAAAAACTCAGGATTCGGGAACAGTTGGGCAATATCTTGAGTCAATACGAACCATCTATATCCCGTTAGGTTCGCAGGAGAATGCGTTTTTGTTTGCTGTGGCGCTACAGCATGAATTGATTCATGCGCTGCAATCGGATATGTGGACGACGACATTAGGACAAGAACAATCCGGATTATCCATTGAACAGTCAGAATTTGAGGCATATATCGGCTCTGCGCCACTCGATTCAAAACTTACTAATGTGAAGTTATCTACGTTAGCTGAAGTTTTACAGTATTCTGTGGAAGACTGGTATCAAACACAGGGTTGGAAAATAGACCCTCCATGGTGGAAGCATGAGGTGTTGGATGAGTTATTGCAGCAAAACATGCATAACGAAGTTGCTCAGTATAAAAGACCAACAACTGAACAATCGTTGCTTTCTGATGTCGCTGATTCTATGAAAAACCCAGATTGTTATGCAGATGCAAGAACAAGGGGAGTGGTGTATGCGGCAAGTGGGGCTCCTTCTGCATGCAAGACAGGATTCACTATGTCTCCAATCCGATGGTTGCGGGCATATGTAGCAAATCCAAATATAGCGGTTGGCGGATTACAAAAAGATATTACCCGTTGGTCTGCCGGCATTGGATTCGGTGCGGTACTTACCAAGGCGTCGCTTGATATCGGACAGTTATCTTTTGTCGAAGGTGGGTATACGCAGTTTCTTGACAAACTTGCGTCGTACATCGGTCCTTCCGCATACATCAATCCAAATTACTGGCGATGGAATTTCATTGATTATGCGTTTGGCATTGTTTCTGCAGGTTTGGCGTACGCGGGGCTGAACGCCGTTTTTTTGAAACTGTTGCCGAAATTCAAACACAAACAGCTCCTCGCCGTTGTCGGAACCGTTGTTGTAACGGCGTTGTTTTCCTATCTGGGGGAGCAGTATGGCAGTATTACCCCGTTTAAAGGGTCACCCATTGATCTCAATGACTGGCTCAATGAATTTGGCGGCATGAGCACATTTTTTCTTGCGGAATATGTGTTTTCTCTGCTCAAAAAACGCGGCGTTTCACTGATGGAAAAGTTTTTGCCTCCACGTCTACAGGGGTTTCTGCGGGGCGCTGCGTTTTTCGGTGGCATCGGAGTGATTGGGTACGTCTCCGGTATCTCGCTTGTCTATTTTTTGAAATTGCTTGGTCTGTAGAAACCGTGGTGACATTCAATACACAGGGATCATATCGATATATGGCTGTAATGCTCCCGGAACCGGAAGATCGGGGAATAGATCCAAATCCATATCACACGCTTCCTTCGGCGAATCATATTTTTGGCATTGGATAAGGACATCCCACGCCTGTTCTTTATTGTTCGCGGTATATATATAATAGGAAGCCAATTCCCTGTGGAACAGCCCCCAACTGGGTGAGATGTCTCTTGCTAAGCTCCAGAGTTTTTCGGTTGTTTTGGGGGCACTGGAGAGGCTGGAAAGCCCGATATGATAGAGGATTTTCGATGCAACTTCAGAAAATGATGCGGTTCCGGAAAACACAGAGAATAATTCCGGAGTCAGATAGGGCAGTAGTGTTTCATCCGTGGCCAAGGCACACGCAGTGTCAACGGGTACTGCCGCCATGCGACATGCTTTTGTGATGAATTCGGTGAAGACGCGGTGCAGTTCCGCTTGTTGTTGCTGTTCAAACAGGAAGGTTAGGTAGGTCTGATAATAATAGGCGTTCAGCGGGTTGAATAAGAGCGCGGTTTTGTAACAGTTTGTCCGTTGTGTTGCCGACAGGATATTTGATGCATTTGCCAGTGTGATCCATACATCTGGATGCGCCTTATGCCACCAGAGGACGGTTGTTGTTTCTTTTTTTGTGAGCGGCTGTTTTATGCTGTTTTTATATTCTATATACCGTTCGGTTTTGTTGATGTCATAAGGTTGGATGGCAAACCGCCGATCGGCTGTTTCCATTGAGTTCAGGCGTAGAGTTGCATAGCAAGATGTTCCCGCATAAACGCCGATAAGAAGCAGACATACGAGAGTGATTTTACCTGTCAGTACGGTATGTGTATGTACGTCTTTTTTAGGTATATCCATCAACATGGCGACGGTGCCCCACAGCAGGATCCAGAGGGTAAAATATTCCAGATTGTATTCAAATATGCTGTAGAACAGTGCGATAAACACGGAGTCGATAAGTCCCACAGTTGCCCAAGTGCTGGCGGTGCGTCTCCTACTGTTGTCTTTCCGTTTTTTCCACAGCGTTCGTATAACAAACAGGAGCATGATACCGATTGGTATGCCGCCGACAATGCCCACTTCCGACAGCGTCTGCAGATACCAGTTATGGGCAAAATGCGATCCATCCACGGGTGTCTGGTGGTATTGCATGGAAGTTAACATATAGGTGCCCGGCCCTGTGCCGATAAGCGGACTGGAAATGAATCCGGATACCGCCTGTTTCCAGTTGGAAAACCGCGCCTCGCGCGCAGGAGGAATTTTACGCATTTGTGAAAATTCAAACGGGAGCGTCTCTATGCGCTGTTGTGTATGTGAGGTGAGAAAAGACGTGAGGAACAAGAGCGCTGTTATACCAAAAAATGCCGCCATGAGCATTCGGACAACCGCGTGTATTTTTTTGTTTTTTGTCTGCAGTGCAGTGACTATCATATAGATGCCTGCGATAACCGCTGCACCCCGTGAAAAACAGAGGATGATTGCCAGTGGAAACACTATGTAGGCAACAGCGTATATAATTTGTTTCTTCCGGTGCAGGGCGTAGTGTACTGCGATCGGGAGAAAAGTGACTAGCAGATTTGCCGCCTGATTGTGTCCCGAGTGTGAAAATATCAGATTCATGGCCGGCAGCAGACCGGAAATTTCTGGAAAAAATCGTACACCTACGGACAAGAGCGCGATGCCTGCGCCGATATAAAATATGCCTTTTGCAAGCGGTGCAATGTATGATTCCTTGTTTGGAATCGAAAACAGCAGTGCGAATATACACCATGCGGTCAGTGTCCTGAGAATAAACGAAAGGGAATAGGCAATACTTACAGATGCACCCGCAGAGATACCCAGCGTCACCAGTACGGCAAGAAATACCAGTCCCCATGTATCCGGCACCAAGATATGCAGACCTTTTTTACGTGTTCCTATGCCATAGAGGAGTGCAAAAAGCAGCGTACAAACAATCCAGACAATTTCAATCGTTCCTTGTCGCATCTCGTTAAACCAGAGAGAAAAGAATATGCTTCCGAGGAAAAAGACAATATACGTCATCGTTAATGACAACCCCGTTGTGCAGCAACGCCGGTTGCCAGTGTTGCGCATGCTGCGGTATAACACGTACCGCTTACATAGGAGCCGTTCATGCTGTATTTGGTTCCCGATCCACCACAGGTTGCAGGTGGCGCAGTCAGCCACCCTGCAGTTACTGAGTAGTCAAGTGAGCAGCTATTGCACGGGTTGGTGCAGGCATAGGTTGTTGCATTGATGCCAGTTGAATCCAATACTTCTGTTCCGCTGCAGTCATAGTCATATCCGCCGCAGGTTGTCCTTGCTGTTGTAAAATATGCGGTTTGTCCCGGTTTTGCATTGGCATCAGTATCACAGCAATCCGTTCCGACGGTTGCAGACTGGGCAGGAGACAGTCCTGCACACGTAGTCGCTCCTCCGCAGACGGATTGCGGCGTGGTGGAAAAATACGTGTCGCTGTCCGCATCTGCATAACAGGTGAGTGCTGCAAAATAAGACGCACTTAGTTCATCGCAGTCTGCCTGCCATGTTGCCAAATTTCGCGCGATTGTGCCGGCCCCGCACGTGGTTGTGGTCAATGTTTGTTCGCTTGCAGCAAGGGATTTCGGATAGGTATCTCCGTCTGCATCCGTAATACAAATGGTTCTGCCAATCAGCATATTTCCCGTGTCTACGATAACGATCTTTGCGCCTGTTGCCGTAACAACAAAGCTGTTTCCCTGATTGACCACAATGTTCTGTTCAGCAAGAACAGTAAGTGTAACATCGGCGGCAACAGTGATATTTCCGCCGACTGCGCCATCATTTGTTCCATCAAAGGAGCAGCTTGACGTAATGGTTATATCTCCTGATTGTGCAGTTGCACAGGATGTTGCATGAACTAAGGATAGCGGAAGGCAAAGACCGAGGAATACGAGGATGATTGCAACAAACTGTTGTTTCATAGGCATATTACCGCAACGTTATTTCGACAGTGTCTTTCGTTGCTGCATTTTTTGCCACTATTTTCAAATTATATGTGTAGAGATATGTATCATTGATGACCCATTTTGCTTCCCATCGTCCTTTTTGCGCTGTGCCTTCTGCCAGAGAGAATGTTACCGGTTGCTGCCCATGGTCGGTTATCGCAGTGCCAGTGACTTCCAATACTCCTGTTTTATCTGTCAGTTCTATGCTGATGATCTGCGTTGTTCCTTTTGCAGGATCATACGGATCTAAATACCCTCTGCCAAATGTTGGTGCATTTGGTTTGCTGCCTCCAACGCTGAATCCGATTTTTCCATGCGGTATTGCCCGTGGAGTAGGGGTTGGTTTTGCTGTCGGCACGGCACCGGTGGTAACCGCTGTTTCTCTGGTTTGTCGTCGCATATAGAGATATGTACCCGCCGCAAGAAAGAGCAGAACAAAGATAAAAAGAAGCAGGATCACAGGATGTATCAATGAAGCAGGTTTTTTCGTTGTCATAATTTGGCAATAATAACGAATACAATGAATACAATATCCCTATGTTTATAATGCGGATTACTTCGACAATTGTCAAGTAAAAAAACGGCTGATTGGAACAGGAAAACTGCAGCACTTCTCATCGGCTGCGTTTTTTGAGGAATATGCCGCCAACCAAGAACACGCATGCGATACCGAGAAACAGCATTTTTCTGGTGTCCGGCTGATAAAAAAATGTCACAGCATATACGCCGGTTTCCGGAAGGCGTACGGCTGCGTAGGATGGAAATACTTCAATGAGTTCTGCTGTTTTTCCGTTGACAGTTACCTTCCAGTTTGGATGATACGTTTGTTTGAGGATGACGACACAGGTTGGACATGATTTGGTAATTTCAACTGTTGCGGTAAACATCATATCATGATCGTTTGTCTGGGATAGTACTTGCATCGGCGGTGTTTCTAGGGTTTTGGTTGTGTCCATATAGATTGGCGGCTCAGCAAACAGACTGTGAAGTTTGTTGTCGGGCGTTTGGTACGTGACTAAATCAATCATGGAAAAATTTGGAAGAGTGGTCGGTTGTATTTTTTTGGCAATTTGAAGCTCAGGAAACACTGCATTTTTTGGATTGTCTGATTGAATCCACAGATGTACAAGGTTAATGAAGTCAGTTTTTTGGCTGGCAACAACTGATGGGGAATAGCCGATACCCACATAGCCGTTTGTGTCGACTTCGTAGAGGATCCAGTGTTTGGTTGTTTGGAGTGGTTTCCAAAACGTCTGCGGTTTTTTGTCCGGCGACGCCACAACATAGCGAATGTTATACAAATTGTAATGCGCAGGATTTTCTTCAATGAAAAATTGTTCGGTATCTGAGTTCGGTGACCATGTTTCAGGGAGCCATAATACAGTGGGGAATCCATATGTGGAAAGTTGCATATAATAGGGAGATGAGGCAATTTGAAAATTACTTCCTTCAGACCCCCTGAGTGCATAGATGCGGCCTGCTTGTGATGATTGGAGTTTGGTCAGTGTTGCCATTAAGAGGTCCATATCACTTTTTGCTTCCTCATACGCGCTGTTTCCATTTGCAATGAGCGTATCGTTATATGTGGTATACGAAATGATGTGTGGGGTGAGTAGAATATAAGCTAATAAACCAATAAACAAATAACTACCAATACAAAGCAAAGAATTTTTTATGCGCAGTAATTTTGCAAGGAACGTCGTTATAGTCTCAGTGAGCCACATAACGCCTATTGGTGCAAGAAACAGCCCTGCAAGGTGCAGGCCGACAATAAACCGATGGCCATGAAAATCACTCATGCCTGGGATCAGATCAATAAGTCCTCCCCATGTCGTCCTGCCAAAAAACATGATAAGGAAGAAGAAAAAGAGTATGCCAAATGGTCGGATGTGTTTTTTTGTTTCGTCAGCACTAAGCGTCACAAAAAGACCAATCACGATGAGTGCTGTCATGATGGGAAGTCTTCCAAAATCAAATAGCTCACCTCCAACAAATTTTGTGATGACTTCAATGATGCCAAATGAATTGAATTTCCATACAGGATCCCAGACAGACGTGTTGTGATATCCACTTCCGGTAAACACAGGGATGATCCAATAGGATAAAAGGAGAAACGTCGGAATAATGAGAGTGCACGTTTGTTTTATGCTACGCACTACTTGTCGCCCCAATGCTTTAGCTGATTCTTTGTCAAAAAATGCAAAGACAACAGGGGAAAATGCAATGACGGTGGTAGCCATCCATGCCATCATACCGATACCTAAGTGCCCCATTGTTGTAAAAGTTAAAAATAGAATGGAAGGAATGCTAAATAATTTAGCATTTGGCATTGGACATTTATCATTGATGTTTGTTGTGTATCTGATAGCAGCGGCAATGGCAAGCGGGAACCAGATGAGGGCAAACAACTGGGAACTTAAACCCCAACCACGCCACAAGAATGATGTCTGATCTATGCCGTATAAACCATCTGTAGAAATAAGGAGGGCGAACAAAGCAGCAAATCCCGCGGCCATCCATGGGAAAGAGAGGATACGGAATGCAAAAAACATGACTATAGGAAGCGATGCAAGGAGTATATAGATGATGGTGTGGTAATACTGAAAAAGCGTAAAAGAATATGGAATATGGAATATGGAATTTTGCATTATTGAGGAAAAGAGCCGGTATGATCCGACAATCAGAATTTGTGGTACATGAGAATAATAATTCGGCAGGTTGTATCCTTCCGCCCAATTAGGTACCCAGTGATCAATGAGATACGAAACATGACAAAATATATTTCCACGACAGGTTATTGTGGCGTAGTCCCACATGGTATTTGTTCTATCAATGAGTGCGTATTGAAATGCATTGTCATTTGGATCTATTTGGCTGGTTGGTTCATTTCGATACAGCCACAGTGCAAATCCTGTTGCAAGGAGCAGCATGCCAATGGCGATCCATTTTTGTATAGTTTTCATATTATGGAACAAGTTCGGGTTGTAACCAGTCTGCATGATCATCTGTGTTTCCATCACCTGCGTCAGTTACCACGAGTTTTAATTGTGACACACCTGTAACAGGTACTGTTATGTGGATGGGATTATCATATCGTTTCATAACAGGTGATCTGAAGAGGCGATTGTTGTCTCCATAGATTTCAAATATCACACTTGCTTTGGACCCAGCTTCTGTATCTATCCCCATATTTGTTTGGAATGTACTGAAGCGTTTACCGATATCATAGACAATGGTGCTCGTTGCATGAGTTCCGAGGCCTTGTTGAAAAAACATGTATTGTGTGGAGAGCCTATCCCATGTTTTGGAATTATTTTTTTGTGCATTGACGGGCATGTTGATGGAAAGCGTGCCGTATTCTTGCTGATGCAAAAATGGGGTGAGTTTGGTAAGCGGTATTATTTTATTGCCCATCAATGGAAGGTTAAGAAAAAAGAGGGCACCGATACAAAAACCGCTGCTGATGACAAACGGCATGGTTGTGATACTTTTTCGATTTGCAAACAGGAAATATCCGTATCCGAAAAGCAAAAGATAGGAAATGGAAATGGTATAAACGGGTTCTTGCAAAAACGAAAGGAAACGAAGACCGTTGTTGGGGTAGTTAATGATGAGCGCTGTATGCATATTGATAAAGTACAGCAGTGTAAACAAAATATACCCAATGCAGGAATATTGAAAGAATCGAGTCATCCAAAAGCTTTCGCGTTCTTTGATGGTGGTCCTACTTTTAAGAGCATGCGGCAACCAGAGAAGCAGAAAAACGATGATGGGGAATGCATATCTGTCATGGGACTCAGTTTGGAACAGAAAAAATCCACCTGCGGCAATAATGAGCCCCAAGAAAAATGTGGAGACGATTGTCGTATTTTTTTTCTGGAGCATGGTAAGTGTGGCCAGTGCATAGGAACTTGAAAACAATACGAGTCCGACTGTTTTTGCGTTTACGATGCCAATGGCAAGCATTTTGTCTGACACCTGCATACCAAATCCTTTGGCAACAATCCACCAGAGGTTGTGCGCATTGAGGGAAAGATAGGGGAAATAATCATAATTAGCGGTCAGTGACGTCATGACTCTGTTCATACGTCCGGCAAGAAGAAATTCAATATTGAGCCCAAAAAATCCGACAGTTCCACCAATGAGTGCTTTCACGAGTCCATCACGGCCGAGATATTGCCACGCAAAAAGAAAAAACAATGGTCCATAAATCATGTTTTGGAGTTTAGTCATGAGGGCAATCATATAGAGAAGACCTGCAAAAAACGGTTTTTTGGAAAGAAGAAGGATGACACTTCCTAAAAATAACAGGACGCCAAGGGAATCAACTTGTCCCCACACAGCACTATCTAACAGGGAGATAGGATTAAACAAATAGAGTACAGCAAGGATGAGATACAACCGTTCGGGTAGTGTTGGAAATCCTAATTTTTTTGCGTTTTTTCCGAGAAAGATGATGAGTGCTCCAATGCCAAGATCAGCAAGTATTGCAGGTAGTTTCATGAGGGTCAAAAATAAGAGGTTGGTGTTTGCCCAAAACTGGTCAAAGAGATGCGGATTGGCAAAGATGCTGTAGACTGCCGTGATTGCCCATAACAGATATCCAAATGGGGTAGGGTAATTGTTATTCGTACGATCAAGTCCTTGTATGAGGCCATGGTCAAAGGGCGCAAGACCCCATGATTTCCAGAATGACATGTCTGCTTCAAAGCCCGGATTTGGGACAAAATAAAATCGTACCAGCAGCGCAACGAGAAATAAAAAAGGGAGAAACCAACTTTTGTTTACTAGTTCGTTCATATTATTTCCCAACGTATGTTTGACCGCCCGGTAGGATGATTGTTGATTGCATGTGTGCGGTTGTCATGTATTGTTTGATTATTAATAAGAAAAGAATAAGGATAATGCCACCAAGAAACAATGGGATAAGTGGAGCATACGAAGTGTTGGTGTGTTTCATGTGGTCGTACAGTAGCAATTTTTGTGTGCTCTTGCAAGAGCGGTTGTTTTGATACAAACAAGTTTTATGTACAATAAGAACACCTATGAAGAAATGGATTCTTGGTGTATTGTGTGTGGTGTTTGTTTTGGCTTCGCTCTATCCTACGATATATGAATATACGAGGAGGCATGATCTTCCCGACAACCGTTCATTTGAACTTGTTCATAATTACATCACTGATTATAATTTTTATCTTTCAAGAATCAGAGAAGGCTGGGATGGAAGATGGACTGCTGTGGAGCGGTATACAAGTGAACCGCATCAAGGATCGTTGATTCAGGAGTTGTATATACTTATCGGAAGAATGAGTCGTTTGGGAGCAGATCCTGATGTGGCAGTCCCTGCATCCTATCATGTGGCACGCATTGTGTTTGGACTATTCATGCTTGTTGTTGTTGCTTCTATTGCTTCGAAATTATTTCTTTCTCCATTTTGGGCAGTGCTTGCATTTAGTTTGGCAGTTACTGCAAGTGGTTGGCCAAAATTTGTACCGGTTGCCGATACAATTCGTATAGGTGGATATATGCCATGGTGGACAGTATTGGATGGGCTACAACGCATAACATTTTTACCACATATTCTCTTGGGACAATTGTGTATGATGTATCTTATCGCTACGGGTGGCACCACCTCTTCACGTACCAAGTATCGCGTATGGATACTTGGCGGTGTTGCACTCCTTCTTGGTCTTGTCTTTCCACCTGCACTCGTATTTGTGTTGTTTGTGTATGGGATAGTGATGGTATGGGAATATGTGACAACAAAAAATATCACTGTATCATCATGGATGAAATCCTCTGTTTGGCCTCGTGTGCTCATTGGGTGTATTGCATTTCCATCGTTACTGTATTTTTCGTATTTGTTTGGACTGTACCCATGGAAACGATTAGTTGAATTTGATCTGTTACACCCATTGCCATTTTCCTATGGTGAATATCTTAGGACGATCGGACCAATCCTTTGTACCGGTATCATTGGGGCGTTTTTGGTTATCAAACAAAAGGCAGCAGCGTGGTATCCGATGGTTGCATGGGTAGTTTCAAACTTTGTGTTGATTCTCTTTTTTCAATATGTGCCGTTACAGCATCCACTTCGGTTTACTGAGATGGCAGTCCACGTACCACTTGGATTGTTAACTGCATACGCGGCATTGAGTGTTGTCACCATTACAAAAAAGAAACGACTCACTCCCTATATTGGTATCACTGCACTGGTTGTTCCATTTCTTCTTCTCGTGTTAGGTGTTCTCACGATGTATTCATCATGGTTATGGCAAAAAGATTTTGTTGATCAAAAGGTTGCTGCAGGTTGGCCTGAGATTGCGATGAATAATTATATTGTGTATCCAGCCAAAGGATTTACTGATGCAATTACGTTTATCAACGACACATTGCCGAGTGATGCAATTATTCTTTCCGATATGGTTGCAGGAAACTATATTGTCGCGCGGACCGGCAGAACAGTGTTTGTCGGTCATGACAATACTGTGCGTCGGGAGGAAAAAGAGGCGCAGGCAAAAGCGTTTTTTAGCGGGACAATGGATCCAAAATCAGCATACCAATTTATGAAAACAGAGCGGATTTCTCATGTCTTTTTTGGACCACAGGAAAAAGAAGCAGGGGGAGTTGAAGCGCTTGGTACTGTCTATCCGTTTTTACACACCGTGTATAGTACATATACTGCCACCATCTATCAGGTGTTGCCATGAAATGCGCCATGTGTTCGTCTTCTGTTTTTGATGATGTGTATGTATATGCACATGAATCTCGTATTACAAAATGCACCACATGCGGACTGGTACAAGTGTTGCCACATTTGTCCGCGCGAGCGGTAGAGGAAAAATATCATGATGATTGGAGTCATTTTACTCCGTATGTCTCACAGTCTGCGGCGCATCGGTCATATTTTCGCGTGTTTATCAAGTATTTGGAAACACTCACTCCACTTCGAGGAAAAACAATGCTTGATGTGGGGTGTGCAATTGGACTTTTGGTTGATGAGGCAAATAGGTATGGCGTGAAGGCAGAAGGAATTGATATATCAAAAAGTGCAGTTGCATACGGAAACAAGCAGCATCTGCCGCTTAGTAACCAAACAAGTGTGTCATGGAGAAAGAAGAAAAAGAACACAATGCGCTATGACATCATCACCGCATTATCAGTGATTGAACATGATGCTGATCCTTTTGGTATGCTCCAATCGTTGTATGACATGACAAAACCAAATGGAATAGTGGTGCTGAGTACGCCGAATTTTGACACAGTGTACAGAAAACTTATGGGAAGAAGGTGGGTGGGATATCAACACCCCGAGCATTTGTGGATATTTACACCCAAAACCATTACCCGATTATTACAACAAGCAGGGTTTGTCGACATTGTGGTGCGACGGGATTTTCAGCGACACTACAGTGTTTCCTATGCGTTCACACGACTCGGTGATTATTTGCCGGCGTTTTGTCGTGTATTTTCTGTGTTTGCCTCATTTTTTGGCGCACTCAAGATACCAGCGATGATCAATCCATGGGGGGATATGCTCGTTATCGCACGCCGTACACCACGGCAGTCGAAGTTGAAAAAATCGGCGTTATAAATGGATACGTAGCTTCAAATACGGTTCTATCACCATCATAGATGGTAAAAAGTATATGTGTAATATGGTGCTCGTGCAGCCACGTACGTGCAGCATCTGGTGTCATTGTGAAAGCGTAGAATTCTGTTGCTCGTTTGACTTTTTCATCATGATTGATGGTTGCATAGAGTGGTCCTGTCACTGTTTTTTGTCCTGAAAATGCAGGAATGAGCGTATTAAACTGAGTTATTGGATTTCCTAATACAATTGGGTGATTTGGAATTGTCTTTAGGTAGGAAAATGCATCATAGGTTGTGGATGGGAGATAGTGGAGATAGTTATTTTTTTGTGATCTTGCGGTGAATATTTTTTGTTGCACTTCCCAGACAATAGTTGGAGATACAGCAACACAAAAAAGAAGACAACAGAGAAGTGTAGACTGTTGTTTCGTGAATTTCGTTACTTTTGGCAGAAATCCTGCAATTGTATCGACTCCAACAGCAGCAAACCATCCAAAGAATAGATAGGAAGCGGGGAGTAATAGCCGAACATTACTGATTCCAAACCGTTCCAGTACCGGAAAAAGAAAGAGTATATAGGTGATGAAGAGCAAAAGCGCACCATACTGTTCTATGGCAGTCCATTTTTTTCTTGTAATAATGCCAATAAGTGCAAATGGCACAATCGGACCAATGGATCTGATAAGGAAAAATAGAGAGGTTGTTGTTTGCCATTTTCCTTCGGTTCCAAGGGCTTGTACATAGGGATCAGCAATATACAAACGAAACAGATACGCAATAGCACATAGAGCACCAAGTGTGCTCGCAATCATGGGTGTCATGCGGATTTCTTTACGGTTGATGATGGCAGTACACACAAAGACACCAAGGAGAAGTACTGTTGCCAGTGGTTGGATAAGGGTTAAACCAAATATGGAAATAGTCGTGACACTGAGCTGCACCCATGTTGGCCATGAGAGTTTTTTGTCAAAGAGTACTGTGAGACCCGCAAAAAATAATAGGGTCATAACGAGCCGATGTGGCATACCGCCGAGCCTATTAAACAGATAGTGGGGCGTTCCCCAAAGATCAAATGGCCAATACGCATCAGCAAGTCCCGCAGGAAGTTTATTCATGAGGGATGTTGAGAATGCAAAAAACACCCATGCGATGGGTGCTAATTTTCTGTTTGGAAACAGTCTGACAAGGAGGATATAGGCGGCAATAAGAATGAAAAACGAAAGAAGAATACAACTGATGTTATAGATCGTACTTGGCATCACAGGAACGAGTTGTCCAATGTGTCCAAGGATGATGTTGGGAAAGTAGAGGAGTGTTTTTATCGTTGGCTCTTCTGTATAGAGGTTGGTGTTGGTGAATGCGCCTTTGGATCCTTGCATGAATTGGGACGTGTAAAACATAAAATCTTCATAGTAATGTGTGGCACCAAGATAGACTGTGTTTGAAGGAGTGTTTTTTACCCCGAGAAGATACGTGAGATTTGAAAGACACGCAAGAATTGCACTGACACAGCATATGATGAGAAATGTTGGATTTTTTTGCTCTCGTTGCATCAACTCTTATTGTAGCAGAGAATATATAGCTCGGATTTTTTTCGTGGTATACTAACGCCATTATTATGAAGCTTTCTTCATTATCCATCTGTATTCCTGCATATCGCGACGAACACACAATTCGGCATGTTGTTTTGGAGGCAAAAAAAATTGCACAACACTATGCAAATAAATTTGAAATACGTGTCATTAATGATGCAAGTCCAGATGGGCTAGCGGAAGTGTTACGTGATCTTTCTTCCCGTATTCCAGAACTTCGAGTGATCACCCATCAAGTCAATGAGGGGTATGGAAAAACGATCAAGGAATTATATTATGGAGGCCGATATGACTGGTTATTTACTGTCCCTGGTGATGGGCAATTTGAGCCGAAGGAATTTGTGAAAATGCTTCCGTATGTCGCAAGCTATGACATGATTATTGGTCTTCGAAAACATCGACATGACAATGAAAAACGAAAACAACAATCTGCTTGGTACAATGCATTACTTCGTTTGTTTTTTGCACTTCCGACTCATGATGTCAATTCCATACGGCTTATGAAGAAAAGCATGCTGAAAACTATCCGTCTAACTAGTGACTCAGCATTTGTTGATGCCGAACTTGCCATTGATGCTATCCAGCATGGATATAAAATTTATGAAGTACCGATTCGGCATGAAAAACGGAACACAACAGGTGCAGGCGGGGGAAAGTTATCTGTAATTCTGCCGACAATTATGGATTTTTTGCGGTACGCATTGATACAACATCATCATACGAACAACTGAAGTATACAATACGTCTTTTTGTTCTTGACCGACAGTACTATGAAGAGATATAACAACAACCACATGACCAAGCCGTTTTTCAGCATCATCATCCCGTACCATAATTCCAAAGATACCATCAGTCCTTTACTTGCATCCATTTATCATTCCAAAAAACGCCCCCGCGTGGAAGTTATTATCGTTGATGATGCATCACTCGTTCCTCTTTCCATGAAGGATCTGCAAGCAGTATTTGTCCGTTCCTTGGCTATTAAAATCATACGATTTACCAAGAACAAAGGGCCTGCTATTGCCCGAAATAGAGGAGTAGAACAAGCGTGCGGTGAGTATGTTGTTTTTCTTGACGGCGACGTACGACTATTTCCGGACGCACTGTTTCAGTTATGGAAACTCTATACGGAGGATGAAGATGTTCACGCGGTAACCGGCGTATGGAGCAAAGAACAGAATTCCGATGCATTCTTTCCGAACTTCAAGGCACTCCGCGACTGGAGTTATTGGACGAATGAACGGGAAAACGGGCATTATTATTATCTGTTTTCGACACGGATTGCATCCATCCGCAGGACAATATTTCGTAGACTCGGCGGGTTTGACGAGTCCTATGCAGGTCCGTTGATCGAGGATATTGCGTTTACATACAAAATTGCGACACGCTATGCGGTCATTTTTGCTCCAAATGTCCGCGTATATCATGAATTTGAGACGTTCTGGCCTATTGCAAAAAAGTATTTTCTGCGCGCCTATTATTGGACACTGCTGTTTGAAGAACGCAGGAAATTTGATCCGGTTGCCACAACATGGAAGGAAGCGGTAACGGGAATAAGCGGAGCTGCGCTTGCGGGATGTGCTGTTTTGGCATTGCTGAGCCTGTTCGTTCCGATAACCGCAGTGCAGACGGCGCTCTGGATAGGCACAGGCGTGCTGTGTTTCGGGCATATGTACCTCGTTCGGAAATTCCTGCGGTTTACGTATAAGGAAAAAGGGTTACGGTTTGCCGTACAAAGTTATTTCATGGGCATCGTGCTGTACTGCTTCATTACGGCTGGTGGCGTGTGGTCGCTGATCCATCCTCCGCGTACATAACGGCAACAGGTTTCTGTGTCAGGGGATGAGCGGTTGTACATCTGGAGCGGGGGTTGTCTTCGGTTGACCAGTCGGTGTCGGTTCAGCGGTCTGCTTGTTTGGTATCTGCTGCTTCAGTGTATTGATTTCTTCCTGCACCTTCACATATTCAGTATTCCCTGCAGGAAGCAGTGTCAACGTTTTTTCCAGCGCGGCAACGGCAGACTGTATGTCACCTTTTGTTTTGAAGGCGTTTGCCAGATTATAATAGGCATTTGCATAGTTTGGCTTTAATGTCGCAGCGGCAGAAAATTGCGCAATCGCGTTTTCATAGTCTTTTCCCTGCATGTACATGCCGCCGAAGTCGATGCGCAGATTCGGACTAATCGGATTGAGTGTCAGGGCTTTTTGGTATGCCGCGATTGACCATGTGTGTGCATCATCTGCAACACCGGTAAGCGATTGATAGACGGTTGCAAGATTTGTCCATGTGACATAATTGTTCGGCGCGAGTGCCGTTGCCAACTTTGCTTCGCTGACCGCAAGGCTGAAGAGTGATGTGACCAGTGATTTATCTTCATCTAAGAGTGTGACTTCTCCCGTTGCGTCGTTTTTCGGAGCTGATGCGAGTATACTGCCGCCCATGACAAGAGCCAGTTGGGACAGTGATACGTGATAGCGGGTCATATACTGATTTTGTTTGATGGCGAGCACATGATCGGTATATGCTTTGGTAAGATTGTTTTCTGTTTCGACCGCACGTCCTGCCGCAGCATACAGCAGTTCTCCTTTGACAAAATGATAGAGTCCTACGACCGATGCGGCGGCAAGAACTATGCTGCACACGGTCATGCTAAGCGCCAGCGTTTTATGTATGGGTTGTTCGGCTTCTTTTGCAGGATGTTGCGTAACAGACAACAGTGTCATGAATAAAAGCAGCGGAATGGAGGGTGGAAATACTACGATGAACAATGTGGCAGCACCCCATATGATTTTGCCTTCCACCGTTTTCGGCAGCATGCGCAGCCAACCGATCAGCAACATCATGCCTGCTGCAAGCCCCAGAATTCCGAGTGTTGTCGTAATATGAAACAGGAGTGTCGCACTGGTGGAAAACCCCGTATTCCAAAGTACAGTCTGATTGATGGCAATTGGTCTGCCTGTTGCATAAGCGGCAAGAAAATTTTCTGCCCCGACGCCGACAAGAGCGGTTTTTCCGGATTTTAATGCTTCCAGCATTGTTGTCCATCCGACGGACAACGGCATGATGACTGTGGGAATCATGGGAATAAACCGCCACAGCACAATACCGAGTCCGACGCACATAAATACGCCGCTCACGATGCCGAGTGCCGCAAGTTTATCTTTATGATGGAGAAAACTGAAACGGATGTTTTGTATGACGAGGGGTATACCGAGTCCAAACAGCAATATTGCAGAAATCGGCGTACCGGTCGGGTTCCAAAGTGTGTTTTGTAAAAACGTTGCACTAGGAAACAACATGCTGGTGATGGAAAACTGCTGATAGACTATGATCAGTCCGAGACATCCCGTCAGGACAATGCCTGTCCAGACCATCTGATTTTTCTGTTCTTTAGAAAGCAGGTTCGGCAGGAGCAAAGTGAGCAAAAACAGACAGACGTATGTCATTACCCCGAGCGGATGCACTAACGCCTCCACTTTATTGACGGATGCCGTGAAGATGCTGACAGCGGAAGCAATGGTGAGCGCACCGAATCCAAGACTCAGCGGAGATGCTGTCAACTGTATTTTTTTGGTTTTGACACACCGTATACAGGAAAGGATGAGGATATAGAGTGTAACAATGATCATTGCGACCCATCTGCCCGTGTCGTAAAAATCCTGAAAAGACGGAACAAAGAATAGCAAAAGAAGCGGAAATAAAAAAGGAATACTGCCGGATGCCATATACAAATATCATACACTATTTTCTTTGCATTTTGGTGGGGGATTTGCCATACTAGCTATACGCCGGTATGAATCAAAAAAAACTATTTCTTCATGGATTTTCCCTTGTGGAACTGATGATCATCGTGGTTGTTATTTCTCTGCTTGCCTTGTTGGGTCTTTTGGCGTTTCAGCGGCAGACAGTGCGAGGCTATGATGCGAAGCGGAAAACAGATTTGGCAAAAATGAAGGTGTTGTTTGAAGACTACTATAATGACCATGACTGTTATCCACAGATGGCGACATGGAATGCGTATAACTGTATTGACGGGTCGGGCGGCGAGTTTTTTGCGCCGTATCTGAACGGACAGCGTATTCCGTGTGATCCTGTTACCAACGAACGGTATCTGTATATTACGATCCCCGAAGATCAGGAGGCCGCTGTTTCTGCATGCAGCGGGTATAAGCTGTTTGCTGCTCTCGGAAATACCAGCGATCCGGACATTTTTGGTTCCGGATGCGATCCTGATCCAAACAAAGGGTGCGGATACGAGCCATACAAATATAATTACGGTATTTCCGTCGGCGGCACTGTGAGAAATGCCGCATTTGATTTTGCAGCTCCTACCCCGACGCCAACGCCGGAATTTCCCATCGGCAATCATTTCTGTCTCGGCGATCCGAATCCTGAGCATGCCTGCAATACCAAAGAGGGATTGGTTGCACCTGCATACGACAATCTGCCGTGCGGCGATGTGCTGCGCGATACATTCGGCTGCGTCAGTTTCTACGACGGATCATTGTGTAGTTCGTTGTGTGCCAGTAATTTTTCCAAATACAAATGTCAGGCAACCACAACAGTACAATGTGTGCAACAATAAAGGGAGAAACATATGAAGCAAAAAAAACGTTTGTTTGTTGAAAGAAATACCTGTCTCGTGAATCTGAGGCGAAGTGGAGGATTTACGCTTATAGAACTTATGGTCGTCATCGTTATCATGGGTATATTGGTATCGATTGGAACCTTTGCTTTTCAGTCTTCACAGAAAAAGTCCCGTGATTCGAGGCGGAAGTCGGATCTTGATCAGGTGACCAAAGCTTTGGAAATGTATAATACGGATGTCGGGAATTATCCTTCGGGTGGTACTGTCGCAACAACTGATGCAGGTAAAATCATCGGCTGCGGCGATACGACCAAGGTGGTATGCAATTGGGGAGAAAGTTTTTCTAACACCACAAAAGCAACGTATATGGTGAAACTGCCGAAGGATCCTATGGAGAATCGTACGTATTATTATGAACGGGTCGGGAATGGATATCGGCTGTACGCACGACTGGAGAATCTGGAGGACACAACCATTCCTACAACCGGATCAAAGGAATATAGTATGAATTGCGGTACACTGTCTGCAGTGTCGTACTGCAATTATATGATGACTAGTCCGAACATCGTTGAGCCGACGCCAAAGCCATAATTTGATATAAAAGTATATATTACTATATGGAAGGATATATATGAAAAAAGGTTTTTCTCTTATCGAACTTTTGGTTGTTATCGCAATCACCGCCGTACTCACTGCCATCGCGCTACCGAATTTCTTAAGTGCCCGTGAACGCGCTCGGGATGCAAAGCGGAAGCAGGAGATGCAGGAAATGAAGAATTCACTTCGGTTGTATTACAACGATTATCAAACATATCCGATTGCCGCAGCTACCAGCGGCGGTATCGGGAAATTGAATTATATTTCTGGCTGTGGTACGGACGGAGCAACCATGTGTCCGTGCACCTCTGCAACTCAAAACGCGGATTTTGCGGTGGGTACGGCGTGCGAAACTGTATATATGAAGCGGTTTCCCAGCGAATTCGGATCACGCATCGGGTATTGGCAGGCGGACAGTGGCAACGATTTTTGTCTGAAAGCTTCACTGGAAAACGCGGCAGATCCGGATATTCTTACATCTCGCTGTCGGTGTGCAACAGCATGCGGTGTACCTGACTGCATGACGGCAACGGGAACGGATTACTACGTGTGCGCTGACTGAGGATGGGAAATGTGGAATCTGGAATATAGAATTTGGAATATAGAATGAATTAGATATAGGTTTTTGTTTTACTCATAAATTTTTGAAGAAGCCGATGTGTTTTCTCAAATTGTTTCTTAAGAACTTCGTGATTTGTTCTGTTAAGATATCCAATATCTTTTGCAATGATTATTTGATTCCCTAATTCTGTGAGTGATCCATGTGCGAGATAATAAAATTGTAGTTTTTCTTTATACCCGTGTCTTCCAAATCCTTCAGCAATATTACTGGTGACAGATACGGCTGCTCTTTTCATTTGGTTAGTGAGTGATAACAGTTCATCTTTCGGAAAATCTTTTGTGAATTGATAGATGAGTAAAACAAGTTTATGGCCTTCTTGCCAAACAACAAGATCAGTAAACGATACAATTTTACTATCCATATTCTATATTCCAGATTCTATATTCTAAATTCTATATTCCATTATTATTTTAGTTCACTATCCACCAGTTGAACTTCACATCTGTTGCAATAGACTCATCGACATTGACAGTAAATCCAACTCCTGCCGCTTTATCCGTCACGTATAGCACTTGATTGTTGGTCGAGGAGAGCGGTGTTACGTAGATGAGTGATTTTTCTGTGACTGCTGTTGTCTCGACGGTCGTGATGTTTGTTCCTGCAATGAGTGTTCCTTCGCCAATGGTGGCACTTGAGGTGGCAGAACTGCTCGCAGCCTGATCATCCATACCTGTGATGTTGAGTTTGGCAACTGTGGCCGATCCTGATGCAGTGATATTTCCCTCGCTATCAATTTCCACTTTTTTGTCGCCAACACCTTTGACAATGAGTTTACCGAAAGCACTTGATGAGCCTGTTTTTTCCAGTGATATGGTCAAATCATCGGCAAGCGGTCTGATCGTGGATGCGCCTAAAATACCGGAAATAGCCAAATTCCCATTGACGAGGACATTTCCATCCGTGGTGATGATGAGTGTGCCGGCCATAATGTCGACATTAGCGAATTTCAGATTATTGATTGATAACGTGTCAGACAAGCTGTTGATGCCCATATCATTTATTTGTACGGATGCATCGACGAGGAGCGACCCTGCAACAGATGTGTCGCCCAGTGTGACATTACCAAGGACAGAGAGCGCGTTGTGGAGTGTGAGCGCATCGGCAACGATGGTGTGACCTGACAAATCAATATCTGGCTCTGTAAACGGCGCGACACTTGAAGAAAGGGAGGCAAGGAGCGCTGATGTCGACGCATCGAGTGTTGTGTCAACTGTCGCTGATTCTGTTGCAATCAGATTGGTTACGTTGGTAATATAGGTGGCGGATTGTGTTGCAAAGAGTTCACCTTCCGGCGTCAGAATGCGGTCTGCATACAACGTGTTTGTTGTAACTTCATCGCTTTGTATGTTTTCTGCTGACAATGTCCCTGAGAAGGTGGCATTGCCGAGACTATCAAATGATGTTTTTGGTGTGCCACCTTCATCTGTGATGGTTAATTTTTGCGTTTCGTTGAGTTTAACGGTGACACCCTCAGAAGAGAGCGAGGAAATGGTCGCAACTTGTAACCATCCAGTTTTCAAATTTGCAATTGCCGCTTGGGAGAATTTGCCGACATCATATATGAATGTGTCCGCAGCGTCCTTCAGGTCAAAGAATAGACCAGTTTCCGGTGTTGCTGTTTCAGCAATGTTCAAGTTGCTGATGATATTTGCGTCCGGATTAGTGATGGCAACCGTCGAAGGATCAATGCCTGCAAGATCCGTAATATTAAATCCTTCTACATCGCTGATACGCGTATTTTTCCATGTATCCGCATCAAATCTTGGTGCTGTCAACCTGTATGAAACACGGGAAGGCTCTGACGTATAGATTGCAAGGCGATAATTTGCAATGTCCAAATCATACCAAGCGGTTGTTTTTCCTGACGGATTCAAAATGACGACCAGATCGCCAATATTTTGTTTCAAATCAGTTGTTTTGCTGAACAACCAGAGATCTGATCCTGCCTCGAGATTGCCGAAGTCAATAACAGAGCGGTAGCCGACGCCGGCAATATGTTCTGATGTATTGACGACACCGGTTGCTTCCTCTTTCACGCCGATCATGGAAGCCATATATGTGGCGTATCGTGTGCCGCCAATGGTGTACGGAGGATCAACCGTGCCTGCATTGAGTTTGCCCGTGCCGCCAATAGTGACCTCAGCGTTGCCTGTCAGTGTAAGATTTCCCGATCCTGCATCAATGGTTAATCCGGCTGATCCATAGATGGTTTGTGTGCCGATCAGATGAATGGCATATGTGGGTGCTGTGGTGCCGATACCGATTTGTGCGGCAGTGCTGATGTCTCCTGCAGCAACAAGAGACAGTGATCCGTCACCCGGATCAAAGTAATAGTTTGCATTATCATTATCTTTATAGATTTTTGCTGATGCATTACCATTTATTGTGAGTGCTTCTGATATAGATGCGCCGGTATACCCGATACCGACGTTGCCGTTCCCAAGGACGGTCATGAGGTTAGTTGTATTGTTGGTAATCTGCAAAACTTCATCCGCAGCGCCGACTGTCTGATTTGTTTTCAGTGTGATTGCTTCTGCGGTTGTTGCACCGGTGTTTACTCCTGATACCAATGAGATTGCGTTACCTGCACCATTTGGTGTTGTCACAGACAAAAGTCCTGCTGAATCAACACCAAGCGTGCTGTATTCACTTGATGAATACGAAATACGGACTTGTGGGGCCGTTGTATCAAGAATATCTAATGTTGCACCTGGTGCGGTTGTACCGATGCCAATGTGATCTGTGAGGTTTGTTGGTGCTATGTCCGTACTATTTCGTTGCCAAAAACCGATGATGCCAGTGCTTGTTGGATCTGCCCATGATAATGTTCCTGCTCCATCGTTTCGAAGGAGTGAATTTGCTGCACCTTGAGATGCAGGGAATGAGGTAATGACATTATTTAATAAGACGATATTTCCGGTTGCGTTTACTTGGAATTGTGACGATGCACCGACAGATAGTGGTGAAACAGGGGCAGTTGTGCCAATGCCGACATTTGATGTGACAACAAGATCACCAAGTGGGCTGAGTGTGAGATCTTCTCCTGCACCGACTGTGGTGATTGTCGGATTTGCTGTAGTATATCCTAATACTAAATTTCCTCCTGATATTGTCCCTGTATCACCATTCAAATGAATAAGTGCACTTGCCGTTGCTGTGGTACTTGGATTGTCTGTTGGAGCAAATGTTGTGCTACCAAGTGCGAGACTTCTGTTGACGACAGGGTAGGGGTAGATAAGATCGTTGGTTTGTGTGAATAATGGTAATCCGTCGGGACCCACACTCCCTGTTGCGCCTATTGGTCCTGTAGCACCTGTTGCTCCCGTAGCTCCCGTCGGGCCGGCTGTTCCTGTAGCACCGGTTGCTCCCGTTGCTCCGGTTTTTCCTACAACTCCCGTTGCGCCGGTTGGTCCTGCAACACCGGTTGCTCCCGTGGCTCCTGTTGCACCGGTCGGTCCAGTTGTTCCTATTGCTCCCGTGGCTCCCGTTGCACCGGTTGGCCCTGCTGTTCCTGTTGCGCCTGTTGCACCTGTTGCTCCTGTTGGTCCCGCAACACCATTTTCTCCTGCAACACCGGTTGCTCCCGTGGCTCCCGTTGCACCGGTTGGCCCTGCTGTTCCTGTTGCGCCTGTTGCACCTGTTGCTCCTGTTGGTCCCGCAACACCTGTTGCACCGGTGGATCCTGTAGCACCGGTTGCTCCTGTCGGACCCGCAACACCTGTTGCACCAGTTGCTCCGGTGGCTCCGGTTGGGCCATTTACACCGGTTGCTCCCGTGGTTCCGGTTGCTCCGGTCGGCCCTGCAACACCCGTTGCCCCAGTTGCTCCAGTGGTACCTGTCGCTCCCGTTGGCCCTGCAACACCCGTAGCCCCTGTAGCACCAGTCGCGCCTGTTGGTCCTTCAATACCAGTAGCACCGGTAGAGCCAGTCGGCCCTGCTGTTCCTGTTGCGCCGGTTGCTCCTGTAGCGCCCGTTGGCCCTGCTGTTCCTGTTGCACCCGTTGCTCCTGTAGCGCCCGTTGGTCCGGCTGTTCCTGTTGCACCCGTTGCACCAGTTGCTCCGGTTGGTCCTGCAACACCGGTCGCTCCGGTAGCTCCCGTAGCCCCTGTAGCACCAGTTGGTCCCGCAACTCCTGTTGCACCAGTCGATCCCGTTGCACCTGTTGGACCACCCACTCCTGTTGCACCTGTAGCACCCGTCGCTCCTGTCGCTCCCGTTGGCCCTGCAACACCCGTAGCCCCCGTAGCACCCGTCGCACCGGTTGGCCCGTCTACTCCTGTAGCCCCCGTAGCACCCGTCGCTCCTGTCGCTCCAGTCGGCCCTGCAATTCCTGTTGCCCCCGTAGCACCAGTTGCTCCCGTCGGTCCCGCAACACCCGTAGACCCAGTTGCTCCGGTGGCTCCCGTCGGACCGTTAACACCAGTTGCACCTGTAGCTCCTGTAGCTCCAGTGGCACCGGTTGGGCCATTTATGCCTGTTGCTCCCGTAGCTCCTGTTGCTCCGGTTGGTCCCGCAACACCTGTTGCTCCCGTAGCTCCTGTTGCTCCGGTTGGTCCCGCAACACCTGTTGCTC
>CAZSTG010000009.1:0-292 GCA_964609895.1 uncultured Gammaproteobacteria bacterium | reverse complement strand
CCGTAGCTCCTGTTGCTCCGGTTGGTCCTGCTGTTCCTGTTGCGCCGGTTGCTCCTGTAGCTCCTGTTGCTCCGGTTGGCCCCGCATCACCGGTAGCTCCTGTTGCTCCGGTTGGCCCCGCAACACCAGTTGCACCGGTAGCTCCAGTGGCTCCGGTTGGGCCATTTACTCCTGTTGCACCGGTAGCTCCAGTGGCTCCGGTTGGGCCATTTACTCCTGTTGCACCTGTAGCTCCAGTTGCTCCCGTCGGACCGTTAACACCAGT
This sequence comes from uncultured Gammaproteobacteria bacterium, assembly GCA_964609895.1. Taxonomy (GTDB): domain Bacteria; phylum Patescibacteriota; class Microgenomatia; order UBA10105; family UBA927; genus CAIJMI01. The sequence continues at coordinate 27 of CAZSTG010000009.1, read as the reverse complement.
TGCACCAGTTGCTCCCGTCGGACCGTT
>CAZSTG010000008.1:0-38997 GCA_964609895.1 uncultured Gammaproteobacteria bacterium | reverse complement strand
TCCCGATCCTTCGAGCTAATCGAGGCATTGAAGAACCAAAATTCCGATTATGTGAGCCGGCCGGGACTCGAACCCGGAACCAACAGCTTAAAAGGCTGCTGCTCTACCAGTTGAGCTACCGACCCTGGTAAAAGGAACAAAGCTAATTATAGCAATAATTTCCTGATTGTGACAGATGGCTGATTTTTCCTCATAAAATACCCGCCTTTTTTAAAAGCGGGTATTTTGTAGTGTCTAAATTTGTTATTCTTTGACGGCAATTTTCTTTGGTGTTTTTATGGCTGACTTTGCAAATGAGACAGTCATAACGCCATTTTTACAGATTGCTTCCGGTTCCTTTTGCGGGTCAAGTTCACCCGGCACAGCAATCCTGTATGAAAATGAGCTGACTGCCTTTCGGTAGTATTTTTTCTCCTTTTCCTCTTCCTTGGTTTCACCTTTAATCCAAACCATACCTTTATCAAAGGTTACCTCGACATCTTTCGGATTCACTCCCGGAAGTGCCGCTTCAACGTATACGTTTTTTTCATCTTCAGAAATGGAAACACCGCTGGATGCAGCTGAATTAAGAGACAGCTCATCATCATCGTCCCAAAAAGACGGGAAGCGAACCGGAGATCTCCAAAAAGAAGATGGGGTTAAATCATAAACCATATAAACCTCCTGTATTCGACCAAGAATAAGAAAGAAGTTCATTATTTTTGGTCTTAGCACTCTTATACCATGACTGCCAATATCTTGTCAAGATCTGGGGGTTTTAGCCTCAATTTTGGACACAAATCATACTCCCTATAGGAGTGAGTTCGGGAAGTTCCGTCTCGCTGTTTTTAAAATATGTGGCACTGCCGCCGTCCAAATTTAGGGCTGTTTGGATAGCAATATCCTGATCAAAAGCAAATTGCTTCAAAACAAACGGCAGGTCTTCAAGAAGCGGTCCGTTGTAAATGGAATCATGGATATAAAACGTCACAAACAGCACGCGGCCATCCACAGTGGTTGCGACGACGGAACGGCGGGCGTGTTCGTCATTTTGTATAGTGAGAGGCAGGGGAGTTGTGTCGGACAACAAAAGCGGCCCTGACTGGAGAATAGAAGTATACGTGGGATCAAGGTCTTGTGTAATTGTTGCCTGTGTATCCGTAAAGCCAAAAAAGCCGTTGAATAAGCTGCTTGTCAGTTTTTTTGGCTGTTGATACGCAGTGCTCACAAACGCACCAAGCGGTTTGCTGTCTTTTGTATAAAAGCCGCCGTTTATTGCTTGTGCACACTTGTTTTTTGAAACAAGCGTGGAACTTCGACTTTGTGTTTCAAAATTGGGAATGAGTCGTAGGGTGCGAAAGTCGTGTACAAAAAAGAAGGCATAGTCATACACGATATCCCGGTAGTTTAAGGTAAAATCTGCCTCCTTCGGAGTTTTTGTAGGTATTGGTGTTGCCGGAGGTGACGAAAGTTCCTGCGATACGCCAAGCATTTTATATGCAATAAAAGCAATGGCAAACATGCAAAAAATGAAGAGAACAAGACGCGTCTTCATGACGTACTCGCGCCGCCTTTTTCCCAAGGGGCGGGAGTTAAGATTGGTGAATATATGTCATCGTCCAAGGAAATAGGAAGCGCTTCTTTTTCCTCTTGTGTAGGCGGATTTTTTTCAAAGTGGACAAAAGAGGTATTTGTAATGACGGCAAGCGGTGTTTGTTCCTTGCCTTCTCCCATGACCACTACGGCTGCCGCCGCAAGGCCATCTAATATATTTGCTTTAGTAACAGCAAGCGGTCTGCCAAAAATATCCGGCTCCCCGATATAATTATTCAGCGCCTCAAACCCACACCACGCAATGCCTATGCCTGTTGTTCCCCACCGAAGCGGGGTAGTGTGGCTGTCAGAAATAATAACGCCCAGTGTTTCAATGGCGTGCTTTTTCCTTAAGTATTTCCAAATTTCCTCAGCAACACCCATTGGATCGGTCGGCCAGAGAACATAATACGCATTACCGTTGGACTCATCAATGCCGCTGTTGGGAATCAGAATATTGTTTGCTACCGTGAGTGCAAGATGATATTTGCGTGTTGCATCATTTTCAATGATGTACTGCGCCTCTTTTCGTATGAGGGCAAATTTTTCAGCGTCTGTTGTTGCTTTCTGCAGTCGACCCTGACAAATGCTGACAATCTTAGACGTAATGACGACAATGTCACCGTTGTTAAGCGGCGGAAGTGATGCGTCAATCACTTCGTGGAGCTGATCTCCCTCGACCACCTGTTTTGTTTTATATGACTGTATCTCCATATATTACGAATTGTTGCCGAATTTAGAATGCCGTTTGACAAGCTTGGCAACATAGACAATATCCCGTATTTCGCCGTCATCGCCCTCTATCTCATTTGCACCGGACAGCCGCATATATTCGCGGAGATAGTCAGACAAAGCGGTTTGAAAATCCTTGAGCTCGCCAGAGAGTTCTTTTACTTTTGCGGTCAGATCCGCGACAGCCGGCTGTTTGAGAAGTTCTGATTTTGTTTTTGTCCGAACTTTCGTCGCTTCCTTTACCAGCTTATCGTGCTCCATATAGGTTGGATCGTTGCGGTAGGTATCTGCAAGCATTTCCTTCAGTTTTTTAAGTTCAGTTTTTGATTTATCAACACTTGCGATGTGTTCCTTGATGGTGGATTCCAGATTAACCAGCATATCGGCCGGTGTTTCCTCGACAATGGTTGCGTCCTGTATTGGTTGGGAGTCATCTTGTTGTGTCATATCCATACACTATATAGAAAACGGATGTTAAAAATCAAGAATCAGATATGAAAAAAGCGCTGTGAAGAGAGTACCGATGACAAAAAATCATCATCAACATTCTTGCTTCATCAGCGCTTTTCCCTTATTTCTTATGCGTACTGCTAAATTTGTGCATGCTGTTGAACAGCAAAACAGCATTGTTTTCGCCGATCCACTGAAGGATAAGCAAAAAATTCGATATTACATCAATGGCGCCTTCAATTTTGAGTGTCAGACAGTTGTCTACACCTGGTATCTGAAGGTATGCGTTTTGTTCAACGGAAAACTGATAGAGGGAACAGACAAAATGGGTCGTTTGCTGTTCGATTATAAGTTTTCGTGACTCAGACAATGCAATTTCTACCGGTACCGTTGCCACGATCTGGGTTCCTCCTTAGAACATAAGATAAAGGGTGCAATATGTATAGACATCGATGTCAAAGCATGCAAAACAGCTTGCTCAATGCGAATACCGCTTTATTATACCTGAGATACCGCACGTGTTGCACGAATCTGCTCAAGAAGCGTTATTGCCTCGGAAACGGAAGTGACGGTAAACAGTGTCATGCGAATTTCTTTGGCATGCACAATGTGTTTCATATACCAGCCTAAATGTTTTCGTAACGTCATAGGGTTTTCTGCGGGCGAAAGTGCGGAGAAATAGGTGCAATGGAGTATGGCTGCGTTGATGCGGTCTTCAAAAGTCGGTAGCTCGTCTGAAAATACCCACGGGTTGCCCAGTGCGCTTCTACCGATAAGAACGCCATCCGGCGTACACTCCTTGATTTTTTCCTGCGCCTCGGCACGTGTTGCAATGTCGCCGTTCCCAAACAGAAGTATATTGTTCTTTCTTGCAATTTCTGAGGCTATTTTGATCTCATCCCAGTTTGCCGACCCGCCATAGTGTTGTTTTAATGTTCTTCCATGAAGCGCTATTGCTTCTATAGGAAGGCTGGTAAGAAAGGAAATCCAGTCCGATGTAATTGTCGTGTCGTATCCGACGCGGGTTTTTACGGAAAGACCGATATTTTTTTTACTTTTGGAAATGGCATGTCGTACCGCGTATGTAATTTTTTCAGCAAGTTTTGGTGTGCGAATCAGTGCGGCGCCGCCACCGTGTTGGGCAACTCTGTGGCTCGGACATCCCATGTTGATGTCAATGCCCGCAATGTGTGTCTTTTCTATAAGTATAGCGGCAGCTTCTTCCATTGCCTTTGGATCTTTTCCAAAGAGCTGCCCTATCAGGGGTGTAGACGTTGTATGCGTAGCAAATGTTCTCAGCAGTTTCTGGTTTCTCACCAGTCCGTCAGCAGAAACAAACTCGGTATAAAGAATATCTGGATGTCCGATGACGTCAACAACTGCGCGAAACGCAGGATCTGTGATCCCGTCCATGGGCGAAAGGCCGATTATGGGTTTTCCGACAGTCTTCCAAAATGATGTCTGGAGCTTCATAATGCTGTATAATCCGTAGTATACCATCTTGGAAGATCGCCATGAACACACAATTTGCCGATGTCCGATGCCTTTCGACACTCAAATATTTTTTCCTTTCGCAGGACGGATGCGTCCATCTCCGTTCCGGTGTGACAGAACACATCATCGACAGTCATACGCATACAGGTTGGGGATTGATGGATGTACCGCTTCCTGAACCGACGGCACATGTTTTTCCGTATGTCGGAGCCCCCATTGATCTTTCGCATTATTCAGCACACGACTACAATATTCCGCTCGTGAAACGCGCGCGTCGTGAGACACTGCGTGCAGTGCTTGCCAGAGGAAGAAACCGGCAGTGCAGCGCCTCCCATCTGAAGCGTGAACTACAAGCGCTCCGGATATCCCGCACTGTCGTACTTGCAGTGGATATTTTCGGAAAAATCAATTCAACGATGATTCTAGACACGGCAAAAAAAGACAATACGTTCATTCCGTTTGTATCGCTACATCCAAGGAATAAGATGAATGGTTTGGTGATGAAGCGCTATGTGGAACAGGGTGCATGCGGATTAAAAATTCATCCGCCGATGCAACTGGTGCGTCCAAACAGCAGATTTGTCTGTTCCATGATGGACTGTGCAACGCAATATCATCTTCCCGTTCTGTTTCACTGCGGCTATTCGCCGCTATCACCAAAAGTGCAGATGCAATTTTCAGCCATGGATGACTATCGTGATATCGTATCAGCATACCGTGATATTCCCATTATTCTCGGTCACAGCGGTATTGATGCGTGGGAACAGGCTGTCGACATTGCAAAAAAATATGAACATGTATATTTGGAATTAAGCGGTCAGCCGCCCGCTGTTATCAGAATGATTATGAAAAAACTCGGCAGCGACCGGCTGCTGTTCGGGTCGGACTGGCCGTACTATCCGATCGCCATTCCTCTTGCAAAAGTACTCATCGCAACGGAAGGTAATGCGCACGCACGGGAAAAGATTCTGTATCGGAATATCGTGAACCTGCTAAAGAAACGGAAATCATGAGGATTGAAACGGCACCGATGACCAGACTTCTGCAGGAACGGATGGATACGTCTTCCCATGAAAAATTTTCTGATATTTGCCTTGCCGTTGCTCTTGCTGATATGCGGGAGAAGCATCCCGTTATCCTGAGTCTTGGAGCGGGAACCGGTAAGGTGGAACGGTATGTGGCGATGAACTATCCCCACATGAATGTTGTTGCCGCTGATGTCAGTCTTCCCATGTTGGAGGAAATACAAAAAAATGCGATGACGGATAGCGGCAGATTGCCAAATCTGTCGATTCTGCGGTGTTCCATCGACCGGTTGCCGATCGCTCCTGCAAGTGTGGATTTTATCATCGCCTCATCAGTAGTTCATGAGATTGCATCATTCCGTGATCACGGACATTTGGGTATTCATACGGAACATTTTTATCAGCAGATAGCACGACGTTTAAAACTAGGTGGCGTGTTTTTTATCCGCGATTTCGTGCAGCCGGATACTCCGGAAAAACTGGTGGATGTGCGTATCGGAAAAACTGTTTTTCCCGAAGACACGGATCCGAAGACGTTCGTTGACAGATTTTCGCAGGAATTCAAGGCGACTGATTTACGCGGTATTCGGAGTCAGATTGAAATACTGAAACGGAACAATGCATACGGGGAAGGGGGCGTTCTTACCATGTCCTATGCAGATGCGATAGAAATGGGCGCGCATTACAGCTGGTCAAAGCGGTTTAACGAGGAAGTAAAAGAACGGTATGCATATTTACCACTCAAAACATATGGTGACTTTATTCAGGAAAATTTTCGACGGGTGGGCGTTGAAACAGCAATCATTCAACAATACGCATACCTGCAATCCGGTTATCCACAGCATGTGGACGGCAGACTGGATATCTATCGACATGGAACAAATGAACCGTTATTTCTCTCTCCTTTTACTGGCGTCATGGCCTTTCGACGGATAAATTAGCGTCTAGGCGAACCACCGATTTTTTGATAAAATAGCTACTGTCTTTCGCCCGCGTCGTCTAGAGGCCTAGGACAATGGGTTTTCAGCCCATGAATCGCAGGTTCGAATCCTGTCGCGGGTACTTTTTAAAAAAAAGATGTTCAATTATGTCATATCATACTATTCCCATCGGTAAGCATGCTCCGGAAATCATTAACGCGGTGATTGAGATTCCCCGCGGATCACACCATAAATACGAATATGATGAGGCAATGGATATGATCCGGCTTGATCGTGTGATTCATTCTCCCGTCTTCTATCCGACTGATTACGGATTTATTCCGCAAACCCGTTCGGAAGACGGTGATCATCTTGATGTCATGGTTTTGATTACAGATCCTGTATTTACAGGGTGTATCGTAAGCGCACGGGTTATCGGTATTTTGGATATGGAGGACGAAGCGGGACAGGACTGGAAAATTGTCGCTGTTGCCGACAGCGATCCGAAATTATCCCACGTACAGGATATCGATAATATGGATGAGCATTATAAAAAGGAAATTGTGCAGTTCTTCGAACAATACAAGCAGTTGGAAAACAAATGGGCAAAAGTCAAAGGATGGCTTGATAAAAAAGAAGCAATGCGGCGTATACAAGAGGCACACACTCGTTTTCAACAGGAATAACCCATACATTCAGTGCGTAATATCTCCTCTGTTGTTACACTATTTGTAATTTATTTGCATTTTCCTTCAGCCATTTAATGTGCTGTTTGTATGCAGGTTTTTGATGGGCAACAAGCCTCCAAAATCTTTGTCCATGATTTTTTTCTTTTGTGTGCGCTAGTTCATGCACCACAACATAGTCAAGCACCATCATGGGAGCCATAACAAGTCGCCAGTTGAACTGCAAGGAATTGTCTGGGGTACAGGATCCCCATTTGGAAGAAGTATCCGAATAGGAAATGCGTTTGTACTCCGTATCCATGAGTGCAGCAAAATACCTAACTCGGTCGCTGATAATCCGTTTTGCCTCCTGTATATACCAGTTTGTCAGTTCTGCCTTTCCGCGAAACAATACATGAGACGGAAAATCTATAGTTTTGGTGCAGGTGATATGCGAAAAATGCCCGATACGGATGGCGTATGGTGAGCCGAGATAATAATAGATGTCGCCGCTTGAGATCGTATTCTTGATGTGCAGCGGAAATTTCGTGATGACGGCAATCTTTTTTCTGATCCACGGCATTTTTTTCTGTACAAACTGGTCTATAAAAAACTTGGGAACAAGATAGGGCGCTTTGACGATAATGCTTCCCGTCGGTTCTATTTGGATGGCAACACTCCGTCTCCGGCTTTTTTTTAGGATGTATTCTAATTCCATGAAGCTTCGATTATAATACTGCCTTACTCGTAAATCCCTGCGGTTCTTTTGCAAGGGTGGTGTTCAGTTCTTCAATCCGTTCCGGAAGTTCTGTGAATTTATGAATGAACATGGTTGCACCAAGTTTTTCAAAATCCTCCTGTGTACGAAGTCCGCTTTCAAGAGATGCAATAAAATGAATACCCGCCGCTTTGCACCACTGCACATCTGTAAATGCATCACCCACGTACACCATTTCCTGAAATCCGACATGGAATGAAGTGGAAGGTAAAATAAACACTCTAGGATCCGGTTTTTTGTATTGCGACCGTTCCTGATAAAAAAATCCGTCGATGACAGGAGTAAGTGGAGAACGGTTGGAGAGAAGATACTCCACTTCACAATGTTGTCTGGATGTCTGAATGACGACTTTATATCCCTTCTGTCGGAGATGTCTTAACACTTCGATGTTTTCTTCTGATATATGGTCAAATGTACCTTCCTCGATATGTTTTTTGGAAACCTCTGCAAATAAACCCATGAATTTTTCTCCGTCAATGCCGGGGATTCTTTCGACGATTGCATCTTTGAGCGGTTTTCCCCAATTTGCCTGATGAGAAGCGCGTGTCATCGGTGAAAATCCGAGTTTTTCGGCGATTTCATTTTCCAAATTAAAACACGCTTCTTCACTTAAACAAAGCGTATCATCAAAGTCCACCAAGACAAGCTTAATCATGGGGTTATTATATATCAACGCGCTTCAAAAAAGCAAAAAAAACAACGGCTATTTTTTGCGGAAGCAGTTTCTGCAGCGGGCTTCATATACGTTGTCTTCCAGTTTGTTGACGAGCGCCGGATCGGTTGAAAGAGCATCTGCGTTTGTTCCTTTAACGATGCGTTTATGGAAGACCGCATCCTCTCCGCAGATGCTGCATACAGCAGACAGTTTTGTTACTTTGTCCGCCATGGCCATAAGTTCAGGCATTGGAACAAACGGCTGCCGGTCAAAGGTCATGGCAAGACCCGCAATGATGACATGTTTTCCCTGAGATAGCAGTTCCGCAACGACATTGATAAGTTCTGCTCCCAGCCATTGTGCCTCATCAATTGCAATTATTTCCGTATCGGGCTTGAGATATGTGCGTATCTCGGAGGCCGAACGGATCAGTTCGGAATTGCACGTCCTGCCTTCATGACTATAGACTTTACTATCCGTTCCATATCGTGTGTCAATGGCGTGCTTGAAAACGACAACGTGTTTTTTCCCAATCGTCGCCCGTTTGACCTGCCGAATCAGTTCTTCGGTTTTGCCGCAATACATCGGCCCTGCGATAACTTCCAAATATCCGAGAGTTTTCATACTCACATCGTATCAGTTGTCTGGTGTATTGCAAGCGGCAATATGGACGTTACTGAAGTTGATATTGTTGTATAAATGTGTTGAGGAGTTCAGTGATAAACTCGGCACTCAGTGTGTTTTTTTGTATATTTGTGGTCATATAATACGTTGTCCATTTTGTATCCTTCAGGTGGTCTGCGATGTCGGTATAGACGATACCAAGGTTATCAAATGCCGGATTCGGAAGAACAAGCGAATATCGCAGAAGTCGAGGTGTTACTTCCTGTATAGTGTAATCAGTCCGTACATCAGGGAGGGAAAGAGAAAGTTTTGCAATTGTTTCGTTTGTCTGCATCCATGGAAAAAAAGAAGCGGCTGCCAGAATGGAATCATTTGAGCCGGTTGTGGTACGTCCATACCAAATTGCCGTATCTCCATAGGTATATTGTTGTGAACGATATAGGCGGATATTCACTTCTCCGGAAGTTTCCGTAACGTAGGCGTTCCAGTTTTTTGGCCCAACGACAAAAAAGGATCCGAATTGATACGCTGCACATTGTCCATTTAGAACGGATGGAAGAACCAGCGGGATATCAATGGTTCCGGAAGCAGTTGCCCGCGTCTGTTGTTCCGTCCCTGTCAGACGGATTAACGGAAGCGGCGTTCTTTCATTGAGTGATTCAAATGAATCCGATGCAGCCTCTTTGGTTGTTTCCGTTTTTTGTATGTTTGGCAAAGCACGCTCCGTTGTATTGGGCTCAGTGGCTTCGCCTGCCGGTTTTTTAAAGAAGAAAAAATACGCGGCACCTCCATACAGAAGAATGACATAGCAGACAATCAGAATAATAATCCAATGCATGTTTTTCGGTTTTGCAGGGGACTGTTTGGAAGAAAATGACGCGTCGCCATGTTCGGGAGAAGGCAGTGGCGGAAGAACAGAATCATGAGATGGTGCAGTCTCAGCTGTCATACACACAGTATAATATATTGCGCACATATATGTTTTGGGTGTACATGCGGTAGAATTCAAGCATTTCGGGTTTTATTGATATATTTATTTCTATTTCCTCTCTATTGACGAATACAGTTTCGGGTATATTATGGATATATGAGCGAAATTATTCAGGAACCTGTCAGCATTGCAACAGCACTGACACACAACACAATCTTGCCATCTACAATGCTTTGGAAACAACGCACCTATACATTTCTTTCTTGCAGTATGCACTACACCCGTTTTGAAGGAGATGTGTTACTTCATATTTTTTCTATGACAACAGAAAACGCGTGTATGCAAATTGCATTAAATACAAAAACGCTCAGGTGGACACTCCAAGAAATTGAATCAGTATGAACAATAGTTTTTCTTCTCATCCACCAACTGTCCTGTATATAGATATTAATTCCTGTTTTGCAACCATTGAACAACAGGCAAATCCGAGACTGCGTGGAAAACCAGTTGCAGTTGCTGCATATGCATCAGGGAATGGATGTATCCTTGCAGCATCATATGAGGCAAAACGAAAAGGAGTAACGACGGGTATGCGCATTCGCGATGCGTTACGGTTATGTCCTGATTTGGAAACAAAAACACCGGATCCGGAAAAATATCGATTCATCAATGAACAGCTTACTCAATTACTTCTTACCTATACGCCACATGTACACGTGCAATCCATTGATGAAATGATTGTCCGCATGGATGGTACTCCATATATATCTGGCATTGCAGATACTGAAATACTTCCTACCATGTTTGCATTAGGAAAAGAGATAAAAAAACGTATTACCGAGGATATCGGAGACTATATCACGGTATCTATTGGCATCGCACCAAATGCATTTTTGGCAAAAACTGCATCGAATTTGGAAAAACCAAACGGACTCAAAGCAATTACAAAAGAAAATATTCATGCGGTGCTTTCCAATCTTAAGTTAACTGATTTGTGCGGCATTAAACGAGGAAATGCTACACAGCTTTTCTTAGCAGGGATTACGACACCAAGCGCCATGTATGAAACAACAAGTGAACAATTAGAACGGGCGTTTCGATCGATCAACGGCAACCATTGGTGGATGTGGCTTCATGGATATGAAATTGGATCACTGTATGCCGGACACACAAACACAAATAAAAGTTATGGACAATCGTGTGCACTTACTCGGCATGTGGAACCAACGAATATCTACACGAGGCAGGTGTTGTATCAGTTGGTGGCAAAAATGGGGATACGTATTCGAAAAAATGCGTGTCGTGCGCAAGGCATCATGGCGGGATGTACCTATATTGACAGAACATATTGGCAAAAACATATCAAAATGCAGTATCCAGTGTACGCAACAGAAGATTTATTCCCACGGATTTGTCGTTTGTTGGAGCAGGCACCAGAAAAACCGATTCACACCGTATTTGTTGGTGTCTATGACATTATTTCAGATTTGTATACACAATTGACACTGGATGGTGATGAGCTACAAAAACAAGCACGGACTGTCGCAATAGACCATATTACAAATCGATTCGGAGCAAACAGTATTACGACAGCACTTGCACTACAGGCAGACCAAAAAATTCTTGATCGGATCGCATTTGGAAAAGGCGGACTGCATCATTGACTTCAGGAAAAAGAGAGTGGTACGATATGCAGATAGTATAAAAATCAAGATCGATGGTAGAGAACTCACTCAACAACCATCGAGGCAACCGATTCCTTCGACACGCTCAGGACCACGGTGCCACAATGAGCCATATATCACATATAAGGATATATGGAAGATTTGCCGATAAGAAAGGAAACATATGATAACCTATTTTACTTCTGAATCCGTTTGTTCCGGCCATCCTGACAAAATCTGCGATCAAATATCTGATGCGATTGTTGATGCGGCACTTACTGTCGATTCAATGTCACGTGTTGCAGTGGAAACATTGGTAACAACCAACAGAGTCGTGCTTGCGGGTGAAGTGACCGTCCCGAAGAAATTGGATTATGCAGGGATCGCAAGAGCAACCATTCGAAGACTCGGGTTTACCAAATCTATCTATAATTTTACCGACAAGTCACCAATTTCTGTATACATTCACGAACAATCGCCAGATATTGCCAAAGGAGTAAATGATGGCGGTGCTGGTGATCAGGGAATGATGTTTGGATACGCAACAGATGAAACTCCAGAATATATGCCGATGCCAATTGTATTGGCACACAGAATTGCAGAATCTATGGATACATTGAGGGAGCAAAAAACGTTACCGTATCTCCGGCCGGACGGGAAAGTGGAAATTAAAATAAAATATGACGGAAATGTACCAACAGCAATTGAAAATGTTGTGCTCGCTGTTCCACATGATCCCAAAAAAACAAATACGGAAGTAAAAAGAAATTTGATAGAACATGCTGTACGTTCTATTTGTGACAAGTATCATATGAAAATTCCTTCGACTGACGCCATTATTTTAAATGGCACAGGGAAATGGGATATTGGCGGGCCAGCTTCAGATACAGGGGTAACCGGAAGAAAAATTATCGTTGACACGTATGGTTCATTTGCTAGACACGGGGGAGGATGTTTTTCTGGAAAAGATCCAACAAAAGTGGATAGAAGTGCTGCGTATGCGTGTCGATATCTTGCTAAAAATATTGTTGCACACAAACTCGCCAAGCGTGTGGAAGTGCGCGTTGCTTATGTCATCGGTTTTACTCAGCCGATTGATATGCAATTTGAATGCTTTGGGACAGAGAGAAAACCGATAGCGACTATCAGGTCGTTCGCAAAGGAATTATTGTCACTTTCTGTCACGGGGATTATTGACGGACTGAAACTCAGACAGCCTATCTATGAAAAAACTGCAAGATATGGACATTTCGGTCGGGATGGATTCCCATGGGAAGCGGTGTTAGAATAAAGCCGTGAAGAAAAATAACGGTAACATTGAATCCAAACCACTTGCTGAACTTCTCCGACCAGCATCACTTGACGAAGTGATTGGTCAAACGCATATTGTCGGTAAAGACGGAATTCTCAGGAAAATGCTTATCAGTGGATTCATCCCCTCGATGATTTTTTGGGGACCTCCCGGCTGCGGTAAAACGACACTTGCGGAGCTTGTGAGCACACTGACAAAGTCCGTCTTCATTTCCAAATCCGCAGTTACCACGAATCTTGCAGATATTAGGAGTGTAATTGCGGAAGCTGCAAAACGACTTGAAGAGTCACATACGCGTACTGTTCTTTTTATTGATGAAATCCACAGATTTAATAAGGCTCAGCAGGATGCGCTTTTGCCTCATGTGGAAAAAGGGACAGTTATTTTCATCGGCGCGACAACTGAGAATCCGTCGTTTGAAGTTATTTCGCCGCTTTTGTCCCGCAGCAGAGTGCTTGTACTTCGCGCTTTGTCTGAGGATGAGCTCAAATCGATCATGAACAGAGGACTGCTGGCGGTGAAGCGCTCCATCACAGACGAAGGATCTGCCGCGCTTCTTACATTTGCAAATGGCGATGCCAGACAACTGCTCACCATCATCGAAATCGCGGCCAAATTAAATACACATAAAAAGCTGGAGAAAAACGACATTGAAGAGGCTGCGCAGCGTAAAATGCTGCAGTACGACAAGCTTGGAGATAACCACTATGACACGATTAGCGCATTCATTAAATCCATGCGTGCAAGTGATGTTGACGCGGCGCTTTACTATCTTGCACGAATGGTACGTGCGGGGGAAGATCCGTTGTTTATTGCCCGCCGCATGGTAGTATTTGCATCAGAGGATATCGGAATGGCGCAGCCGACGGCTCTTGTTGTGGCAAACAGTGTATTTCGTGCATGTGAGACAATAGGCTTTCCCGAGTGTCAGGAAAATTTGGCACATGGGGTAGCCTATCTCTGTAAAGCGACAAAAAACAGAGATGCATACAACGCCTATATGTCCGCGTTATCCGATGTCGACACGTTCGGTAATTTGCCGATACCGCTCACTATCCGCAACGCTCCGACTGGTCTCATGAAAGACTTGGGATACGGAAAAGGATATGAAAAGTACTCCAAAGAGAGTTTTCTGCCCGAAAAACTAAAAGGGAAACGGTATTATCCAACAAACGGCAGATAAAAAGCCTATGAAACAGGAATTATCAGCAGGTGCAGTCGTGTATAAAACCGATGCTTCCGGTGTAAAAATTCTGCTTATTCGTGATATGAGCGGCACGTTGACGTTTCCGAAAGGACTGATGGAACAGGGTGAAAACAGCGTTACAACGGCCATTCGCGAAGCTGGCGAGGAAACAGGCATCACTGCACTTCGACATCTGACTGCACTGCCGGATGTTGTGTATTTTTATACAAGAAAAGGGCAATCCATCAGTAAACGCGTTTACTATCATCTGTTTGTAACAACGGCGGATGCGGTGCTTACCCCGCAAAAGGACGAGGGCATTACAGAAGCTTTCTGGATGCCGATAGATGCGGCGTTGAAGAACATTGGATATGAAAAATCCAATACACCGGTTTTGGTTGCGGCACACGAGTATATTCAACGTACGCAGGAAAAGTCTGACCTATGAAAGTCATATTGCACGGAGACAATACAGAAAGTTCACGGAATGAGTTCATTCATTTGAAAACCTCGGATAAAAAAGGGGAACTGCGCGAGCTTATCGGCAGAGATGTGGACGAAACAGCGTTAAAGCAGGCTGTCGAATCCAATTCCCTGTTCGGCGGCGGGGCAAGCATTTTTATTGAAAACCTGTTTAGTCCGCTCGGCAGGAAAATAAAGCTTGCGACCACATACGCGAATATCCTTAAAACCGCGGATGCGGAGACCACAATCGTCATTTGGGAATCAAAGGCGCTGGGAAAGGAAATTCTTGGTCTTGTTGCGCCGGAAATATCAGAACGGCTCTTTGCATACCCAAAAATTATTTTTTCCTTTCTTGATTCCATGCAGCCGAACGGAGCAAAAAAAAGTCTGACACTTCTTGATGAGCTGCTTTCCACCGAAAGCCCGGAACTTGTCTGGAGCATGCTGATTTCACGCATCCGCATGCTGATACAGATAAAGGATTCCGTCGTTCCCGAACGTATGTCTCCATGGCAGCTGTCACGTTTGACAAACCAGTCCCGCTTGTTTACGATGGATAAACTGCTTGATATGCATAAAACAGTACAGACAATGGAATACATGCTTAAGAACGGATCTTCTCCTTATACTTTTTCTGAACTTATTCAGCAGCTCATCGTACAAATCTAAAAAGGAGGATGCATGACAGACACATTTCCATCACATATTTTCAGGGGATATGACCTTCGCGGAGTTGTCGGAAAAGAACTAACAGACGAATTCATTGCTGATCTTGCAAAGGGATATGCCACATGGCTGCTGCAACGCCGTATATTTGACTGCACTATCGGTTATGACTGCAGACTCTCCAGCGGACATTTCCGCGATATTATGGTGCGTGAACTCACAGAGGCAGGCATCACCGTTTACGACATCGGTATGACTCTTTCCCAAATTGTTTACTTCAGCGCCTATTATTTCAGAACACGCGGATACATTATGATTACCGCCTCGCATAATCCGAAGGAATATAACGGGGTAAAGCTCGGCGTCGGCTATTCTGAAACGATGGTCACAGAAGAAATTATGCAGTACCGCGATATTGTGCAGGCAAAAAAATTCCTGAAGCGGGAGCCCAAAGGGCAGCATATCCAGAAAGATATCTTTCCTGAATACATGGAGGATCTTGCGCGGCGCATTGAACCGCTGAAGAAGAAGTTTAAAATAGTCGTCGATTCGTGCGCGGCGACAACGGGGCTGTTTTTACCTGCATTTCTCCGCAAGATGGGATGCGAGGTTATTGAACAAAACACCACACCGGATGGCAATTTCCCTGTAGGAACTCCTGATCCAACAGAGCGTGAAGTACAGGAACGGCTTGCCGAACGGGTAAAAGCAGAACATGCGGATATTGGATTTTCCTATGATGCCGACGGCGACCGCCTCGGCGTGGTAGACAACAACGGCGGATTATTGTGGAATGATGTGCTTGTATCCATATTTGCCAAGGACGTGCTTGAGTATCTGCCCGGATCAAAAATCGTATATAACACACTCTGCTCGAAACAAGCAGATGAGGTTATCAGAACAGCAGGAGGAATTCCTGTTATATGGAAAACGGGACATTCGTTTATCAAGGCAAAAGTACGTGAGGAACGCGCTGCGTTCGGCGGTGAATTATCCGGCCATTTCTTTTTTGTCGATAATTTTTACGGCCATGATGACGGCGCTATCGCGTCACTTCGTATTTTGTCTTACCTTGACCGACATAATAAAACGCTCAGCGAAGTGATCGCCGAGCTTCCGCAATATATTTCCAGTCCGGAAATTAAAGTGGGGTGTCCAGATACCGTGAAATTTGACATAGTTTCCAAAAAAATCGGCGATGCAATACGTGCCCTCTATCCGAACGCGGCATATATCACAATAGACGGCGTTCGCATGGACACCAAGGAAGAGATGATGATCGTGCGTGCATCTCAGAACGGACCATATCTGACTGTCAAATTTGAAGGAAAAACGCAGGACGCATATGACAAGCTCAAAACACAGGTAAATGAGATGCTGCACAAGATTCCGGAAATAGATTTTGCAGAGGGTACCAACACAAGCGCACTTGAATAATATGAATACTGCATTTTATACGACACTCCGGCAACAAGCCGAAACAATTGTTGATGAGGCCGTCAAGATTTTGGCGCGTCATGAGCATAGTTTCACCATTGCCACACAGAAAGACGCGGTGGATATCGCAACGAACGCAGACCTTGAGGTTGAAAAATTTATTAAATCAGAGGTTGCCAAACTTTATCCTGACCATGGTTTTCTGGGTGAAGAGTTCGGTGAGGAAAATGCGGACAGCGAATATGTGTGGGTGATTGATCCTTTGGACAACACGAAGGAATATGTCCGCGGCGTCGGGGAATATAACTGTCTGGTCGCAGTCGAACACAAGAAAAAACTGGTGGTTGGCGTCACAAGACGTATGGGGCATGAAGTCAGATATGCCAGTTCCCTTGGCGGTGGCGCATTTATGGACGGCAAGCAAATGCATGTGTCAAAGACCGACACACTCGACACAAGTTTTGTCGGAACGAATATGCCAAACCGCGTGAATTTCACAAAAGAGGAAATTCACACCTACACTGCTCTCTTTGAATCGCTCGTGGGTGAGGTGTACAGACTGCGTCCGAGCTTCGATGATGCTAGATCATTTGCGTGGGTCGCACAAGGCGCGCTAGATGCCGTTATTTCCCTGCCGCATACAAACAAATGGGTCGATGTAGCATCAGGGATACTTTTGGTAACGGAGGCAGGTGGCACAGTCAGCGATTTTCAGGGAAATCCGATAAAAAATCGTGATCTTTCCCGTGGTGTTGTTGTCTCAAACGGAATATTACATGATCATATATTAACCATTATTCAAAAGGAGCTATATGGCAGGAGGATTTGATCCAAAAAACTTTTCAACTGTGGGTTATCAGAAAAGAATTGAAAAACCTTGGGGTTACGAAATCATTTTTACGAAAGATGAAGCGTATGCCACGGGGAAAATATTGCATGTGCAAGCCGGAAAACGGTTAAGTCTTCAATATCACGAAGTGAAAGAAGAAACATTATGTCTTATGTCAGGAACAGCAAATATCACCTTATCCAATGAGCATGATGAGACAGTCGAAGTGCCCATGGAGCTCTACAAAGGATACTGGGTGGTTCCCGGACAAGTACACAGAGTGACTGCAATCACGGATATTGATTTTATTGAAGCTTCCATGCCTGAACGGGGCAATACCGTCCGGCTGCAGGATGATTCAGGTCGTCCGACAGAAACAGAGGAAATGCGAAAATTGGATAATAGAGGTTGGAGTAAATAAACAATTGAAAGGAGTTTTATATGAATATAGATTTTTCATTTGTCTCAAAACACTATGCAGCTCGGACGCATGAAAAAATGAAAGAAGTGCTCATGGATCCGCAAGGTGTCGGTCCCGCGATTCACTATTACATGATTAGAGGCGGTGTAAAACAGCATAATATTACCGTTTGGGAACCGGGGACTGTGAGTGGTGAATACATCAAAACATATGGACATTACCATGTAGGTAATTTAGATGAAACCTACCAAGTGTTATTCGGTCAGGGGATTGCACTCCTTCAAAAACTAGCTAGCAATCCTGACGGATCAATGATAAACGACGTTGTTGAAGAATTTAAGGTTATCCCCTGTAAAGCGGGTGACGAAATATATATGCCGCCAGGTTGGGGTCACCTTGTGGTAAATACCTCCGAGACGTATTTTGCAACCGCTGATACATCACCTGTTAATTTTGATGAGGCACAGGCCGTCAGTATGCCGGGACACGCGGATTATAAACCGGTACAGGAAATGCAGGGATTTGCGTATTATGTGATTGAGCATGAAGGAAAGCCTGCATTAAAACAAAATATGAAATATAAGGAAATCAGAAAAACAGAAGCAAACGGAATCCCAATACTGTAACAACGATTCGAGGACTTGTCAGTTTCTTCAAAAAACTCCATACTGATTATATGACGAAAAAATTCGTTGTCTGGTTTCGTGATGTCGGTCGTGATGATATCCCACTTGTCGGTGGGAAAGGCGCAAACCTCGGCGAGATGACAAAGGCAGGATTTCCCGTTCCCAATGGGTTTATCGTCACCGCAGAGGCGTATTACCGATTTCTTGATGAAAACAAACTGCGGACAAAAATTGAGGCGCTGTTAACAAATCTCGACGTTGCTGATTCCAAAAAGCTCAGCGAAGTCGCGGCAAAAATCCGGTATCTTGTCGAACACGCCCCAGTTCCAAAAGAAATAGTACAGAAGATATTTCAGTCATATTTTCAACTGGAAAAGGGTTTGTTTCGGCATCCGCTGGTTGCCGTCAGGTCTTCTGCAACCGCCGAAGACCTACCGACTGCCTCATTTGCAGGACAACAGGAAACGTTTCTCAATGTGCAGGGCGAGGCAAATCTTCTGGAAAAAATACGCGGGTGCTGGGCATCATTGTTTACCGCGCGCGCAATTTTCTACCGTGCTACCAATCATTTTGACCACTTTCGCGTCGGCATTGCCGTGCCTGTACAGAAAATGGTGGCATCGGATACTTCGGGTATCATGTTTACGATTGATCCGGTAACAAACAATAAGGAGCATGTGGTCATTGAAGCAATTTACGGATTAGGTGAGATGATCGTTCAGGGCATGGTCACGCCTGACCATTATGAAGTGAACAAAAAAACCGGAGAAATTGTCAAAAAGATTGCAAAAACACAGGAAAAGAAAATGCTTAAGCAGGGAAATAAAAATGTCGTTCTGCCGCTTTCCAAAGCCATCGGTGGACAGTATAAGCTTACGGACGCGCAGATTATTGAACTTGCACAATTAGGGAAAAAACTGGAGGCACACTATTACTTTCCGCAGGACAGCGAGTGGGCAATAGAAAAAAATAAAATTTACATTGTCCAGACACGGCCGGTAACAACGACAGGTATGAAGTCGGAAAACGCACAGTCATCCGTCATCAAAGACGAGGACATCATCGCTTCAGGGGATCCTGCAAGTCCCGGTCTTGCATCGGGTCCCGTCAGGATACTGCAGAGCGCAAAGGAAATAGAAAAAATTCAGCGGGGTGACATACTGGTGGCCGAGCAGACGAATCCTGACTACGTTCCCGCCATGAAAAAGGCTGCGGCAATCGTCACTGAACGCGGCGGCAGAACGTCCCATGCCGCAATCGTTTCGCGGGAGCTCGGCATTCCGGCTATTGTGGGCATGGAAAATATTATGAAAAAGGTGCGGGACGGCATGGTGGTAACGGTAAACGGATCAACCGGCATTGTGTCAAAAGGCGGATTAACCGCCCGCTCCCTGAAGACGCCAGTTTCCCCTCAACCAAAAATGCACAGAAAAACAGCTACAAAAGTGTACGTGAATCTTGCCGAACCGGAACGGGCGACAACAATCGCGAGAATGGACGTAGATGGAGTTGGACTTTTACGTGCCGAATTCATGATTGCTGGTATCGGTATTCATCCAAAGAAACTTATTGCAGATCATAAGGAACAGGTTTTTGTCGACACATTGTCTGAACAGCTTGCCACATTCTGTAAAGCATTTTCACCGCGTCCTGTTATCTACCGCGCGACGGATTTTAAAACGAACGAATACCGAAGCCTGAAAGGCGGCAGTCTCTATGAGCCGGAGGAATCCAATCCCATGCTCGGATTCCGCGGTGCAGCACGATATATTGCAGACAAACACGTGTTTGAGATGGAGCTTGCCGCAATCAGGGAAGTACGGAACAAATACCGGTTAAAAAATCTCTGGTTTATGGTTCCCTTTGTCAGAACTCCGGAAGAGCTTTTGGCAGTCAAACAAATTCTTTCCATCAACGGACTGACACGCAGTCCAAGTTTTAAGCTTTTTTTAATGGTTGAAATTCCGACGAACGTCATCCGTCTGGATGAATTCTTAGATGTCGGCGTTGACGGTGTGTCTATCGGATCCAATGATCTTACCATGCTGATCATGGGAACAGATAGAGACAACAGCGAGGTTGCCAAGATGTTTAATGAGCAGGATCCTTCCGTTCTCTGGGCGTTGGAAAAGACAATCAAAACCTGTCAAAAACGAAATGTGACGTGTTCCATCTGCGGGCAGGCTCCTTCAGATTATCCCGATCTTGTCGAAAAACTCGTCACATGGGGTATAACCAGCGTTTCGCTCAATGCCGATGCGGTTGATCAGGTACGGGAAACAATATTTCATGCGGAACAGCGGCTCATCACGCATACATAAAACAGTATGGATACACAGACGGATACAAAAATTTACGGTGTGTACGCACGCGAGATCATAAACTCCTGTGCCACACCGACTATCGAAACAACGGTGATCCTCAACAGCGGTTATCGCGGCACATCATCCGTATCAACCGGTCTTGCGCCGGGCAAATACGATGCTTCGGAACTCCGTGATCACGATGATACGCGCTACGGAGGTATGGGCGTCACAAAAGCAGTCAGTTTATCACATACAACCATATCGGCCGCACTTAAAGGAAAACAGGCAGATGATCAGTCACTGATTGACAAAACCCTTCTTGAACTTGACGGAAATGCCGCAACCAAGTCAACGCTTGGTGCAAACACCATGCTTGCTGTATCGCAGGCCGTTGCAGTCGCCGCGGCAAATGCACGGCGCAGTCCTCTCTATGAATATATCAATGCGTTGTTTTCCCAGTATGTTCCAACGCCGATCACACGAATTCCTGCTCCTATATTTAACATCATTAATGGCGGCAAACACGGAGCGGGCAATCTGAATTTTCAGGAATTTCAGGTCATTCCCGCGTCCAACAAATCATTTGACGCTGGATATCAAATGGGCGTTGAATTATACCGCGGCGTGCAGAAAATTTTGTCATTCCGAAATGCGGGTCATGCCGTCGGCGATGAGGGCGGATTCACTCCGAACCTGTTCACCAATACGGATGCAATTGAGATAATTTTGGAAGCGATCAAATCCTCACCGTATCAGTTTGGTGTTGACGTATTTTTAGGACTGGATCTTGCAGCATCGCAGTTTAAAACAGATCAGGGGTATCTGATCAAAGACAGAGCACTGGCGTATTCGACCAAAGAGTTTATCCAATATCTGAAGGATATTCATGCCAAATATCATATTTTGTATCTTGAGGATCCATTGGAACAGGATGACTGGAACGGATGGACAACAATCACTAAAGAAATGGATAAAGATACGCTTATCGCGGCCGACGATCTGCTCGCGACGAATATATCGCGTCTGGAACGCGCAATAGCAGAAAAGGCGTGTTCGGCAATGCTTGTCAAACCAAACCGCGTCGGTACGCTGACGGAAGTACTGGAAACAATCGCGCGTGCGAAGAAAAATGGATTCAAATGTATACTTTCTCACCGTTCAGGGGAAACAAACGATACGTTTCTTGCAGATATGGCAGTAGGAGTACAGTCGGATTCCGTGAAGTTTGGCGCCCCCGCACGAGGTGAGCGGGTCGCAAAGTACAACCGATTATTGGAAATCATGACGCAAAAATTTCCGAAAATCATATGATTGACACATCATCGTTGAAACGAAATAACAGGGTATTACTGCTTGCCTATGATCAGGGGTTTGAACATGGACCCGTTGATTTTAACGAAAAAAACGTTGATCCTGAATTTATTCTCTCCATCGCACGTACGTCCGGCGTATTTACGGGCATTATTTTTCATGAAGGGATCGCAGAGAACTATTACAAAAAGAGCGAGGAAACCATTCCCCTTATCTTGAAACTGAACGGTAAAACGGCGCTCCGGCCGAACGTTGAGCCATACAGTCCACAGCTCTGTTCCGTCAGTGAAGCTGTCAGGCTCGGAGCAAAAGCCGTGGGCTATACCATATATATCGGAAGTGAATATGAGGCGGTCATGATGAAAGAATTCAGTGCTGTGGAAGATGAAGCACATGCAGCCGGTCTTCCGGTTATCCTTTGGGCGTATCCACGGGGAGCATCAGTTGCAGGAAAAGAAAATTCAAGGGAAATTCTTTCGTATGCAGCACGCCTCTCTCTGGAATTAGGTGCAGATTTCGTCAAATTGCCGTATACCGGTGATCCTGAATCCTACACTTGGGTAGTAAAGGCAGCGGGAAAAACGGGAGTACTCGTACAGGGCGGAGCAAAGACGAACGAAAAGGAATTTCTGCAGGAAATAAAAGATTGCCTGTCCGCTGGGGTGGCGGGATTTGCCATAGGAAGAAATATCTGGCAATCAGACGATCCCGTAGGACTTACAAAAAAAATTGCCAAACTTATCTATGAATCATAAAGCGGTTGTTGTTATTGGGGACGTGACCATCGATGTCTTTCTGACACCAAAAGCAGGTGAGGCATCATGCCAAATGAAATCAAATGAGAAATTCCTTTGCTTTTCCTATGGAGACAAGATACCAGTTGAAAACGTCACGTATCTGACTGGCGGTAATGCAGCAAATGTTTCCATTGGGCTTCGGAGACTGGATATTCCTGCTTCTATCTATACGACAATTGGCACTGATAATGTTAGCAAAATGATCTATGAACATCTGGAATCCGAACAAATCGGTATGCAACATCTCACCATGAAAACAGGCGTTCTATCAAATTATTCAACTATCATCACCTATCAAGGCGAGCGGACGATCTTAAGTTACCATGCACCCAAAACCTACACATTTACCAAGGAAGAGCCATGCAACGACTGTTATGTTTATCTCACATCAATGGGCGAAAATTTTATGCCGTTTTATCGTGATCTCATTAACCATCTGAAGGATAACCCTGGAGTTACCCTATTTTTTAATCCCGGCAGCCTGCAGGTACGTGCTCCTCTAGAAGACATTCATTTTATTTTGTCCCGCACTAACACGCTTTTTGTCAACCGGCAAGAAGCGGAGATTTTTTCCGGAGTCACGGAAAGCGAAACAAAAGAGAAGGAACTCCTGACTGCTCTGGCGCATCTGGGTCCGCAGCACATTATCATTACAGACGGAGCAAAAGGCGTCTTTGCCTATAATGGAACGGGGTTTTTCCGCGGTTCGGTTGTTCCGGTGACTGTGGTGGAAAAAACAGGCGCCGGAGACGCATTCAATTCCGCATTTGTCGCTGCAATACTGAAAGATCTGCCGTTTGAAACTGCGCTTGAGTGGGGAACCATGAATGCTGCCTCCGTCATCGGGTATGTTGGCGCACAAAAGGGATTGCTTCGCGCACAGGATATTGATTCATGGACTCGACTTCTCCGAGACGCGGGTGTGAAAATTGAACGTTTATAACTCACTGCTTGATTATTTTAAGTTTTGCACTACAATGACACTTGTATGACGGCATTGCAAGAAAGAGAGCCAACCCTTCGTGTTTCTGATGTATTGTCATATATTCCCACGTACACAGAAAACCATATTTCTCCAGACGGAAAATTTTTGACTATCGACCTGAATAATCAGCACTTTCCTCTGGCACTTCGGAATGTTGGATCAGAAGATCAGCCAGTAGTTATTGCATGGATGGATACCCATCCGGAACACGATAGTGTACCCATTGGTCTTGCACACGCAACAGCAGTCGAGCGGGCAGATGTAATTGTAAAAATGGTACGGAATTATCATCAGGATATCACAACTATTATTACGCCCAACTCATCCAAATCCATTCCTTCAATAGAGGAAACAGTTGCAATAGCTTCTGAAAAATTAGGAAGAGCATTTGATTTTATTGTGTTACCTGGAGGGAAAGATGCAGATGCAGTAGAAAGAGAGTCTGCCATTGCGCCTGTATCCTACAGAAATGTGACTTCACCAAATGAAAATAAATATCTCGGCGTTACAGCAAAAGATTTGAATACGCTTTTGCACGCGCATGCCCGCGGTAAAGGAATTGTACAAATTGACGATGTATACACTTCAGGAGGTACTGACAGCGCGGTGCAAAAAATTCTTAATACCATTTTTCATCTGCCGGATATGGCAAGACATCCGCTTATCGTTGTGGCCCGAGAATCATCATATGACTCCAATTACCCACATAAAGCACCAGATCATGTATTTCCTGTCATTCATCTTCCGGAATTTGTCCACCCGTTACCGACAATACTACAGAGACATTAAAATACGAGGACAATTTCACCTTTCATTGCAGCACACGAGGTGTGCGCATCAGCTACCGTTCCTCGCCACACATCTTCATGCATTTTGGTAAGTTCCCGAATCACTGCTATCTGTTTTGATGCACCAAATACAGTTTCTAGATCAACAAGTGTCGTCGCAAGTTTGTGCGGAGCACAATACGAAACAACCGTGTTACCAGCAATTTTCAGTTCCTCAAGCAGTTTCATGCGGTGTGATTGTTTTTCTGGTAGATATCCGACAAATGTCCATCTGTTGACAGGAAATCCTGATAGCTGAAGCGCAGGGAGTATTGCAGAAGCACCGATGACCGGCACAACTGGAATCCCTCGTTTTATAGCAATTTGGACAAGCCGAAATCCCGGATCTGAAATAAGGGGAGTACCAGCATCTGACACAAGTGCAAGGGACGAACCGGATTCAAGAAATGTGATCAGTTCGGGCAAAAGCTTCTCTTCGTTTTTATCATGATATGCAATTAATTTTGCAGTGGTCTTACTAACATAAGAAGGAAATCGCTCCTTCAAAAGGGATAATAGTTGTCCGGTTTGTCTGGTGTCCTCACATGCAATCACCGAACAAGAAAACAGTGTTTTCAAACCACGGATGGTGATGTCATCAATATTACCAATCGGTGTGGAAACTAAGAACAATGTGCCCATGCAGCTATTATACCTGAAGTTCAGGCAGAATACCGCCTAATAACTCCCACGACCCGCCCCTGAATCTTCACGTGCGTGGTAAAAATAGGTGACATGGCCGAATTGGCAGGCATCAGTTTAATGCGGTCTTTTTCAAAATAAATGCGCTTGAGTGTGGCAAATCCGTTGGGGAGCAGCGCAACCACAATGTCGCCGTTTTTAGCATCCTGTTGATGTTGAATCACGACGTAGTCGCCATCCAAAATCCCATCTTCTATCATGGACGTTCCTTTCACTTGTAGGACATAATTTGCTTTCTCCTGACTGATCATATTGGGCGCAACCGCCATGTACTGATTGGGGTCCGTAAACGGCTCGAGCGGTTTTCCTGCGGCAATGTAACCTAAAATGGGAAGTTCAACGGCTGCTTCTGTGGAACCTGCACGATACTGTTCTTTTACAATTTCAAGACCCCGTGCAGTTCCGTCCAGTTTCTTCACAAAACCTTTATCCCGAAGGCGGCTGATATGTTCATGCACAGTTGCCACAGAACCGATACCGACGGCAGCTCCCATTTCCTTGAGAGTCGGTGCATACCCATACCGTTGTATGAATTGCGTGATAAACTCTAAGAGTTGTCTTTCTTTTGGATAGAGTGTTGATGGCATAGTCGTATAAAAACCGAATGTGTGTTACTATTATTTGTAGTATTCCATAAGAAACACGAACAGTCAATAGGATTAAACAGAAACAAACCATATCAAATTTGAAATAACCCGTATAGGACGGCATATGAAACAATTCAAATTATCAAGCACAATGACACCAACTGGCGATCAACCGGAAGCAATTGCCCGTCTTGTCAAAACAATTAACGAGAACAAAAAGGATCTCGTTCTTGTTGGGGTCACAGGATCAGGAAAAACGTTCACCATGGCAAACGTCATCCAAAAAGTCCAGCGACCAACGCTCATTATTTCCCATAATAAAACACTCGCTGCACAGCTCTATCAAGAATTTCGAGACTTTTTTCCGGAAAATGCAGTGTCGTATTTTGTTTCGTACTACGATTATTATCAACCTGAATCCTATTTACCTGCATCAGACACGTATATCGAAAAAGAAACACAAATCAATGAAGAAATTGATAAACTCAGGCTTGCCGCAACTGCAAATATCTTAACGAGACCTGACGCAATCGTCGTCGCATCTGTTTCCTGTATCTATAATATTGGTTCACCGCGTGAGTATGGACATTTTGCCTTGGAGCTAGCTACAGGCATGAAAATCAGGCGCGATGATATCATCACACGACTGGTACAACTGCAGTACGCAAGAAACGCGTGGGAAGTGAATCGCGGATTATTTCGCGTTCGTGGGGAAACTATTGATGTATTTCCTGCGTACGAGGATCAGCTGATCCGACTCGAACTTGATAACGATACGTTAAAAACAATTGCGCATATTAACCCAACAACTGGTGATGTCATTGATACACAACCTGCAGCGCTTGTTTATCCGGCAAAACACTATATGACGGATCCGACGACCTATAAAGAGGTATTTCAGGTCATTCAAAAAGATATGGAACAGCAGGTTTCACTGTTTCAAAGTCAGGGCAAGTTTATTGAAGCACAGCGTATCAGGGAACGCGTGACCCATGATCTCGAAATGATTCAAGAGGTAGGATATACAAACGGCATTGAAAACTATTCCCGTTATTTTGACGGACGAAAAGCCGGAGATCCGCCATTTACATTGTTTGATTATTTTGAAGAAGCAACCAAAGGAAAACCATGGCTTCTGTTTATCGACGAATCACATATGACCGTTCCGCAAATTCGGGGAATGTATAACGGAGATAGATCAAGAAAACAAACCTTGGTGGATTATGGATTTAGGCTTCCATCCGCTATGGATAATCGTCCACTCACGTTTGATGAATTTTTACGGCGTCGTCCGCAAACAGTGTATGTATCTGCAACTCCTGATGATTGGGAACTCTCACAGAGTGACTCTGTTGTAGAACAACTGGTGCGTCCGACAGGATTGATTGATCCGACCGTTTCCATTCGTCCTGCAAAAGGTCAGATTGCCGATCTTGAGATGGAAATCCAAAAACGAGTAAAGCTCCATGAACGCGTCATTGTCACCACGCTTACGAAACAAATGGCAGAAGATTTAACCGCGTATCTCAAACAGAAAAACATATTGGTCGAGTTTATTCATTCTGATGTCTTAACCATGGAACGCACATCCATCCTTGCACGTTTACGAAAAGGAGAGTTTGATGTCATTATTGGTGTCAATTTACTTCGAGAAGGATTGGATCTTCCTGAAGTCTCACTTGTTGCAATCCTAGATGCGGACAAAGAAGGATTTCTCAGGAGTAGGGTAAGTCTTATCCAAACAATGGGGCGGGCTGCAAGACATATAAAAGGTCAGGTAATTTTATACGCAGATGTGATGACCAAATCAATTACAGAGGCAGTCAATGAAGTTGAGCGGAGGCGAAAAGTGCAGGAAACGTACAATAAAAAACATCACATAACGCCCGTCACTATCCAAAAACCCATCCGCATGGGGCTCATCGCAGAGTGGTCAAATGAGGCGCGGCGGAAAGAAGAAACATACACAGATATGGATCTCTATACTGACGCAAAACTGGATTCCATGACGCCGCTTGATAAAGAGGCGCTCGTCAAAAAAATGCGGACGAGGATGCAGCAAGCGGCCAAAAACCTGAAATTTGAAGAGGCAATGCAGATTCGGGACTTCATAAGGAAGATGAAGTCCTGAAAATGCGCTATAATAGACCCTTGCCACGGAACCATCCGCGGTATTTATTGGTGCATGGAATAAATCTATGGATGACAAAATTATTATCACAGGCGCTCGCCAGCATAATCTGAAAAACATCACGTGTACGTTACCGAAAAACAAGCTCGTGGTATTTACCGGCGTGTCAGGTTCAGGCAAATCATCACTTGCATTTGATACGATTTATGCGGAGGGACAGCGAAGATATGTAGAATCGCTCTCTTCGTATGCCCGACAATTCTTGGGTATTATGGATAAACCGGACGTTGATAATATCATTGGTCTTTCTCCCGCAATATCTATTGACCAAAAATCAACCTCTCACAATCCGAGATCCACTGTCGGTACAGTCACGGAAATCTATGATTATTTGCGTCTTCTGTACGCACGCATAGGGCATCCGCATTGTCTCATCTGCGGCAGAGAAATATCCAAACTGACGTCCTCACAAATCGTTTCAAAAATTTTGGATGAGGCAAAGGAACAGATAACAGGCACGACAAAAAAAAGCGCATTTTTAATGATATTATCTCCCGTCATACGCGACAGAAAAGGTGAATATTCGGGACTGTTTCAAAACCTGAAGGCAAAAGGATATAAAACTGTACGTGTTGATGGTGTTTTCTACGACATTGATGACGACGTGTTTCTTATCAAAACAAATAAACATTCAATTGATGTCGTTGTTGATAAGGTAACCATTGATAAACCGACGCTTCGTCATGAAGAAGGGAAAAAAGCAATCACGTCGAGGCTCACTGACAGTGTTGAGCAGGCGCTCCTTCTTTCTGGTGGCCTTGTTGTGGTTGGTTCCGTACAAGATGCGGCATTCACATTTCCCGAGAAACCCAAAAAAATTCATACCACCAGTTATTCGGAACATTTTTCTTGTCCGGTGGACGCAACCTCAATTCCGGAACTCGAACCGCGCATGTTTTCATTCAATACACCGCACGGTGCATGTCCCACCTGCAGTGGTATAGGATATGTTCTTTCCGTTGACCCCACACTCATGTTCAGCGAAGAACTGTCCGTATCAGAAGGCGGAATACGTCCATTTGCCAATATGTATGAACATGATACTTGGTTTTCACGCATTATCTCGACAGTAGCGGCAAGTACGGGCATCGATATAAAAAAGCCTATCAAACAACTCACCAAAAAACAAAAAGATATTCTTCTGTACGGGACTGGCGATGAAGTGCACACCATCGAAGGCAAAAATCGATTTGGAGAAGTCACCACAATTCATGAAACATTTAAAGGGTTTATCCATGAAATGAAAAAACGACATAAAGAAACAACAAGCTCTTGGGTACGGGAAGAAATAGAAAAGTTTATGCGGGAAGAAGTCTGTGAAACATGTCATGGTGCGAGACTCAAAAAAGATGTGCTGACCGTGACCGTTGACGGTTTTTCCATTCATGACGCGACTCAATTATCCATAACGGAATCCGAACGGTGGGCGCGCAGATTACAAACAAACGAACAGGGTATATTAAGCGACAGAGAGCGTACCATCGCAGAACCGATACTGAAGGAAATACAGACACGTTTGAAGTTCTTGCTTGATGTCGGACTTTCCTATCTTACCCTCGCACGCGGAGCAGTTTCGCTCTCAGGAGGCGAAGCACAGCGGATCAGACTTGCCTCACAAATCGGATCGGGTCTATCAGGGGTATTATATGTCCTCGATGAACCTTCCATCGGCCTTCATCAAAAGGACAATAAACGTCTCATTGATACGCTAAAACATCTGAGGGATCTGGGAAATACTGTTATTGTGGTGGAACACGACAGGGAAATGATGGAAGCGGCTGACCATATCGTTGATTTTGGGCCGGGGGCAGGAACCATGGGTGGAAACATCGTGGCGCAAGGTACATATGATGAACTTCTTCAGACGAAGTCTCTTACGGCAGATTATTTATCAAACAAAAAGCAGATTACCCGAATCTTCACGGGTTTTACCCATCTCCCGATACCCGACAAAACAGAAGATGAACACGCCAAGATAACACTCGTAAACGCGACACATAATAATCTGAAGAATGTCACAGTATCCATACCACTCGGTAAATTGGTCTGTGTCACGGGTCTATCAGGAAGCGGCAAATCCTCACTGATTGTCGATACATTATTTAAAGCGATGCAACAGCATTTCAGCCCTATGGTGAAAGAAAAGGCAGGAGACCACGAACGCATTGATGGATTGGAAAAGATTGATAAAACAATTCTCATTGATCAGTCACCGATTGGCCGGACTCCACGCAGCAATCCCGCAACATACACAGGACTGTTTACCTATATCCGTGAACTGTTTGCCATGATGCCCGAGGCAAAGGCAAAAGGGTACACCAGCGGCAGATTTTCATTTAATGTCAAAGGCGGCAGATGTGAGGGATGCGAAGGGGAAGGACAAAAGCGGATTGAAATGCAGTTTTTGTCTGATGTATTTGTTACCTGCGAAGTCTGTCACGGCACAAGATATAACCAAGAAACGCTGGAGGTGTTGTATCACGGTAAGAATATTGCAGACGTTCTGGCGATGAGTATTGATGAGGCAGTGACCTTCTTCAAAAACCATTCGGGGATTGCGGAAAAACTGAAAACACTGCAGGATGTGGGCCTTGGATATATGAAGCTCGGCCAGTCCGCGACAACGCTCTCAGGAGGAGAAGCGCAACGGGTCAAACTCGCAACAGAACTATCAAGACGCGCCACAGGAAAAACAGTGTACGTTTTGGACGAACCGACAACAGGACTGCATTTTTCGGATCTCGAAAAACTGCTGCATGTTTTGGATCGACTGACCGCGTATGGAAATACCGTTATCGTTATTGAACACAATTTGGATATAATAAAGAATGCAGACTGGATTATCGATATGGGACCGGAGGGAGGAGACGGAGGAGGAAGAATCATTGCGGAAGGAACGCCCAAAACAATTGCACGAAACCCAGTGTCTGCAACCGGCAGGTTCCTGCACCACCTTGTATGAAAAACATACTGCAGCGTGTGTTTAGTTTTTGTATCATACTCTCCGCCTATTTTATATGGAAAACCGCAATATATGCGGCGGATTTTCAGGCTGATTATGATACACAATACGCCGTATCTCCTACGGGAACGACTATAGTAACGCAGAATATTACGCTGACCAATAAACAGTCTAATCTGTATCCAAAACAATACACCATCTCCATAGACGGCAAAAACATAAAAAACGTCATTGCTTATGATCAGAAAGGCGTTATAACGCCCAAAATTACACAGCAGGGCAAAACGACGGACATTACCGTACAGTTCAACGAAAAAGTTGTCGGCATTGACAAAAAACTCATGTTCAATATTCGATACGAAAACGGAGATATAGCGCGGCAACTGGGGAACATCTGGGAAATTCATATCCCAGGCGTCGAAAACGACGACAGTCTAGGTGAATATACCGTCTCGCTCCAAACCCCCACATCATTTCCTGCAAATGCATACATGACCCCGCTTCCCGCATCCGGTTCGCGTTGGACGAAAGAACAGCTGATCCACGGTGGTATTAATGCGGCATATGGTGAATTCCAATCATATGTGGCAAGTCTTACCTATCCGCTGGAGAACGACACATTATCCGCAAAATTGCTGACTATTACGCTTCCTGCAGATAACGCATACCAGACCATCAGCATTGATTCGGTAACACCCAAACCGAAGGAAATGAAAAAAGACGGCGACGGCAACTGGATTGCATCGTTTGAACTGGCGGCAAAACAGTCCGTGGATGTGCATGCAAAAATCCATATACAGACATACAACAAACCGAAGAGTACATATACCGAGACGCCTGCAGATCTTACTGAGTATCTGAAACAGGCGAGGTATTGGGAAACGCAAAACAGCGCTATTCAGGAACTGGCAAAAACATACACAACACCGCGGGCTATCTACAACTATGTCGTTGGAAAACTGCAATATCTCACCAACAACAGTGATACCGTCAGAAAAGGTGCGGCCGCCGCGCTGGCCGACCCAGAGACAAGTGTCTGCACGGAGTTTACCGATCTGTTTATTGCCATTGCCCGCGCCGCAGGTATACCCGCACGGGAAGTCATAGGATATGCATACACGACAGATACACGGCTTCGTCCGCTCCTGACAGGATCTGATGTATTACACGCGTGGCCTGAGTATTACGATACTGTACGGAAACAGTGGATACAGATTGATCCGACATGGGCACACACGACTGGCGGAATTAATTATTTTGACGTGTTTGACTTTAACCACATCGCATTTGTGATTCACGGCCTTTCCAGTGAAACGCCCTATCCTGCCGGCTCCTATAAAGAGGGGACTGTGCCAAGAAAAAATGTTTCCGTCTCTTTTGCACCTGTTGTCAAGACGAGTACCAACGCCAGTTTTAGAACTACCTTTCTTCTGCCTTCAAACGTGCAGGCGGGAAGAAGCTTGGATGGATCCATACAAATCGAAAATCTTGGCAACGTCACGGCGCAGGAAGTCAATATTATTGTCGACGCCAATCCGTACATATTGCATAGGACAAAAACCGAAGCTTCCGTGCCGCCGTTCGGCATCATGACCGTACCGGTTCACATTCCCATAACAAACTACGCCGCAACGGACAAGGGCACAATTACCGTATCAGTCAACGGGGAAACCACAAGTTTTACCTATACCGTAACGCCGATGTACTGGCTCCTGATTCCGATCAGTACTGCCGCAATCTGTTTGATTGTATGTCTATGGTGGATCTTACGAAAAAAATAAATTCCCTTGCGACTACGCCGGGAGTCTATCTGTACAAAAGTGCCGAAGGCGGTGTCATCTACGTCGGGAAAGCAGTAAATCTCAAGCGTCGTGTAAAACAATACTTTGAGCGGCAGGAAACACTTTCACCCAAAACAAGGCAACTGGTCGAACGGATAGCCGACATTGTTGTCATCAACACCGTGACTGAATTTGACGCACTGCTTCTCGAGGCAAGCCTCATTCAAAAATACCAACCGAAATACAACATGATTGCCAAGGACGATAAAAGTCCTATCTATATATACATACCGATTCAGGAAACGCTTCCCCGAATCACACTTGCCAGAAAACCTGCAAATGTCAGTGGAAAACACGTCTTTTATGCGGGTCCATTTCAATCAACAAAAGTAGCAAAATCCATTCTCAGATCCATCAGACGGTGCATTCCATTCTGCACCCAGAAAATACGGAACGGACGCAGCTGTTTTTATACCCACATCGGATTATGTTCACCCTGTCCTTCCTACATTGAAAAACTGTCCGATATGGAAGAAAAAAGGAAACAGATACAGGTATACCGCAGGAATATATTTCGAATCATACGGATTCTCAAGGGAAATATTCTACCCGTCATTACGGAATTGACCGGCGAGATGCACGCACTTTCAGACAAAGAACACTACGAAGAGGCTGCATTGCTGCGCAACCGGATCGAACACATGCAGCAACTCCTTGAAACACATTTTGATCCGTCCCTGTATATGCATGATATGGTGGCTATCGGCGAAACAATCGAACAGGAAACACAGGATCTGCTGGCACTGCTTCACGAGTCCTATCCAGAACTTTCGACGATCCACAAGATTGAATGTATTGATATTTCAAACACATTGGGAACAGAACCGGTCGGATCTTTGGTGGTTATGACGGACGGTATCATTGACCGCGCACAGTATCGCAGATTCGCAATCAGCGATATAACCGGACCAAACGATACGGCCATGATAGGGCAGGTGGTCAGACGACGGATACGGCACACGGAATGGCCATATCCGGACGTGCTCCTGATTGACGGCGGAAAAGGACAGGTGAAAGCTGCCTATCAGGAGTTATCTTCACTTGGAGTACATATTCCCGTTATCGGCCTTGCCAAACGATACGAATCCCTTGTTCTTCCAAAAGAGCAGAGCTTTACGCTGGTACATCTCTCCAATGACCGTCCGGCCATACGGCTTCTTACACGAATCCGTAATGAATCGCACCGGTTCGCAGTGACATTTCATACGCTTAAACGGGCAAAAGATTTTTTACCTACGTAAACCTATACCTTGATTTTTCATTGATTCTCACTATCCGATCTGCTAGCATTGATATATGAAATACTTCATCAAGACGTGGGTATTCTATGTCTTTGCGCTGTGGCTGACAAAAGAGTTGTTTCCGGCGTTTATCATTGCCGGCAGCTGGACGACAGTCTTTCTTTCGGGTTTTATTCTTTCCATTCTGATGCTGATCGTAAAGCCGGTTCTGAAGATTCTTTTTATTCCCATCAATATTCTGACGTTCGGACTGTTGTCTTGGGTTGTCAATGTGGCAGTCATCTATCTGCTGACCCTGTTTGCACCGAATGTTTCCGTAGCCGCATGGTATTTCCCAGGGGTTGCATGGCAGGGATTTGTCATACCGGGCACCCAGCTTTCCTATATTGTTTGTCTTATCATCACCGCAATTGGCGTTACTTCCATTACAAATTTTCTTGAAAATATAACAGAATCATGAAAACAACGGCATTACCAAAAATTGTGTGCATCGGCGGAGGAACGGGGACATTTGTGGTGCTCAAAGGTTTAAAACAGCACCCCTGCAAACTGAGTGCCGTGGTTTCCATGAGTGACAGCGGCGGAAGCAACAAACGTATACGTGATGAATTCGGACTACTCCCGACATCGGATATCAGACAATGTCTTGTGGCACTCTCGGATGAAACAAAAGAAAAAGGACTCCTGCGCAAACTGTTCATGTACCGCTTTGAAAAAGGTGAAGGCATTTCCGGCATGACGTTCGGCAATTTATTCATGGCGGCGCTGTCCGATATTCTGGGCAGTCAGGAGGAGGCGATCCGCCAGACGGGAAAAGTACTCCGCATTCATGGATCAGTCATCCCCGTATCCTTTACCAAAACAAACCTCACCGCCACATACGAAGACGGCAGCACGTTAAAGGAAGAGCATTTTATTGATGAACCGGATCACGAAGGATCACTGAAAATCACCGGTCTCACGCTTGACCCGCCGGCAACAGCCAACCCGGAGGCAATCAGTGCTATTCAAACCGCAGACTGTGTTGTCTTGGGGCCGGGGGATCTGTATACAAGTGTTCTTCCGAATCTGCTTGTTGCAGGCATTCCCGAAGCAATCAGAAAAACGTCCGCAACCGTTGTCTACATAATGAATCTCATGACAAAATACGGCCAGACATATAATTTCACAGCCGCGGATCATCTGAAAGTTCTGGAAGAGTATCTCGGCAAACGAATCAACGCCGTCATCATCAACAACAGTCCGTTGCCCAAGGAAGCTATGGAGTTGTACGCAAAATATCATGAATTGCCTGTTGTCGATGATCTTGAAGAAAAAGAACATACCTATACCGTTGTCAGAGATGATGTTGTAAGTACCGTTTTGACAACCAAATCATCCTCTGATGTCCTCATCCGAAGCCTGATCCGTCACGATAGCGGTAAATTGGCGGGTGTGTTACTATCGTTTTTGGAGAAAACGTTATGAAAACGGCACTGCTGATCATAGAGCTGTTGATTGCACTGGCGCTCATTGGTTTGATACTGCTGCAGAACGGAAAAGGCGGCTTGTCATCCGGTGTATCCAGCGATACCTACAGAACGAAACGTGGGGCGGAAAAAGTTATCTTTATCGTCACAATCATCACCGGCGTTCTGTTCTTTATTATATCAATCATAAATCTACTCATTGTCTAATTATGAGTTTTTTACGGCGCGGACGCTTCCTTTTTTGGGCAGCACGCGAACTGAGCAAGAAATATACGCGTTCCCTTATCATTGGTATTTTTTTGGGTTTTGCAGTCATGCTTCTTCTCTGGAAAGTGTTTCCCATTATCCGTGTGTCGCAGTTAAATCCCATACGGAGAATCGGCTATGTCGGTGATTATTCACCCAGCAACCTTCCGCTTGAAATCCAAACAAAAATCAGTTACGGACTGACCGGAGTGGGACCAGACGGCAAAGCCATTCCTGCACTGGCAACATCATGGGAAGCGACAGAGAGCGGAACATTGTATACATTTCACCTGAAACCGGATGTGTTCTGGCATAACAATAAACCTGTTACCGCATCCACAATCAATTACAACATCAACAATGTTTCCTTCACTGCACTTGATGCGCAAACCATACAGGTAAAACTTCCGAACGCGTTCAGTCCGTTTCCCGTACTGGTATCAAAACCCATATTTCTGGAAAATCTTACGGGATTCGGCGACTACGTCATACGGACAATTCGGCTGAAGGGAGACAGAATCACCTATCTAAAGCTCGCATCCGCCCGCGACGACACCTTACCCGCCATTGAATACCGTTTCTACAGAAATGAATCGCAGGCAATTCTTGCATATAAACTCGGGGAGATCGATGAACTGTCTGGCATCAGCGAAATAGATCAATCGTTTGAACACTGGAAAAATACGGCCATCCAGAAAACGGTAAATAAAAACCGCGTCATTACTCTGTATTTTAATGTCAAAGATCCGATTCTCAAGGACAAACAAGTCCGACAGATGTTTGCCTATGCGGTACCGGATCTCGGATATACCCGCGCGTATTCACCGATTGCAACAACCTCATGGGCATATACCGACGACGTCAAACAGTACGACACCGATCTCACGCAAGCAGGCAAACTCCTTGCCTCTACGAAAGTCGGAACATCTTCGGCGGAGTTTACGCTCACAACATACTCACAGTATCTGTCTGTAGCACAACAACTGGTAAAAGCATGGCAGGATCTGGGACTGAAGATAAATATACGCGTTGCCAATACCATCGGTGAGCCGTATCAACTTTTGTTGTCCGCGCAGGATATTCCTACCGATCCGGATCAGTATATCTACTGGCACTCAACACAGCTTTATACAAACATTTCCGGACTTTCTAACCCGAAAATCGATAAACTGCTCGAAGACGGCCGTATAGAACAGGATATGGAAAAGAGAAAACAATTCTATGTGGATTTTCAGCGACGGCTGGTGGACGATCTTCCTGCACTGTTTCTCTATTATCCGACGGTGTATACAGTCTCGCGCATCAAGTAAAATTACAGCGTCATAGTACAAAGAAGACCTGCAAATGCCATTGAAACGGATGTTGTAAACACATGTCTTGCTGGTGCAGGCTTGGCAAACAGCTCCACGACAAGCGCCTTTTCCACACCATTTTGCGTATAATACAGGACGCCGATACCCGTTTCCGTGTATTTGTCGGATAACAGCACGCTTTTATGTGTCGGTGAATTCATCCACCCCCGCATGACACCCTCAAGCGACGTATAGTCTTTGGCTAAGTTTTCTCCCGCATGCATATACTGATATCCCGCCTGCTGAATAAACATCCATCCTGTTTCCTGTGTGGCAGGATTTGTATGTGCCCAATAGCCGTACGTCTGCATATTTGCCCCTTTGTTATATGCGGCAACCCCAAGCTTTTCATTCATCAAAAGTGTGCCCAAACCATGTTCAGTTCGTACCTGATTGACAGCAGACAGTATAGAAGTCGGGGTAATATCACGCGCGGCGGCTGACACCGGCGCAGCAGAAAACAGCAGAAAACTGCATAAAATGAGGCTAAATTTGACAAAATTGGTGAGAATCGATTTCATACGCTACCTATTTCTGTTTGAGCGTACAATGAAGTGCTATAGGACAGCTTGATAGGATAACTGACAAAAATTTGTCAAAATAGTAGATATCTGCTATACTTTGCAACCAGTATGCAAGGATTAGCGCCTTCTGTCGTTACAAATCAATACGAAAAAGCATCAGAAGCTTGGCGGTCTAACTTAGAAATCGGTGACAATCTTTCCATTCTCTTTTTTCCCTACTCAGACCGTGTTCGAAGAATGGAACAATTTATCGCAGATGAAAAAAAACAAACACGATCCGCTTACCGTCGGGTTTTTCTTACCATTGATCCACTGCTCATAAATATTGAGGAAAAAGAAGATTTAACTGACTATATTGTCAATGAGCTGATCAAAAACAAGGTCATTGCAAAAAAGAATGCGTTTGATCAGTGCATCCGTGAGTTGGCAGAAAAAAAGATGCAGATTGTCCTCGTCCTTCTGACAGCCGACAGTCTACTTTTGGAGGGCACAAAATTGTATTTGTCCGCCATGCACGAGATCCTCTATGAAAATAATCCGTTTATCGTCAGTATATGCTGCTTTGAAACAGATATAACACATCCGCAATACATCCAGCTATTCCGTCCGTATCCGCAACTGTTGCATAGTATTTTTTATTACCCGCTCTACGGCAAAAAAGACACAGAACATTTTATTCATTACGTAGCAGAGAAATGGCAGGTGAAAATCACGCAAAAACAAATAGATCAGCTGCTCGCTACCTGCGGCGGAAAATGGTGGTTTATTAAAGATGCAATGCGACAACTGCGTGTACAAAAAACATGGAACGATGAAACAGACGGCATGGTGTACCGGAAAAATATGCTTATTCAGGCGCTACTTCCATCAGAACGAAGCGTGCTCCTGAAACTGTTAACCAATAGAAAGATGTTTAGCGCGGAAGAGCAGCACAGTTTAAATCACCTTATAAAAATGCGGCTGATTACAGACGAGTATCACCTGATAACACCAATTTTGCGAAAACCATTGCTTGCCAGCGTCGGATCTGAACATGCGCTGACCTATGAAAATAATATGGTGTATCTAAACCAAGTACCGATCGGCAAATTCTTCTCCAGAAAAGAGATGCGCGCACTGAAAACACTGGTATCCAAGCCAGGAGTCATTATTTCGCGGGAAGTGCTTGCGCAGGCAATCTGGCCGACAGATACAGATGCTAATT
>CAZSTG010000007.1:0-50062 GCA_964609895.1 uncultured Gammaproteobacteria bacterium | reverse complement strand
CGTTGAAATAATCCAATGATTGCGTCTGTTTTTGCTCTACTGCTTGTTCCTTCGAACGTAAATCGATTAATTCCATTTTTTGGCTCAATATTCACAAATTCCATTAATTTGACATGAATATTTTGTATTGAATTTTCTGGGGACATACACGTTTAATTTTTTCTTTTTTTGAGGGCAGCAAGTTCTGGTAGTGTCATCGCAACAAGAATGAGTATACCACCGATCGATGTTGATACGGTGATGTGTTCATTGTAAATAATATATGCAAGGAGTGTTGCAATTGGAATTTCAGCAAGCATAATTAAACTGCCTATTTGCGCTTCTACTTTTTTGAATCCAAAAACAATAAGTTGCCCCGTGATGATGAAGCACGCGCCATAGAAAAAACTTGCGATCCATGGTTGTGTCATTTGTGGCATGGTCCATGGTTCATGGAAAATGATTGATAAAATTGTATAGAAGAAAAATGGAATGACGAGGTCAAGAAATGTTAATTGGCTCGATGGATATTCTTTTACTTTTTTGATGATGATAAACCAACCAGAGCAAAGTGCTCCAGCAAGAATAGCTGAAAAAACGAGAAGAGGAGCAACATGAGTGAGGTTGAGTGCATAGATAAAAGAAAGACCAGTGAGCGCAAGTATAAATGCGAGCCATTTAATAGGAGTAATTTTTTCTTGGAAAAATAATCTTCCTAAAAAATAACCGCCAATTGTGTTGGTTGCATAATATAAAAAATATGCCATGCCGATTGCCATATTGTTCATGGTATAGAAAAATAACAAAAATGAAGCAGAACCCATGAGCGCTCGCATACAGACAATACTCCATGCATACGGAGTCATTTTTTCCCAAGATCCCTTTTTATTTTGCAATAGTATAATCGTACCGAGAAGAATTGCTGCAAAAAGATTTCGCGTGGCGTTTTGATAAAAAAGAGGAATGCTAAATCCGACAATGCGAGCAAGTATTCCGAAGCCTGCGTAGATAATAGTAGCGGCAAGTATGCTGAGTGATCCGAGTAGTTTATGATTCATGTTGTATCCGGATTATATCCAGTGTTGTTTCATGAATATATATATTGCTCCAATACTAAGCACAATGATTGAACAAAGAATAATGATAAATGCAAGCGGATGATGTGCAAATGGAAGTGAAACGTTCATTCCATAAAAACTTGTAATAATCATGGGGATAGTGAGTACGATGGTTAGCGCTGTGAAGAATTTAATGACACGGTTAAGATTATTTGTCATGACGGTCGAATATGCTTCTCGGATGTTTTGTACTTGTCGTAAGCTACTTTTTGACAAATCAATAAGTTGTCCTGTAGAGAGAAAAAGATCCTCTGTTAAATCTTGGTCCATTTCTTTTTTGATAAATCGTTTATTTGCATTTACAGTTTTCAGTAATGTGTTTGTTTGAATGATAGCGTTCAAGAATTCATTGAGAATTTGTTCATATACCACCATTGCGACGATATCTCTGTTTTCAATGCGATCGATGTTAAATGTTTTGGATGCGGTGAGTTTATTGATTTTTGAAATTGCGTTATAGTACTGGTTTACAATTTCGTTGAAAAATTGGATGAATAATCCAAGTGTTGTTTCTTGTTGTGTTTTTTCGCTGGCTAAGACTTTTGTAAATATTGGAAGGTCAGTAAGTGCTATTGAAAAAACTGCGAGCGGATGCAAAATAAATAAAACAGGAAGTGTAGTATATGTATCGTTTTGCAGGATTGGTACCCGTGTATACATGTATGCACAGTTTTCCTCTTCTTCAAACCGTGGCACTTCGTTTGTATCAAGGGCGTCTTGGAGATGTCCAAGTTCTAAGTCAAACGTTTTTGCAAGTGATATGAGTTCTTCTTCTGATGGATCAATTACCTTTACCCAAGAATTTTTATGGAATGATGTTGTTTTTCGAAGGGATCGCGTTTCTTCAATTTGATAATACGTAATCATAGATTTTATTATACATGAAAGATAACGCTCAATTTAGTTGGTAAGGCACGTTGCTGCAGCAACAGTATCTGATTTATCCGTAAATCGCATCAGTATCACGCCTGATGTAGCGCGTCCCAGTCTTGGTGTTGATGCAATCGGGAGTTTTACCACCTGTCCTTTGACAGAGGTAATAATGATAGATTCCGTATCAGATGGAACAATTTGAGATACAACAACTTTTCCTGTTTTGTCTTTTACTTCTGCAACTTTTATTCCTTGGCCACCGCGTCGTTGTTTTGGAAATCCAGAAATTGCAGTCTTTTTCCCAATACCCTTCTCCATAATTGTTAAGAAATCATGGGATTTGTTTTCGTTTGTGATGACATCCATGCTGACAAGATAATCACTGCCTTTGAGGAGGATTCCACGAACTCCCATGGTATCTCTTCCTGTAGCTCTTACTTCTTCTTCATTGAAACGAATTGATTTTCCTTCGTGGGTGACAAGAAGAATTTCATTGTCTCCATTTGTGAGCTTTACCCATTCGAGCTCATCCCCTGCTTCAAGCTTGATAGCGACGAGTCCATTCCGACGGATATTTTCATATTCTGTGAGTTTCGATTTTTTGATGACACCTTTTTTGGTTGCCATGATGATAAACTTTACACCTTTTTCTTTTTGTAGTTTGGAATCAAGGGTGTAGGTCAACATGGATGTGACTTTTTCGCCGGATTCAATGTTGATGACATTCACGATTGCTTGTCCTTTTGCTTGTCGACTGGCTTCTGGCAAGTCCCATGCACGTACTTGATAGACTTTCCCCTTTTCAGTAAAGAATAATAAATTATCGTGCGTTTGAGCGGAGACCACCATATCGATGGCATCTTCTTCTTTTGTTGTCATGCCGATGACACCTTTTCCGCCTCGCTCTTGTGTCTTAAATGATGTTGGAGGGACACGTTTAATGTATCCTGATGTGCTCATGGTAATGATTGTGTCTTCATTTGGAATGAGCTGTTCTTCACTAAATTCACCGACTTTGCTTTTATAGACTTTTGTTCGTCTGTTGTCGCCGAATTTTTCTTTGAGTTTCAAAAGTTCATCCCCAATGACTTTAAATATTTTTTCTGGGTGTTCCAAAAGATCATTGAGATACGCAATGGTTTCTCGAAGCATGGCCAGTTCGTCTTCAATTTTTTCTCGTTCAAGCGCAGCGAGTTTTCGAAGCTGCATATCCAAAATGGCGACGGCCTGAATTTCTGACAACTTAAATCTGGTCATCAATTTTGTTTTTGCTTCATCTGCGTCTTTGCTTTTTTTGATAATGGCAATTACTTCATCAATGTGATCAACGGCAATTTTGAGTCCTTCGAGGATATGTTCTCGTTTCTTCGCTTCCAAAAGTTCAAATTCACTCCGTCTTCGGATGACGAATTGGCGATGTTTCAAATATTCTTCAAGAATAAGTTTCAGGGTACATGTCTGTGGTGTACCGTCGACGATTGCCACCATATTGACGGGAAACGTGGTCTGCAAATCAGTGTATTTATATAAGTTGTTGAGTACCTGTTTTGGATGTGCATCACGTTTCAGTTCGACGACTACTCGGATGCCATGTCTGTCTGATTCATCGCGAAGATCCGAAATACCATCAATTTTTTTATCCTTCACGAGGTCCGCAATCTTCACAACAAGGTTTGCCTTGTTTACCTGATAGGGAAGTTCTGTGATAGAAATAGCTG
The DNA here is from genome assembly GCA_964609895.1 of uncultured Gammaproteobacteria bacterium. Taxonomy (GTDB): domain Bacteria; phylum Patescibacteriota; class Microgenomatia; order UBA10105; family UBA927; genus CAIJMI01. The sequence goes on along the minus strand of CAZSTG010000007.1, from coordinate 46,374 downwards.
ATTTCCCCTGCCCGATTTCTTCAATTTCTGCTTTTCCTCGCATGACAATTTTCCCTTTTCCTGTTCCGTATGCAGATTTAATTTCATTAATATCATAAATAGCACCTGCCGTCGGGAAATCCGGCCCTTGGACAAATTCCATGAGCTCATCAAGTGTCGTGTTAAAGGAATATTCCGGCGTCTCATGGCTTTTTTCTTTCCCTTTGACAATGGTGATTTTTTTCACCATGTGTTCGAGCGCGTCGATGACCTCAGACAGATTATGTGGCGGAATTTTTGTCGCCATACCGACGGCGATACCTTCAGAACCCATGAGCAAAAGATTCGGCAGTTTTGCAGGCAGATATACAGGCTCTTTGACAGATCCGTCAAAGTTCGGAATGAAATCCACCGTATCTTTGTCGATGTCGAGCATCATTTCACCTGCAATTGCTGACATCCGGCATTCCGTGTACCGCATGGCAGCGGCAGGATCACCATCGATAGAACCGAAGTTCCCTTGCCCATCAACTAAGGGGTACCGCATGGAAAAATCTTGTGCAAGACGAACGATTGCCTCATACACGGATGAATCTCCATGTGGATGATATTTTCCCAAGACTTCTCCGACGACAGACGCGCTTTTTTTGTATTTTGCACTGTGGGAAAGTCCTGTTGTGTGCATTGCGTACAGAATACGTCGGTGCACTGGTTTCATGCCATCACGGACATCAGGGAGTGCCCGTGATACGATGACAGACATAGCGTAGTCAAGATACGACTTTTGCATTTCTGTCACGACTTCCGATGGTATGATTTTTCCGACATTCATAAGTACGTTATCCTCTCACGCTTTCCAAATTCTATATTCTAGATGCTATATTCTAGATTCTCCGTTACTTTCCAATGAATTGGATAATAAAGGGTGCAACCAAAAGTGCCACCACTTGTACGATTTTCATCATTGGGTTTAAGGCCGGACCTGCGGTGTCCTTGAGCGGGTCACCGACCGTGTCTCCGACGACTGCAGCTTTGTGTGTATCGCTGCCTTTGCCACCGAAATTTCCGTCCTCTACGAATTTTTTCGCGTTATCCCATGCGCCACCTGTGTTGCACATGAAGAATGCGAGCATGAGTCCGACAACGACGACTCCGCCTAAGAATCCTCCCAGTGCCTGCGCACCAAGAAGACCAGCTGCTACCGGCATAACGACAACCATGAGTGCAGGAATGACCAACTCACGCTGTGCTGCGGCAGTGACGATGGCAACAGCTCGGGAATAGTCAGGAAGTGCTTTTCCTTCCATAATTCCTTTAATTTCTTTAAACTGTCGTCTGACTTCCTCAACCACTTCAAATGCTGCTCGTCCCACGGAATTGACTAAACGGGAACTGAACAGGAATGGTAATGCTCCTCCAAGAAGTACGCCTACAAACACTTTTGGATTGGCTATGTCGATGGTCGTCAGTCCTGTTGCTTCAAAGTATGTGGCAAACAGAGAACAGGCAGCAACCGCTGCGGAACCGACTGCAAATCCTTTGGTCAGTGCTTTTGTCGTGTTTCCGACAGCATCCAAATTTCCCGTGACAACCGGTGCTTTGCCCTTGAGATCTGCCATTTCGACCATGCCTTGGGCATTGTCAGAAATTGGTCCAAAGGTATCGAGTGCCATGATGATACCGGTTGTTGCAAGCATTCCCATACCGACGAGGGAAATACCATAGAATCCAAATATTGCATATCCTGCATAGATGGATGCGGCGACAACAAGTACGGAAACAAATGTTGATTCCATACCGTATCCGAGTCCTGCGATGATATTGGTGCCTGCACCGGTTCTGGATGCTTTGGCAATTCCGACAACCGGTTTTTCTCCCGGTCCGGTATAGAACTTCGTGATCAATAAAAGGGCCACCATTGCAACGATACCCATGACCGCTGCATATCCTGCACGTGGTTCATTGAGTAAGAATACGGCAAGCGCCATAAAAATGATGACGGCTGCGATTGCTGACACCATAAACCCGCGAATGAGTGGTTTAATCGGGTCTTCTTTATCATTCTTTGCTTTAACAAAGAGTGATCCCAAAATAGAGGTCAAAATTGCTCCTGATCTGGCAAGGAGTGGGAATACCACACCTTTGAGTCCGAATAAATTTCCTCCCAAAATCATTGCTGCAACGATGGTGAGCGCGTAGGATTCAAATACATCAGCTGCCATTCCTGCGCAGTCTCCGACGTTGTCTCCGACGTTGTCTGCAATAGTTGCAGGATTTCGCGGGTCATCCTCAGGAATTCCTTTTTCCACTTTTCCAACCAAATCTGCTCCGACATCAGCAGCTTTCGTAAAAATTCCTCCGCCTACTCGCATAAAGAGAGCCAAAAGTGCTGCGCCGAATCCGTATCCGACAAGGACGTTTGTTGCTGATTTTGCAACAGCATCAACACCTGCCCCGATAAATGAGAAATACGACCACATGTAGACGATGGATACGCCTAAAAGCCCAAGTCCTACGACCAGCATACCATTGACAGTGCCTGCGCCGAATGCAACGCGCAGTGCGGGATTAAGGCCTTTGATGGCTGCGTTTGCAGTTCTGACATTTGCCTTGACCGCCACCCACATGCCGACATAGCCGATAATGGCGGAAAATGTTGCACCAAGCACAAATGTAGCTGCCATACCTGTGCCAAGCGTTATGGCTATAATGATGGCAAGCACGATGATGAACGGAATAACGATTTTAAACTGTTTGGCAAGATAGGCCATGGCACCGTCTGATACCGCTTTGCCGATTTGTTTTAACTTATCTGACCCCTCTTCTTCCTTGAGGGTTCGTTTGACCAAAAACGCTCCATAAACAAGAGCGAGTAACGCAGTTACTGGGGCAGTGAAAAGAGCTATGAGCTGTATATCCATAATTCTCCTTAAAAAATTTTTATACGAACAATTCCTTTGTTTGACTTTCCTATTATATAAATATTGTTTCTAAATATCCAAGGTTTGTCCCACTTTGCCTCGCTTCACAGGCGCTACGCGGGACTTCGAGCACTTCCACTATATATCTAATGTGGCGCTCTTCGCATGGGTTTGTATAAATCGTTTGCGTGGCGGAACCTCATCGCCCATGAGCATCGTAAACACCTGATCAGCCATCGCTGCATCCGCAATCGTTGCCTGACGCATAATTCTGTTTGCAGGATTCATGGTTGTTTCCCATAACTGTTCAGGATTCATTTCTCCGAGACCCTTGTAGCGCTGAATGTTTGCGGTGCCCTTTATTTCATCCGCATGATCCTTAAGAATTTTGTCGCGCTCTTCATCGGAATATGCGTAAAACATTTTTTTCGCAAAACTTATTTTGAACAGCGGCGGTTGAGCTATGTATAAATGTCCATGTTCGACAATATATGGAAGGTGACGGTAGAAGAATGTCAAAAGGAGTGTCATGATGTGCTCTCCGTCAACATCAGCATCCGTCATGATGACAATTCGATGATAGCGGAGTTTTTCGGGATTGGTTGTGTCGCCGATACCCATGCCACATGCGATGACGAGCGCTTTGATTTCCTCAGATTCAATCATTTTGTCGAGCCTCGCCCTCTCAGTGTTAAGAATTTTTCCCCGAAGCGGTAAAATTGCCTGAAATTTGCGGTCTCTACCCTGTTTGGCGCTTCCACCTGCGCTGTCTCCCTCAACGATGAAGAGTTCTGACTGCGTAGCGTCTCTACTTTGGCAGTCTGCCAGTTTTCCCGGAAGTGATGCCCCTTCCAGTGCACCTTTTCTGATAATTGCGTCCTTTGCGGCTTTTGCGGCAAGTCTGGCTTTTGCGGCCAAGAATACTTTTTCGAGAATTGCCTTTGCATCACTCGGATTTTCTTCAAAAAATGTGTCGAGTCCTTCTTTGACTGCAGCCTGCACAAACGGCTGGACTTCTGCATTGCCGAGTTTTCCTTTGGTCTGTCCTTCAAACTGGAGATCCTGCGAACCCATTTTCAGATACACGACGGCCGTAAGTCCTTCCCGCGTGTCGTCGCCGACGATGTTGTCATTACTGTCTTTGGTAACACCGATTTTTTTTGCATAGTCATTGATGGCGCGCGTTAAAGCCATCCGGAATCCGGTGAGGTGTGTTCCTCCCTCAGGAGTCGGGATGATGTTGACATAGGATTCGACTGTTTCCGAAAAACTGTCGTTGTATTGCAGTGCAATTTCGATGGTGCCGATGGATTCGGATGTTTTGGTGATGTATATCGGTGTATGCAAGACCTCTTTGTTTCTGTTGAGTGCTTTGACGAGTGACTGAATGCCACCCTCAAAATAAAAGTTTGCTTCTTCCCCACTCCGTTCGTCTTTCAGGTAAAAGGAAAGTTTTGCAATAAGATATGCGCGGTCGCGGATCGTTTTTTTTATGGTTTCAAAATTGAGCTCCGTTCCTTCTTTGAAAATTTCAGGATCTGCGTAGTACGTTGTGGTGGTGCCTGTATCCGTTGCCTTCCCGACGACTTTGACGGGGGCTATAGGGACACCTTTTTTGTACTGTTGTTCGTATAGCTTGCCATCACGTCTGACCTGTACAATCATGAGTGTGGAAAGTGCATTGACGACGGATGCACCGACACCATGGAGACCTCCAGAAACTTTATATGCTTTGCCCTCGAATTTTCCTCCTGCGTGGAGTTTGGTCATGACGATTTCGAGCGCTGATGTTTTGTATTTTGGAATCGGATCGACGGGAATACCGCGTCCATCATCGCGGACTGTTGCACTGCCGTCTTTGTTTATCGTGACCCATACATGCGTGGCAAATCCCGCCAAAGCCTCGTCAATACAGTTATCAATGATTTCATTCAGACAATGATGGACGCCGGCAATGGAGGTGGTGCCGATGTACATGGCCGGCCGTTTTCTGACAGGCTCCAGTCCTTCAAGGACAACGATCTGATCACTGTTGTAATTGTCCGATTTTGCCATGATTTTTAAGAAAAAACGAGCTCCCCATACGAAGCTCAGTAGTATTTATTGTATACAATGGAACTAGCTTTGTCCAGTCACGAACGACAAAAAAATTCGGTCAAGAACCAATTTATAACTGACATTGTGCTCAAGCTGTTTTTTTGCATCAAGCAGCTGTTTTTCCATTGTCAGATAGGTGGTGGTCACCGGCCAATCGTTTTTTGTTTTGGAAAGCGCGGCAATCGAACAGTCTACCCACTGCTGCGCATCGTTTTTGTTTTTACACGCCGCATCAAGCATCATCAGGATATTCCCTGCCGACAAGTTTTCGGTGAGCACGCGTTTCCATAAAGCAAGTACAGACTGTTCTTTTTCTGTGAGTTTGTTTTTTGCGGTGTGTATTGCAATAACGGTGCATCGGGAAAGAATTGTCGGAAGCAGTGTATTGATGGACTGCGCTTCCATATATATATGCGTGTGTATTGGCGGTTCTTCCAGCGTTTTCAGTAGTGCATTCTGTGCCTCGACTGTTAATAGGTCTGCTGATTGGATGACACCAGCGGCAAGACGGGAAGATGATGGCATGATATGTAGTTGTTTCTGCCAGTGCCGCACCGCGGCGATTCCGATAGAGACTGTATCTTCCGTACGTGTGAGCGGTCGTATGTCGAACTGACTGATCTGATCCTGTTTGATCATTGCTGCGATCTGCAGAAGTCGTTCCTCCGTTGTTCCACCTGTAATAAGAAAAGCATGCATAGAGAGTGATTGTTCCCTTGCAATATATCATAAAACATTCAATAATAAATACAGGACATGTATCAACATGTTCTGAGTGTTTATCGAAATACATGTATGGCTGCCGCTGCCCAAGAATTACTGAATGTACTTGTTCAACAACAACATCTGACCCGAGAGCAGGCAGATGACATCATGCTTCAATCAACGAATCTCGGTGAAACCGTTGAATCGTTGCTGATCAGCAAACATTTGGTGACAGAGGAGATGCTGCTCCGCGCCCGCGCCGAAAATTTGCAGATACCGTTTGTGGAATTGACCGCAAAGGCATTTTCTCCGGAGCTTATTAACTACATTTCGGAAGCAGTTGCGAGAAAATACATCCTTTTGCCGTTTGAATTCAACGAAAAAACGAATCAGTTGTCTGTTGCGATGGCAAATCCGCTGGACGCACAGATTATTGACTTTTTGGAGAAAAAAACCAATAAATCCATCGTTGCCTATATGGCAATGAAAGAAGATATTCTTTCGGCAATCAATAATCTTTACACCCAACATATAGGCGAAGATGTGACGGCAGCACTCAAAGAGACTGCTCCTTCAGAGGTGAAAACGTATGAGGCAGGTCATTTAAGTGAAGTGATTCGTGAAGCCCCTATTGCCCAGATTGTTTCTGCAATTCTTGAACAGGCAATTAGGATCAGGGCAAGTGATGTGCACATAGAACCGCAGGATGCGGAGACACGCGTCCGGTATCGTGTGGACGGTATTCTGCAGGAGCGGCTGCTGTTGCCCCGCAGGCTGCATGAAGCAGTGATATCCCGTATTAAGATTCTGGGTGACATGAAAATCGATGAACGCAGAATTCCTCAGGACGGCCGGTTCAATTTCAAGATGGGTGATGAGGAGGTGGATCTCCGTGTGTCCTCGCTTCCCACCGTATTCGGAGAAAAAATCGTCATGAGACTTTTGAAAAAATCCGGCGGCGTGCCGTCGCTTCCTGAACTCGGGCTTCGCGGTCTTGCGCTCAAAAATCTGGAAACCGCAATCTTGAGGCCGCACGGCATTATTCTGGTTACCGGTCCCACCGGTTCCGGAAAAACGACGACGTTGTATTCTGTATTGAATAAGCTGAACAACGCTCGTGTGAATATCATGACGCTTGAGGATCCGGTCGAGTATCAGATAGCAGGAGTAAATCAGGTTCAAGTAAATACGACTGCAGGTCTCACGTTCGCAACAGGTCTCCGGTCTTTCCTTCGGCAAGATCCAAACATTATTCTCGTTGGAGAAATCCGTGATCAGGAAACAACAGAACTTGCCGTACAGGCGGCACTTACCGGACATTTGGTGTTTTCAACTCTGCACACGAACAATGCGGCAGGTGCCATTCCTCGACTTATTGATTTGGGCGCTGAACCGTTTTTGATCGCATCGGCTCTCAACTGTGTCGTAGGCCAACGGATCGCGCGAAAACTGTGCACGACGTGCAAAGAGGAATATGTGCCGGATGAAGCGGTACAAAAAGATATCCGCTCCGTGCTTGGAAACCTGCTGTCTGCAACTACACCGATCAAGCTGTATCGGGGAAAAGGTTCCGTCGGCGACACTCCCTGCTCTTCCTGCAGCGGTACCGGATATAATGGTCGGCTTGGGGTATTTGAAGTATTCACCGTTACGGATGCCATAAGCAAATTAACACTTTCCCGCGCACCTATGAAAGATGTTGAGAGTCAGGCAATTGCGGAAGGTATGATGACCATGAAACAAGATGGATATATGAAAGCTCTTGAGGGGGTTACCTCAATCGAGGAGGTATTGCGGGTTGCACAGGATTAAAAATCGTTTGTGATACGACATGGAGGATTTTTTATGAACATGAATGAGTTATTCGCAGAAGCGGCACGGGTAAACGCATCGGATATCCATATTTTGGTTGGGTATCCGCCAATGCTCCGTGTGTCCGGTAAACTGCAGATGATCAGCGGACAATCCGTGCTTTCGGAATCTCAGGCTTCGGAATTACTGTTTGCCGTCTGTTCTGCGGAACAGAAGGAAATTTTGTTGGCCAACAAAGAAGTTGATTTTTCCTATGTTGCTGCAACAGGCAGATTTCGTGTGAACTTATACCACCAGCGAGGCGGTGTGGCGGGGGCATTTCGGTATATTCCCGATAAAATCCGTTCTATCGAAGAGTTAGGGCTTCCTGAAGTGCTGCATGATTTTATCAAACTGCGTCAGGGGTTAATTCTTGTGACCGGTCCTACAGGACAGGGAAAATCGACAACGCTTGCCGCAATGATTGAACGGATCAATCAGACGAAGGCGTCCCATATCGTGACGATTGAGGATCCGGTTGAATATATCTATCCGCCTGCCATGTCTATTGTGTCGCAGCGTGAGATGCATGGAGATACGCATTCGTGGTCGATTGCACTCCGCAGCGTGCTCCGTGAAGATCCCGACATTGTCCTTATCGGTGAAATGCGGGATTATGAAACTATTGCCGCGGCAATCACCATTGCCGAAACCGGACACCTTGTGTTTGCGACGTTGCATACGAATTCCGCTGCGCAGACTGTCGACCGCATCATTGATGTCTTTCCCGAGCATCAGCAGATGCAAGTCCGGTTGCAATTATCCAACGTCCTTGAAGGCGTTGTGTCTCAGAGGCTTGTTCCTGCCATCAACGGCGGGTTGACAGCCGTATGTGAAGTCATGACGGCAACGCCGGCTGTCAGGGCTATCATTCGCGACGGAAAAACGCATCAACTGGACAACACCATTCAGACATCGTCCGAATTCAGCATGATGACGCTTGAGGCATCTCTGGCAAAAGCAGTGAATGACGGAAAAATCAGTGTCGATATCGCAACTGCATATGCGCTCAGACCTGAAGATATCGGCAGGTTACTGAAGCGGTCGTAACATACGAGTATGGCATTTTTTAAATACAAGGCATTTTCTTCGGACGGAAAACAGGTTACCGGATTTGTCGAGGCGGGAAGCCAAGATCAGGCGGTGAAACTTCTGAAAGACAAGGAGTTGTTTGTTGTATCGCTGACACAGACACAGGAAAAAGCGCTTTCTTCTGCCATAACGAAAATGCAAAAGATCGGTTTTTCCGATATCGTCAATTTTACCCGTCAATTATCCACAATGGTCATGTCGGGATTATCTATTCCTGATGCATTAAATATTCTGAAGACGCAAGCTTCCAATCCGATGCTGGTAACCGTGCTCGGCGATGTGGAACGAAGCATTGTCGGCGGAGGCAATTTGGGCGACGCACTTGCAAAATATCCGCAGTATTTTTCCAACATTTATATTTCACTTGTCAGGGCGGGAGAAGCGTCCGGACAACTGGACAAAGTGTTGTTACAGCTTGCCGATACGCTGGAAGGACAACGGGAATTCCGGAGCAAAGTGGTCGGCGCGCTTATTTATCCGGCCGTCATCATCGTCGGTATGATCGTTGTCGTCATCATTATGATGATTGTGGTCATGCCGAGGCTGACCGATCTATACAAGGATTTCGGCATAGAGCTTCCGTGGTCCACCAAGCTGCTTATCGGCATGTCGAATTTCTTTATTCATCAATGGTGGGCGATGCTTTTGATTATCGCCGGCGTGTGGGTAGGATTTCGGCGTTGGAAAAAAACGGAATCCGGTACTTATATTCTTGATTCACTCATTCTCAAAATTCCGTTGTACGGGACACTGCAGCAGAAAATGATCCTTGTGGATTTTACAAGAACACTCTCCATGCTGATCGGATCCGGTATTCACATATTGGATGCTTTACGGATTTTGAAAGGATCGCTGAATAATGTATTGTTCCAGCATGCCATTGAGGATATTGCCAAAAAAGTGGAAAAGGGATTTCCACTCGGTGACATGTTCGCCAGCCACAAAGAGTTTCCGCCGATTGTTTCGCAGATGGTAAAAGTTGGAGAAGAAACAGGTAAATTGGATGAAACGCTGCTCAAGATTTCCAAGTATTTTCAGGTGGAAACTGAGGGTATTGTAAAGGGGCTGACAACCGCTATAGAGCCGATCATTATGGTTGTGTTGGGTGTGGGTGTGGGATTCATTGTTATTTCCGTCATCACACCGATTTACAGTTTGACATCGCAATTTAAGTAACAGGAGTGCAATAATTGACAATCGGAAGCATACTCCTATACAGTAATAACAGAAGATATTTTTAGGATTGGAGGTGATAACATGAGAAAAATAACTTTACGCAAAGGATTTACATTAGTCGAGCTTCTTATCGTTATCGCCCTGTTGGGTGCGCTTGCCATTGGTCTTATCGGTGCACTTGATCCGTTTGAACAACTCAAAAAAGGGACGGATACAGGCACACGGGATCTGGTGAATCAGGTACAGACCGCAGTGCTGCGGTATTACGCAACGACCAATAAAATGCCATGGACGGATGAAGCTACCGCGTTTACCGAAATAGATTTGGCAACGGATCCGATGCCTACCGCCATCTCCAACATGGTCGCAGCAGGTGAAATGAAATCGAATTTTACTGAAATTTACAGTGGATCGTTGAATAAAGTGTGGGTTTCCTACACTCCGATGACAGATACAACATCTGTACAGGTTCGCGTATGCTACGCGCCTGGATCGAAATCGTTTCAGGTTGATCCGGCGACAAAATATCTGAAGGACGGGACGGAAAATACAGGTGAGGGAACAAGTGCATGCAAAAGCACAACTGGAGGAGAAGCAACGTGTTATTGGTGTGTGCAATAATGATAGTTTTTCGGAATGTAAACGATAAACCGCGCATGGGAAACCCGCGCGGTTTATTTGTAGTTTGTATATACTAGAACTATGGAGTTTGTATTGTTTGCACTTGGTATCTCAATCGGCTCATTTCTCAATGTCCTTATTGATAGGATACCGCTCGGGCAGGATGTTGTCAGCGGAAGATCACGTTGTGATCATTGTCACCGTCCCCTTGCATGGTTTGAGCTTGTGCCGGTTCTTTCTTGGCTGTTGCAGCGGGGAAAATCGCGTTGTTGTCAAAACACGCTTTCTATACAGTATCCCCTTGTCGAACTGGCTGTCGGTATTGGATTTGTTGTGATCTATCGTCTTTCGGGATCGGAGATGACTTTGCCATTTTTCGCATCGGTTCTCTTATTTTGCTCCTCCGTCGGCATTGTCGTGTCTGACAGTAAAACTGAATATATTCCCGAACTGTTTCTTTACGGAGCAGGTATTGCGGTACTTGTATTACTCTCCCCTTCTGTGTTTTCCTGCGTTGCGGGCGACGCTGCGTCTTGTGTGTTTTTACTCCATTCCCGACTGCTTCCGTCTGGTGCAGGCGCGCTTTTTTTCTTTTTTCTGTGGCTGTTTTCCAAAGGACGCGCCATGGGTGACGGTGACATCTATCTTGCACTTATCATAGGCATGGCCCTTGGATATCCGCTGCTCCTTATTGCGTATTATGCGGCTTTCTTGACGGGTGCGGCAGCCGGTGTCATACTGATTTTGGTGCGTAAAAAACGGATGAAAAGCCATATGCCGTTCGGTCCGTTTATGATTCTCGGACTCGGCGTTGCATCCATGTACGGATCGGCATTACTGAATTGGTGGAGTCAATTATGGTAAAACGGGGATTTTCACTGATTGAACTGTTAATCGTTATCGCGCTTATCGGCATTTTGACCGCCGTTGCCACCGCCTCATATACGACAATGCAGAAAAAATCGCGTGACAGCCGGCGTGTATCCGACATGAAATCAGTTCAACAGGGCTTGGAACAGTCTTTTGCAGATACGTTTGTATATCCGACAGGCGAAGGATGTCTTGTGGACGCGGCATATCTGCCGAACGGTTATCCGACAGACCCCAAAACAGGATTAGGATATGACATGAGCTGTCCGGATGAATTGACCTATTGTGTCTGCGCCGGAATGGAAGTGGAAAGCGGTAACAGCGCAGTTAACTGTCAGGGCGTTGAAGGCGATTTTTATTGCATTTATCAGCAACAGTAATTTTTGAAAGGACAGTATATATGAAAAAAATCATCGGATCAGCAAGGCATGGATTTACCCTCATGGAAATTCTTATCGCTATTGCTATTATCGCTGTGTTGACTGCTATCGGCATCGTATCGTACGCGAGTATCAACCGGAATGCGCGAAACGCCAAGAGAAAAAGTGATGTCGGTCAGATACAGTCGGCTCTTGAACTGTACCGTTCCGATTTCGGGTATTACCCCGCGGTGAATGTCAGCGGGATGGAAGCGGCGGAAGCACTGGAAGATAATGCCGATTTCCTGACCTATTTATCCGCTGTACCAGTGGATCCGAAGCAGGTTTCTTATACGTATCAGGCACTAAACGAAAATGATGGGCAATATTACGGGTATTGCCTTGCTGCCATGCTTGAGCCGAGCGATCTTGCAGTTGATACGACTTGCGGTGCAGTAAGTCTTGGTGGGTATAACTACGGAAGAAAAAATCCATGAAACAGCAAACGAAAAAGCCTGCCAATAGACAGGGTTTTACACTGATTGAACTGATCGTCGTTGTTGCCGTCATTCTTATTATTTCTGTTGTGACGCTGCTCAATTACAATTCCTATACAGACAGACAGCGGGTCAGACAGGCCGGTTTAACCCTACGTTCAGATTTACGCCTTGCACAGACGAAGGCAACATCCGGTCAAAAACCGTTTGTCTGTGATGATACAGCAACGCTTATAAGTTATGAGGTGACATTTTCCTCCGACTGTGCGGGTAAAGGGCCGTGTTATATGATTCAGCCTGTTTGCATGAGGGAAGGAGTGGCGGTAGATACACAGACGGAAGTTTCCATAATTACTCTTCCTTCAGGCGTTGCTTTTCAGTCGTCATATCCGCCTATTCAGTTTCTGTCCGTTACGGGTGCGACGGATCTTGATGCCGACCGGTCCATTGTGTTGACCGGTGCCGGCGTTACCTATACAGTCAATGTTTCGAGGGCAGGAAGCATCAGTGATTACTAATACTATGAAAAGAAAAAAACGGATAAAAAAAGGTCAATCGCTGGTGGAATCTGTTGTGACGCTTGGGGTTGTTATTTTACTGGTGACAGGTCTTGTGGTTGGAACGACGTCTGCGTTGAAATATGCTCAGAGCAGCCGTACCAGAAACGCCGCGACGCAGTATGCGTCAGAAGGATTGGAACTTGCGCGCAGAGAGCGTGATAATGGATGGGGTGTTTTTGCACGCGCAGGCACGTTTTGTGTCGGTTCATCCGGTGCTATACCAACAGAGCCGTGTGATATGCTGGAAAACACATATTCGCGGACGTTGACCTATACATTGGATAATGCGGATGATCCTCAGACGGTTGTCGTTATATCGAGCGTTTCATGGGTTGAAGGAGCGGAAAATAAAATGATATCGCTGCAAACAACACTTACCAACTGGAAGTAACTCGTTATGAAAAAAAAATCATTTCGGAGTCATTGCTATGCTGGGTTTACTCTTTTGGAACTGCTGGTTTCCGCCGGTGTCCTATCGCTGGTTTCCGTCATCATAGCGCAGGTTATTTTTACTACAGTCCGTTTGTCCGCGCGGACAGAACGGATGAAGGAAATGAAACAAAACGGCGGTATAGCAATGGATGTGGTGAAACGAATGATTCAAAACGCAAAGGATATTTCCCTTGTTTGTGACGGCACACCGCATGCAACGTTGACCATGACGAATTATGACGGTGGTGAGACGACTATTTCCTGTGAAAAGGATGCCTCGTATACGGGATATGATATTTTTCGCATCGCTTCCTACAGCGCCACAATGCAAACAACGACCTATCTTTCAAGCGGCAATGTATCTCTGGTGACTGAGGGTGGAAGTGCCTCCTGCGGAGTTGCCGACACCGAAGGTGCAGCATTGTATTTTACGTGCACCGACGATACTTTTATTACGGTTCTTTTCCGTCTGCAGCAAAGAAATACAACAACCGGTATATTTGAAGGCGAGAAGGAAACATTTCAGTCTATGATCATGAAGAGAAACAGATAACGCAGGAACTTGCGACTTTATTACAGAAGAACGTATACTAGATATATGAAACATGTGCATCCCCGAGGACAGGTGCTGCTTATTACAGTGCTGGTACTCAGTATTGCAATTACCATTGCACTTTCTCTTATCGGACGCGGTATTACCGATGTTTCAATGAGCAGAAATGTGGAAGAATCAGCACGGGCTTTTAGCGCAGCCGAGGCCGGAATTGAAGAGGCGTTAAAAGGAAATATGGTTACGGATGCACGTACCTATGTTCCGGGAGTCACCTATCAGTCCACATCTACCATTATCGGTGGATCGACTGGTGAATATACACTTCCTGCGACAACCAAAGGCGCCGTTGCTTCTATTTGGTTGGTGGATCACAACGAAGATAATTCAATAAATGAATCCAGTTATTACGCCGAGCGGTATCTTGATGTGTGCTGGACTCCCCCTGCTGCAGAATTGCCGTCGGCTGCGGTTGAGGTTGCTGTCTATTATAAGTCTTCCACAGGAGCGTATATGGTCAGTCGTGGCGCATACGATCCGGATATCGCTTCTCGGCCGGTAAACAATTTTTCCAGTGTTACGGAGGTTGACGGCTCGTGCGGCGCAGTGACGCATGTATACCGGCAATCGGTTCCTATGCCACCCGTAGGAAGCATTCCCCTTCTTGTCCGCATCCGGCCGTTTTATAATCAGACGACGGTAACAGTTGCTCCTGTCGGAACGGATGTGGTACTTCCGAAACAGGGTGTTGAAATTACCTCGACGGGAAAAACGGACGGCGGCGTAACGAGAAAAATTGTCGTAAAGCGGCAATACCCGTGGCCGGCTGCTGTTTTTGATTACAGCGTATACAGTCAAAATTCGTTTACACATTAAAGAAAAAACTGCCTATGGAAAGCCTGCTTGGAATCGATATTGGAACACACAGTACCAAACTGATTGAGATCGGTACTGAAAAAGGAATACGGACACTGCTTGCCGCAGGAAGTGTGCCCACACCGTCGAAAGCGTTGTCATCCAATGTTTCTTCGGATTTGGAATCCATTGCCTATATTATCAAACAGCTTATTCGGGATACCGGCGCAAAGTCGGATAAAGTAAACATTGCACTACCTGAATCGCAGGTGTTTACACGGGTTATTGAGGTTCCGCCGTTATCAAACCGCGAACTGACAAGCGCCATTCAATGGGAGGCGGAACAATATATTCCGCTGCCTTTGGATCAGGTGAACATGGATTTTACCGTGCTTCGCAAGGCCGAAAGCACAACGACGGGAAAAATGGAGGTTTTGTTGATAGCGGCTCCGAAAGTATTGATTGAACGGTATATGACTATATTGGAACTTGCTGATCTGACGCCGATGTTCGCTGAAACTGAAGTTGTTGCAAGTTCCCGCGCCATTGCCGCATCTGTGACGAATTTGAAAAATGTTGTTCTTATCTCTATAGGTGCGCAGACGACAGAGATAACCATTCTGCACGGCGGTGTCATTGCTTTTACCCGTTCGATCAGCGCGGGAGGTGAGGCGTTATCCCGTGCTCTTTCCCAGTCGCTTGATTTTACTGTTGTACAGGCAGAAGAATACAAAAAAACATACGGACTGCAGCGCGGGATGTTGGAAGGAAAACTGGTAACGGCTATGGAACCCGTGATGACAACCATTCTAGGTGAATTGAAGCGTGCGATTGCATTTTTTGGAGAAAAATATGTGTCCGACCGCATCGAGGCAATTATTCTTTCCGGCGGAACAGCGAAACTTCCAGGTATTGTTTCATATATCACCGAGCAGATAGCCATCGAAACACAAATTGCCAATCCTTGGACGGGCGTACAACGGGAGGCGCGGTTTTCTATTTTATCAACAGAAGGTCCGACGTTTGCCGTTGCTGCAGGACTTGCAATGCGGACAGCATAAACCGACAGACAGTATGGAAAGCAACTCAATTAATCTATTTCAAAATCAAGTCGTCTATTCTCCGAAGCTGGCTCTTATTGAGCGGTTTCTTCGGACTGCGCGGTATGTCTGCGTCGCCGCGGTGTTCGGTGTCGGCGCGATCACCCTTATGGTCTATGGTGTGTATCAAATGCAGCACCGCTCGCTTGATGCGAAGCGTCAGGAACTGTATGCCACCGTAAAAAACGAGATGACAAAAGAAGCACTGCTCTTGTCTCTGCGTTCTCGTGTACAGGCGCTTAAAAAAATTATGACGTATCAGATTTCCATTGCGCCGTATATTGACACGACACTGCTGATAGCAGCTCCTCCGAGACTGACCTCTTTTTCTCTGGGAGAAGCAAACAGCATTCATATCGGAGTGGAGTCAACGACGGTGGAAGAAGCAATTTCCGTTATGGAAACGGTCATACAGCTTGCCAACAGCAATAAAATAAAAAATCCGACAGTTACGTCAATTCTGTTGAATAAGGATGCGACAGTAACGCTCGGATTTACGTATACGGTTGTGTTGCAATAACGTACTATGATGCGCACTTTACGAAGATTCATCCGGCAATATCAGAGTTTTGTCCTGTCAGGCACACTGATTCTGTTTTGTTTGATTGCGTTCTTCGTCGGTTTACTGCCGGGTATAAAAAAAACCGTCCAGCTCGTTTTGGAAACGCAAACTCTTAGAAAAGTCGTTACGACATTAACCGAAAAACAGCGGGTGTTGAATGAGCTTGATATGACGATGCTTACCCAGTATGCTGCGGCCGCTCTGTCTGCGGTACCGGCGGATAAATCGCTCGGTTCTCTGTTTTCCACTGTGGATGCGTTGACGGCGAAGGAAAGTGTGACGGTTACGGCAATATCTCTTGGTAGCGTCGGCGCAGTTGCTTCTGATTCCGCCAAAAAACTGTCTGCGGACGAACAGAAAATAGGTGCGAATATCATTCCATTTTCCATTGTTATCGAAGGACCGATTGACCGCGTCCGTAATGTTGTTGATGAAGCGGTGAAGATACGCAGATTTTTCCGCGTGCGGAGTTTTGATTTGTCATTTGATACCAAGACCGGTAGTACAAAATCCACCTTGTCTATGGATGCGTATTATGTCTCGGATCCAAAAACATTAAGTAAGGTAACGGATCCGTTGTCCTCTCTTACGCCTTCAGAAACAGATATTCTGGATACAGTCGTCTCGTTTCCGTTGTTGACGCAGGAATCTTCCTTGGGGTCCGGTAGTGCGGTGCTGCAGACTGTGCCGGTTACGGAAAATCCTTTTGCTCCTTAAGTAAGTCAGGACGAAGTTTTTGTGTTTTTTTTATCGCCTGTTCATTCTGCCATGCAAGAATTTTTTTGTGATTCCCTGATTTCAATACCGGAGGAACCGACTGTCCGTTGAACGAGTCGGGTTTTGTATATTGCGGATACTCGAGTAGATTATGTTCAAATGATTCATTGGAAGTGACATCCTTTTTTTTGAGTACCCCCGGCAGTAGCCGGACGATGGCGTCTGTGATGACCATGGCGGGCAGTTCCCCGCAGGTGAGGATGAAATCTCCGAGGGAAATTGTTTCATCCACAAGACCGCGTATGCGTTCATCAATTCCTTCATAGTGACCGCACAGAAGAATTAGATGGTTTGTCGTGGCCAGCCGTTTTGCGGCTTCCTGACGAAAGGGTATTCCGAGTGGATCCAGTAGGACGACGGAACTCGTACCTGCCGGATGCATGTTCCGCGCATGTGCGATCGCTCTGGATACGACGTCCACGCGAAGAATCATTCCCGCGCCTCCGCCATATGGGTGATCATCAACGCTTTTATGTTTGTCTGTGGCAAAATCCCTGATGTTTATGTAGTCAATGGAAACGGCTTTTTTTTGGATGGCACGTTTGATAATGGACACGTCAAACGGTCCTTTGAACATGTCAGGAAACAGCGTGAGGATTGTGATAAACATACCCAGACAAAAAAACTGCGTTTTTGTGTTGTTATACGGTTTCAGGAGTCGAGGTTTCCTGAGACGGTTCTTCGAATAACTCAATATCGACGTAACCACCCTGCTTTGCCGCCATCAGCTTAATGAGGTCTCGGAGTGCGCGGATGATTCTTCCCTGTTTTCCGATTACTTTCCCCATGTCTTCCGGATGAACATGCAGGACAAGAATATCCCGTGTATTGTCCGCTCTTACATCTACAGTAACAGCTTCTGGGTGATCGACGATGTTGGAAACAAGGAAAACGAGTGTATCTTGCATGTTATTTGGTTTTCAGGATGTTTTTGACGCCGTCAGTAAGTTGTGCACCGACAGACAGCCAGTATTTCAGCCGGTCTTCCTTCATGGTAAGTTGTGCGGGGGTAACGAGCGGATTGTATGATCCGAGAATTTCAATGTTCCGTCCATCGCGCCTTTTACTGTCTTCCATTGCGACAATCCGGTATGTTTTTCGGTTCTTTGAGCCTGTTTGCGTTAGTTTGATTTTAACCATAGGTGATAGAATATCATATTTTGCCCATCTTCTCAAGCGCATCAAGAGCTGCAGCCTGTTCCCCTTCCTGTTTGCTCTTCCCCTGCCCAATGCCGAGCTTTTTATTTCCGATACTTGCTTCTATATAGAATATCCTGTTATGGTCGGGTCCTTCTGTTTTTGTGACGGCATATGTCGGGGATGTTTTGGTTTCCCCCTGAATAATCTCCTGCAGCAAACTTTTGTAGTCGAGGTATGATTTTGATTCGACAATTGTTTCTGTTTTAGGAAACAGATAGGTATCCAAAAATTTTTTTGCCACCTCTATTCCCCGATCCAAAAACAGAGCGCCTAAAAATGCCTCAAATGAGTCTGCAAGGAGAGACATGTTGTTTCTTCCTCCCGACTCCTCTTCACCGTGACTTAAGAAAAGAAGATCGCCGAATCCGAGCTCATGGGCAGTTTCCCCCAGTGTCTTTGTTTTTACAAGGCTGGAACGGATATTTGTCAGTGTTCCTTCCGGATAATCCGGATACAGTTCATACAAAAATCTGGAAGTCAGAAATGAAAGAATCGCATCTCCCAAGAACTCAAGCCGTTCGTTGGAATGCTTGATGTGTTTGGCTTCATTGAGGTATGAGCGATGATAAAACGCGTTTTTCAGGAGTTCCTGATTATTGAATGTTACCTGAATTGTTTTTTGAAGTTCTTCAAATGTCATACCAAGTAGTGAAATTTCGACCATTGCCTTTTATGCGGTCAAAATTTTCGAATCCTTTCATTAAATATATACATATGTTTGTTGTTAGGCTACGTTGAAATCGGGCAATGCGTGTGACCGCATGTCGAAATTCTACTACGTGGTCATATGGATTTTACGAGTGTGCCAAGCACTCCATTGATAAATTTTGCGCTGTTCGGATTGCCGTAAGATTTGGCAAGCTCAATTGCTTCGTCGATGACGACTTTGACGGGTATGTCTTTATGCTGTGTCATTTCAAATAATGCCTGACGGAGAATGGCAAGGTCAATTTTTGCGATTTTATCGATTGGCCATTCAGGAGCCGCCGTTTCAATCATAGCGTCGAGCGTGGGGAGATGTGGAAGCATGTCTTGAATATCTTGGTCGTCGGTGTCATTGCCGAAGCTGTACGCAAAAAGACGTTGTACTCTGACGATGCGGTGCTGATGTCTGGGGTCTTGCGCGGTTTTCACAAAAAATTGCTATCAGGTATCAATTGTCACGCTTGTTCGCGTGACATATGACACATGACAGGGTTATTTTTTCTTTGCTTTTTTGATCTTTATTTTTTGAACTTCTTTGCCGTTGTAGAATCCGCAGTGTGTGCAGATTGCATGGGGGAGTTTTGGTTTTCCGCAGTTTGCACAAAGAGACAAGGCAGTTTTTGCCAGCTTGATTGCCGCATGGCGTTTGCCGCCTCTTCGTGTTGAATGTCTTCGCTTTGGTAATGGTGTCATAGGTTAAAAAATACGTGCACAACGTCAGTCTTGTGCGATATCCTGTATTTTACTCTCATTGAGGCGTTCTCTCAAGTGGGAAAATGATTGAAATGTCGGATCACGCTTCGTTAAGAAGGTAACGACCGCGTTTGCGTTCTTGACAATAGTTGTATCTGAAAGCGCGGTATAGACCATTTCAGGAATACCATGTTGTCTGCTGCCAAAGAGATCTCCTTGACCACGAATTTCCATGTCATATTCAGCAAGCTCCGGACCATGATGCACGGTCTCAAGTATTTTGAGTCGATGGCTGGTTTTCTCATCAGAGTTTTCGGTAAAGAGCAAACAGTAGGACTGTTTATCCCCTCGCCCTACCCTGCCTCGTAGTTGATGCAGGCCAGAAAGTCCAAATCGTTCAGCTCCTTCAATCATCATGATCGTTGCGTTTGGTATATCAATGCCGACTTCAACAACTGGGGTTGAAACCAATATATCAATTGCACCTGCCCTGAACTGCTCAAGAATAGTTGTTTTTTCTGTTGGTTTCATTTTGCCATGGAGGAGCGCGAGGCGGAGATCTTTGTATACATTCGTTTTGAGATGCTCAAATTCTTTCGTTGCTGCTTTGACAGTCGCCATGCTTTCGGATTCTTCGATAAATGGACAGACAATATACGCGCATGTTTTGTGATCTTGTATCTCTTTTTTGATCCACGTATATGCACTCTCCCGTTTTTCTTTTGGTACCACCCAAGTTTTAATTGGTAGCCTGCCGACTGGCATTGTTTTTAATACAGAGAGTGCGAGATTTCCGTACATGGTGAGTGCGAGTGTTCGTGGAATAGGAGTTGCAGTCATGGTCAGAAGGTGTGGGGTGAGTTTTGATGGCGCTTTTGACCTCAAGAGTGCGCGTTGGTATACACCAAAGCGTTGTTGTTCATCAATGACGATGAGTCCGACATGAGAAAATGAAACAGTTTGTTCAAGTAGTGCATGTGTCCCGATAAGGACATCCGTTTTTTCCGGTGTGTGCAACTTGTGTTTTGTTCCTCCTGTGATGAGTTCGACCGAGCATCCAAGCGGCGTCAATAGTTTGGTAATGGTTTGGAAATGTTGTTCTGCAAGGATTTGCGTCGGTGCCATGAGGACAGACTGATAGCCATTTTTTGCAGCCGCAAACATACTCGCTGCGGCAACAACTGTTTTTCCACTGCCTACATCCCCTTCCAAAAGACGATTCATGGGTACGGTTTTTTTAAGATCTTTGAGGATGTCCTCCATTGCTTGTGTTTGATCATTGGTCAATGTAAAGGGAAGCGCCTGAATGAACGAATCTTTGAACGTTGCAGTGATGGATAATGAAGATGCATGTTTTGTTTCTTCCCACATTCTTTTTTGTTCAAACGACATGCACTGCATCAACACAATTTCATCAAGTGCGAGTCGTTTTTCAGCAGTTTCCCCCTCCAAAACAGTTTTTGGAAAGTGAACGGTTTGCAAAGCGTCTTCAAGTTTTGGGAGTTTGTATTTGACCAGTAGTTCTTCAGGTAAATATTCATGTATCAGTGTTGGGTGGTCTGTTAACAGTGACCATATGCGGGAACGCAGCCATTTGGAAGTGACGCCTGCAGTTTCAGGATATACGGGAACAACACGACCTGTATGCAGATGCGGCGCATCTTTTTCGATCAGCTCATATTCCGGTGATTCTATGGCGAGTTTATTGCCAAAAAATCCTACCATGCCTGAAAGTGAAATAGCGTCTCCCGCGTGGATGATTTTTGGCAAGAACAGCTGATTAAACCAAATAACGGTAATACTTCCCGTATCATCCGTAACAATTGCCTCTTGAATTTTTTTTCCTGTTTTTGTGAAAATATTTTTTATTTGTGTCACAACGCCATTCACGCTGACGGTCATATTCGGATGGAGTCGGTTCATTGTTGTTTTATGGGAAAAATCGTTGTAGCGAAACGGTGTGTGATAGAGAAGATCACGAACCGTGAGAATACCAAGATTCTCTAATTTTTTGGCATATGCAGGACCTACTCGTGGTACAAATTGTACAGGAGACGCTGCAGTGAGAGTCATGTGATTATCGAATAGTGAGTAGTGGAATAAATGACGTTGCAATCAGAGCAAGGGATGCAATGACAACAATCACTTTCCATACGGTTTGGTGTTTTCTGAAAAAGTTCATAGGATGGTAATTTTTACGAATTTCTTTTTCCCGACTTTAATTATATCATGCGACTTTATCGTGACATCTGCAGTTTGAAACTTAATGCCAATGCCGTTGATTTCAATGGCATCATTTCCAATGAGTCTTCGTGCTTCGGATTTGCTCGTAACCATCCCTGTTTCAACTAATAAATCAATGAGTTTCCATTTGGTTTCTTTTGTTTTAAATTCTGGAATGTCACTTGCAATCGGTGCTTTTTTTTGAAACTTTGATTCAAACGACGCTTTGGCGTTTTCGGCATCTTTTTTTGAATGCAGCTCTGTCACCATGATGGTTGCGAGTTCTTTTTTGATAATCATCGGGTTTTCACCGGATTTCAACCGTTTCGTTATATGCTCAATCTCTGCCATCGGTGTATTTGTTGCTAAAAGAAAATATTGCTCAATGAGATCATCTTTGAGAGACATCACTTTGCCAAACATATCCGCGGGTTCATCTGTGAGCCAGATTGCATTATTCCAAGATTTACTCATTTTTCTTCCATCAGTTCCTTCCAAAAATCCATTGGCGATAATGCAGGATTCTTTGTTTCGTAAATCCTTTTGTAACGTTCTTCCCGCTTGCATATTGAATGTTTGGTCCGTTCCTCCGAGTTGGATGTCCGTGTCCATAACGTAACTGTCGTATCCCTGCATGACGGGATATAAAAGTTCATGCAGTCCAACTTTCTTTCCATCGTTTAGGCGTTTTTTGATGAGCTCACGTCCTACAAATTCTCCGGCTGAGAAATGTTGGGTGAGTTTCACAATATCTGTGAACGTCAATTTTTTAAGCCATTCGCTGTTATGAACGACAGTAATTTTTGAAAAATCCAATATTTTGCTTGCCTGTTTTTTGTATGTTTGAAAGTTTTTTTCTATTTGTTCACTGGTGAGTACTGGTCGTTCCCCGTCTTTATCAGATGTGTCGCCAATGAGTGCAGTGAAATCACCGATAAGAAATGTGACGTGATGCCCAAGATTAGCAAGAGCCTGCAGTTTTCGAAGCGGCACTGCATGGCCGACATGAATATTGGTAGCTGTCGGATCAATACCAAGATAAATATTCAGTTTCCGTCCTGAAGCAAGAATCTTTTTCAAGGTTTCCTTGTTTGGAATGATGTTTTCCACTCCACGTGTGACGATTTCATCAATAGTATTCATATATATCTCCTTGTTTACTATAGCATAAAATTTTTGAATTGTATGCCTATTTTTTAAAACTATCAGGGTACAAAATTACATAACTTTGTACCCTGACGTACGGGTAGTACGAATTACGAGTTTTCTATTTTAATCAAACTAAATGCTGCTATTGCATACATGACGATTGTTACAATATATAGTGCGATTATTTGATTGTCCCATGGTATGTGTGGTTGATTTTCAAGGAGGAAAATCATATTGTTCGCGCTTATATATCCAATTGCTGCAGAAACGCATAACACTATTTTGTAGATTGTAACCTTGTTGCACTCTTTTTCTGTTTTCATTTTTATTCTCCTTCGTACTATGGTAAAGTGCTCTTTCCTTCAGACTGGGAAAGAAAACGGACGAGTAGAAACGAAATACGCATGTATTTCACTCGTGTGCTGAGGGAAGGATTTGAACCTTCGTAGATCTTATTGATCACCTGTTTTACAGACAGGCACATTTGACCACTCTGTCACCTCAGCTATTTTTTTTACACACACACCCTTCGGGTGTCGTGTCTCGTACGCTATTTCTCGATGACTCGAAATAGCTACGAATCCACAAAAAAACTCGCCTCTATCCCCGATAGATCAGGGACAAGGGCGAGTTTTATAAAAACACGCGGTACCACCTTGTTTTACTTTTTGGTACAAAAAAACCGACGAATGAGGTCGGTTTTACCTAAAGCCTCTAGTTACTCCATCTTGTCAGGGATGACATAACATTTTGCTGTTACGGGCTGACCCGGTCTTTCGCTTACTTTTTGGTAATTTCAGCTGACAGCTCAGGAGGGTATTTCGAGGAAAGAAAATTCGGCAAGCTTGCATCAACCGCCTGTTTTCTTCTGTCACTTCTCTTTCTCTACTTCGTCTCCGTCAACGCTTTTCGTATTTACTTGTGTAGGTATCATATATGAAGTTTGCCTTTTTGTCAAAAATTGCCGTACAATAAGTGCTATGCAGAGAATTTTTTGGGAACGGCAGCTTCGGAGGCGTTTCGGCACACCGCATAATCGATTAAAGACGTTGAGTACGCTTGCCACATTCGCCTTTTTTGCAGTCATAGCAGGCGTTCTTTTTGTCGCAGGTCTGTTTGCGTGGTATGCCAAAGATCTTCCGAGTCCAGACAAAGTGTCACGGGTTGAAGGGCTTTCCACCGTGGTATTGGATCGAAACGGCGAAACGGTATATGACATATACGAAAATGAAAACAGAATACCCGTAAAATTTGAGGATATGCCAAAAGCTCTCAAGGAGGCGACGATTGCTGTTGAGGACAAGGAATTCTATAAGCATAAAGGTCTGTCAACAACAGGACTGCTCCGCGCCATGATTAATATCTTTGTATTCCGGAACATTCAGGGAGGTTCGACACTCACACAACAGTTGGTAAAAAATGCGTTGCTGACCACAGAACAGACTATCCCGCGTAAAATGAAGGAGGCAGTGCTTGCCATACAGATTGAGCGGAAGTATTCCAAAGACGAAATTCTGCAGATGTATCTGAACGAAATTCCCTATGGTGGAACTGCGGCGGGCATTGAGGCCGCATCATCATATTATTTTGATAAGCATGCAAAAGATTTGACTGTCGCGGAAAGCGTCATTCTTGCCGGTCTCCCCCAGTCTCCTTCGCAGTATTCCCCGTACATGAATGACTCCAAAGCGTATATCGGACGGGCGCAGCACGTGCTGCGGCGCATGCGTGAAGACAACTATATAACAGCGCAACAGGAGACGGATTTAAAGAAAGAGATTGAAAATGTTACTTTTGCTTCGGGGAGTGCAAGTCTGAACGCGCCACATTTTGTGGAGTATATTAAGGAACAGCTGGTTTCCAAATTCGGTCAGAAAACGGTGGATGCCGGCGGACTGCGTGTGACGACAACGCTTGATTTGCCGCTGCAGAAGGCGGCGCAGACGATTGTGAAAGAGGAAGTCGATAAAGTGAAGAACCTGAAGGTTTCCAACGGAGCCGCAGTCGTTATTGACCCCAAAACCGGTGAAATATTGGCAATGGTTGGATCAAAAGATTACGAAGCGACAGACGCATCGGGACTCAAATTTAATGTGGTGACACAGGGATTGCGGCAACCGGGATCGACCATGAAGCCGATATCGTACGCAACAGCCCTAAAAAAGGGTTACACGGCTTCTACACTCCTTATGGATGTCGATACGAAGTACCCGTCCGGTGATCCTGCAAAGCCGGAATATAATCCGAAAAATTACGACGGGAAATACCGTGGACCTATGCAACTCCGGTATGCGTTGGGAAATTCCATCAATACCATTGCTGTGAAGGTTCTTGCGCTTGTCGGTGTCAAGGACGTGCTTCGAACCGCCTACGATATGGGCATAACGACTTTGGAGCCGACCAATGAAAACGTTTCCAGATTTGGATTGTCCCTTACCCTAGGAGGCGGTGAAGTAAAACTTCTCGATATCACCAGTGCCTTCGGTGTGTTTGCAACCGGCGGACTCAGACAGGAGCCGGTGTCCATTTTGAAAGTCGTTGACAGTAAGGGAAAAGTGTTGTTTGAACATAAGGTGGTTTCAGGAAAACGGGTACTGCCCGCGGATGTTTCCTATATCATGTCCGATATTCTTTCAGACAACGGCGCTCGTAAAGAAACATTCGGGGAGCGGTCATATCTTGTTATTTCAGGTCATACCGTCGCCGTAAAAACCGGAACAACAGATGATAAACGGGACAACTGGACAATCGGATATACACCGTCAATAGTTGCCGGTGTCTGGGTGGGAAACAATGATAATACACCCATGAATCAGGCACTCGCTTCCGGTATCACCGGTGCCGCTCCGATCTGGAGCCGCATCATGAAAGAAGCACTCAAGGATAAGAAAGATGAAACGTTTTCCAAACCGGATACGGTCGTGGAAATGGAGATTGACGCGTACGGCGGCGGCACACCCGTTTCCGGCGGGACAACCAGAAAAGAACGGTATATCAAAGGGACGGAACCGACCGCCCCATCCTCCATTTATCAGAATATAAAGATTTCCGCACACGACGGCAACAAACTTGCAAGCGCGGTAGAGATTGTCAGAGGTGAATATCAGACGAAACAGTTTGTCGTATTCAAAGAATCTGATCCTGTATCAGGTGATGGAAAAAACCGATGGCAGGATGGCATCAACGCATGGCTTGCGACGCAGACGGACGCAAAAATGAAGCCGCCGACAGAAACATATAACAGCAGCGATACATTCGCCGTTTCTCTGAAAGAACCAAGTGATCATGCCCGTATTGACAGCAATGAGGTAAAAGTCGTGGTCAAGGCGACGTCACCAAACGGCATTGCTAAAATTGAAATATATGTTGACGGCGAGAAGAAAAAAGAATCGGGAAGCGACAGTTTTTCCGACACTGTGCAGGTGTCCAAAGGTTCATACCGTGCCATAAAAGCTGTTGCAACCGATACCAAAGGCAATAAATCGGAAAGCAGCATTCATATCGGAGTACAGACGGATTTTGCAGAGCCGTCTTCGACACCCACTCCCACGCCTTAATTTCTAAGCGTCGCGTGATAGGTAGTTTTCATAAAGGCAATAATTTTCTCCCGCACCTTTGCCGTATCTTCCTTCGTGAGGTTTTGCGAATCACTCTGGTAGGTCACATGGAACGTTCGTATATTCTGATAACTGTCAAACAGAGAGACGTCCTTTATGATCGGATCAATACTTTCCATGCGTTTCATGATTGGTCCGACATGAGTGTTTGGCATAACAACAAACGCCATGTCTTCAAAACTTGCCGGATTTTTTGGGATTGCGGTATATTTTTTTTGCATGTTCCGATGTTTCATCAGGTTTTTGATGGACAGTTCAAGCACTGTGACCGGTTTTGCTATACCCAGCTTTTGCAGTATATGCGGATGAATTTCCCCCAGTTGTCCAAAGATGCCCAGCCGCAGGGAACGGCTCTGTTCATAATAGTTGTTTGCAGGTTCTGCTGTATCAGGAAATGCAATGCCTGACCATGCAAAAATCTGTTCAGCGACTCCTTTGATTTTTGCATACCGCGCACCGGATACCGCAACGATGAGTGTCGATTGTTCATCCGGCAGATCGTTTTTTCTGAATGCGTAGGTCATGGAGAGTTCAAACAGTTTTAAATCCTGCTCATAGGGAATGTTTTGTCTGATTGCAAGAAGCATGGAGGGAAGAAGAGTCGGACGCATGTACACCCAGTCGCTGGACAGCGGATTGGTGATGGCGTAGGTGAGATCTTTGGAAAGTGCAAATGTTTCCATGAGCTCTTCTGAAATCATGGAATAGGTATATGTTTCCGTATACCCCCAGTCCGCCAGCTTTGTTTTTATGCGCTGTTCCATGTCCAATATCGGGTCTTCATAAACGTTCGGCGGCTCTGTTTCGGGAAGTTTTCCTTGGATAGTATGATACCCGTATATGCGTGCAAGCTCTTCAATGATGTCAACATCAATTGTTATGTCTCTTCTGTAACTGGGAGGTGTGTATGTAATGCGGTCATCTGTGACGGTTACTTCTCCGCCAAGTGCCGTGAGGATTTGTTTTATTTCTTTGTCAGATAGATGTATACCGATATACGTATCAACTTTTTTTCGGTTGACAGTGACTACCGGCGCGCTCCACGAGGAGGCGGAAATATCCGTAACGGCGCTTGCAATAACGCCTCCTGTTAATTCTTCCATAAGTTTGACACTCTGTGTAAATACCGGCGCGACGAGTTCAGTGTCAAGATTTTTTTCAAACAATGCGGATGCTTCTGTCCGGTGCGCAAGGTGCATGGATGTTTTTCGTACGTTGCTGGCGTTGTATGTTTGCAAAAACAACACAACACGTTTTGTGGTTTCCGATACAGAAGAATTTTTTCCGCCCATGATACCGCAGAGATCAATGAGATTTCCGTCACCGTCTTCCATGACAACGTCGTTGTCTCGTAAAGTGTGTGTTTTTCCGTCGAGCGTTGTCACCTGTTCGCCTTTTTTACTGGCTCGAAGTTTCATGACTGATCCATTGATTTTGTCGTAGTCAAAGACGTGTGCAGGTTGTCCATACGCGTGCATGACGTAGTTGGTGATATCAATGACGTTGTTGATAGACCTGATGCCGGAAAGCTCTAACCGTTTGGTAAGCCATGCAGGTGACGGCTCAATCGTCACATGGTCAAATACCACAGTCATCCATCGCGGATTCAGTTTTGTATCTGTTGTGACGTGCAGGGGTAAGATTTTTTTAGGAGTTTTTATTTTTGCATGTTCCTGATATGGGTCGCCTATCAATGCTGCGTCAATGCCGAATCGCGGCAGGATAACGCTCGCCTCTCTGGCTATTCCTGTAACGGACATTGCATCCGGTCTGTTCCCCGTCACTTCGATGTCATACACGATTTCACCATCAATTGTATGTATCCGCTCGATGGAAGGACCGCACAGCGAAAGATACTCTTTTAGTTGTTTTGGCGTGGCGTCAGTTTTTAAATATGCTCTGAGCCATGTATCTGGTACTAAAATATTCATATCAGGTAGTGAAATTTCGACGATTGCCTTCACATGCAGTCAAAATTTCAGTGTCCTTTCTTTTACATATATATTTTTGTTTCAGTTAGTCTTGAATTTGGGCAATGCGTATGACTGCATGTCGAAATTCTGCTACCTGACATATTAGAATTGCGTCAAAAATCGGATGTCATTACTATATAACAGCCTGATGTCATCAATATTGGTGTCTGCCTTCATCATGTATGCCCGTTCAACTCCCCAACCGAATGCAAAGCCGTTGTAGACAGTGGTATCGATATTGCCGCTGGTAAGGACGTTCGGATGTACCATGCCTGCACCTCCAAGTTCCAGCCACCCTTCTTTACATAATTTGCAGCCTTTCCCTTTGCAGATGCCACAGGAAATATCAATTTCAAATGACGGTTCGGTAAACTGGAAATGGAACGGGCGGATGCGGGTGGTGCGATCAATCCCAAAGAAATGTTTGGCAAAATAATCCAAGACACCTTTGAGGTGTGCGATGGATACATTTTTATCGATGTAGAGTCCTTCAAACTGATGAAACATCGGTGTGTGGGAAACATCAATTTGCCGTCTGTAGCATTTAGCGATATTAATCATGCGAATCGGCAGATTTTTCTTTTCCATCTCCCGAACCTGTCCGTTTGATGTATGCGGAGTCAACACCATTTTATTAAATTTGTTATTTAGCATTGGTAATTTAGCATTTGGCATTTCAATGAAGAATGTTTCCCATTCGTCGCGTGCAGGATGACTTTCCGGCATGTTCAGCGAGGTAAATGCATACCAATCCCAGTCGACCTCCGGATGTCTGACGCGGGTGAATCCAACCCTGTTGAAAATGGATGTGATTTCTCCGATTGCCTGCGTGACGATATGTGTGTGTCCTGTCGGCGGACGTTCGCCGGGAATGGTGGTGTCAAACCATTCGTCATTGGTTTTTGTGTACGCGTTGTGTTGTTTTGCTTCGAGCGCGTGTTCAATAGATTCTTTCACGCCGTTTAAGACTGCTCCTATCTGTTGTTTATCTTCCGCCAGTGCCGTGCGCATAGAAGAAGCGAGCTTGAGAAATTCGCTGTTTTTTCCGAGCCATGTGAGTTTTAACGCATCGGCTGTGTCTGTGCTTTCATGAATGGAAGACACAGCATCTTCTTGCAGGGTTAGGAGAAGTCGGATGACAGCTTCTTTTGCAAGTGGTTCCTCCGCTACGGCATGCGACTTTTTTTGTACTGCTTTTTTCATGTGTTATTGTTATTGTACGGTGTTTTTGCCTATAAAAAAAGCCCCGTCTCGGGGCTTCACACTGTCACTTGTTGCGCCAGCGTTTAGCCCTTATGAACAAAGCTAAAGATAGCATCAAACATTTCCGGTTTATTGACGATCAGGTATGCCATGATTTTTCGGTCAATGGCTACATGTGCTGCCTTTGTTTCATGTAGAAATACGCTGTAAGAAGTACCTTTTTGTGTAACTGCATGAGAAATTCTGCTGATCCAAGTGGTTCTGAAATTCCGTTTTTTGTTTTTTCTGCCTGCGAATGCGTATTCCCCCGCATGAAGGTATGCTTCTTTTGCAACACGCACCAAACGGCGTTTGGTCATCCGATAGCCTTTGTTGGCTTCGAACAGCTTTTTGTGTTTTGCGTGACTGGTAACTCCCCGTTTGACTCGCATAGATTATGTTTCCAAAAAACGTTTCATGTTCTGAATATACTTCAGATTGGTTAGTGCAACCGCTTTATCCTGCCGTCTCTTTCTTGAAGAGCTCTTTGTTGATCGCAAATGCCGTGCTCCTTGAACGCGGTGCATGACTTTGCCGCCTGCGGTCAGTTTAAAGCGTTTTGTTGCAATTTTCCTCGTTTTTACTTTTGGCATAGCGTGTATTATACGGCAATTTTGTATGTGATGCAATGAGCTCTATAGAGAGGGTCTGACCCTGTGAAATGGGAAACGTGAAACTCTTATACAGCTTTTTTGCTGGGGACGATCATGGCAGAAAGAATTTTTCCTTCAAGATGGGGTTCGCGGACGACTTTGACGTTTTCCATACTGGCAAGGAAGCGCTTCATAACCTCAAACCCGAATTCTTTTCTGGTGATTTCCCTGCCTTTGAAAATGACGTTGACTTTGATTTGGTTGCCGTCTTCCAGCCATTCTACCGCCTGTTTGAGGCGCGTATCAAAGTCATGTTGTCCGATAAACGGCCTGAGCCGTACTTCCTTCAGATCGACATTCTTTTGACTCTTTTTGCTGTCGCGTTCTTTTTTCTGTTCCTGATACTTGAACTTTTTGTAGTCGATGAGTTTGGCAACGGGAGGAACTGCGTTTGGGGCTATTTCCACGACATCCATATCCAGTTCTTTTGCCTTTTGAAGGGCTTCTATTTTGGAGAGAATCCCAATTTGCTTCCCTTCTTCATCCAACAGCCGTAAGGTCGGAGAAATGATTTGATAATTGATTCGGTAGTGTTTAAATCCTGTATTCACGCCTATTTTAGGTAAATGCGCCTCAACGTACTGCGCTTGTCCCTTATTATAGCAAATTTGCGTTCCTAGGAGAATATCTTTCATTCATTGATGCTTTTTTCATCAATTTCTTTGCGGATATCCTTGATGAAAGCATCGAGCGAACATTCTCCGCAGTTCTTTCCACTTCTTTCTCGTTTGGTCACTGTTTTGTTCGTAACTTCATTGTCTCCAATGATAAGCATATAAGACACTTTTTGTTGTTGTGCGTCACGAATTCTTGATCCTAAGGTCTCTGATCTATCATCCAGATTTGCACGAATACCCGCTTTTTTCAATTCATCAAGTACTGTTTTTGCGTAGTCTACATGACGTTCCGCAATAGGGAGTACTTGTACTTGTACTGGTGTCAGCCATGTCGGGAAAGCACCGGCGAAATGCTCGATCAAAAATGCCATGGTTCGTTCAAATGCACCGACACTTGAGCGATGGATGACAATTGGTTCTTTCTCTTTTCCTGACTGATCAATATAGGTGAGCTCAAATCGCTTTGGCATGACGAAATCATATTGGACGGTAAATGCGGTTTCTTCGTGTCCCGCGACATTTTTTACCTGCACGTCGATTTTCGGTCCGTAAAATGCAGCTTCGTTTTGTGCTTCGAAAAACGGCGCGTCGACTTCTTGGAGCACTTCCCGAAGTACCTGCTCTGCGTGTTCCCATGCGTTGTCATCTTTATAGTATTTCTTTGTGTCTTTTCGGTCACCGAGAGACAATCGATATCGGTAATCGACACCTTTTTTCATGCCGAGTGTCGTATTTACGAAATCGATGAGATCCAAAACTCCCTTGATTTCATCTTTCGCGTTTTCCTGTTGTGTGATGATATGTGCATCCGCCAAACAAAACATGCGGACGCGCATGAGTCCCGTGAGTTCTCCGCTCTTCTCATACCGGAATTGCGGTGAAAGTTCTGCAAGCCGGATCGGGAGTTCCCGATAGCTGTGCGGTTCCGACTTATACAGCATGAAATGATGCGGACAGGTCATTGGTCGCAGGATTAGTTCTTCCTCATCCACTTTCATGGGTGGATACATCGTGTTTTTATAATACGGATAATGGCCGCTTGTCTTGTAGAGATCTACTTTTGCCAAGGGTGGCGTGACAACGTGGCTGTATCCTCTCTTTAGTTCCTCATCAACGATGAATCGTTCCAGTTCGCGCCGGATGGTTGCACCTTTTGCCGTCAGCATCGGCAGGCCTTTGCCGACAAGATCCGCAAATACAAAAAGTCCGAGGTTTTTGCCGATGACACGGTGATCGCGTTTTTTCGCTTCCTCGATACGGTGCAGATATTCGTCAAGTTCACTTGCCGTCGCAAATGCCGTGCCATATATTCTGGTGAGCATTTTGTTTTTTTCGTCGCCGTGCCAATATGCGCCTGCTACGGACAGCAGTTTGAATGCTTTGACTGCACCGGTTGATTTTGCATGTGGACCGCTGCAAAGGTCCGTTTCCATATCACCCATATGATAAACAGACACCTGTTCACCGCGTTTTTCTATTTCGTCAATCCATTCCAGTTTATACGGATTACCGGCAAACAGTGTTGCCGCTTCATCTGGGGAAATTGTTTTTTGGATCATGGGAAGATCCGCGTCGATGAGCCGCTGCATTTCTTTTTCTATCTTCGGGAAGTCGCTTTCGGAAATTTTTTCATCTAGGTCGAAGTCGTTATAAAACCCTTCTTCCGTCGCAGGTCCCATTGCCTTTTTGAGTTTCGGATACAGGTTTTGCATGGCCGTATGTAGCACGTGTTCTGCCGTATGGCGGAGTGCCCACAGTTCCTGTTCTTTTTTGGACAGTTTTGACAGTTTATCGTTTAATATCTGTGACATATATACTCCTTTATATACAAAAAAGTCACCCTCTGTTGGATCCCGAGTGCTTCGGAAGGTTCCATCCAACTTCTGTGACTTAATTACAATCCATCTTTACGCGGATGCAGCGATTCTCTTTGAGTGTGGTTGGGACTCATACTTGGAGCATTGGGCTCCCTACGAGAATACATGTATCATAGTGGAAATATTCAAAATTAGCAACTGCCCTGTTTTTTCTTTGGTATTGTAAAAAGATATACATGGTATTCCTCGTTTTTTCCGGTACACGGAATGTTTGGAAAAATAAAACTGTTGGAGACCACGCGGCTGCCCGGCTTCATGTCATGGAGCAGCTTTTTTTCAAGCTGTTCCATTCTCCATGGCAGGAGGTATACGAACGCAACATCTGCTGTTGTGTAATCCGCACTCCAGAAATTTTTCCAATATGTACGTACGGTTTTTCGGTGAGAAGAAAAGAGCGATTTGATGTTTGACAGGAAGACTAGATAGGGATTGATTTCCAGTCCGATGGCTTGTGCCCCAAGATTGCTTGCCATAAACAACAGCCTGCCGTCACCGGAGCCTAAATCAAATACGGTTTCCCCTTTTTTTATGCGCGCAAGTTGTATCATGATTTTTGAAACAGACATAGTGGATGGCACGTATGGTGCACCCGTGAGAAAAGCTAGCGTCATATAAAAGAACAGCAAAGCGAATAAAAGCTGAACGATAAGAAAAATCCATGGAAGCATAGTATTACTGTTCCTGCAGTATACCGCGGACAATGAGTCGTTTGAAAGTGGTACCCGGCGGCCAGCAGGTCATAAGCGTAACGAGTTTATTATCTGTTTTTTCCGTCAGATAGGTTATGGCATTGGCATCGACCAGTTTTTTTTCTGTGACGCGGTACACAAACTTTTCACTGTTAAAGTACACATCAATTTCATCATTTGTTTCGAGCTTGTCGAGCAGGTAAAAAACAGAATTGTATCTAAGCGCCTGAAAAAAATCGACGGATGAATGGGAAAAGATAAACATGTTTCCTACCCGTCCGGGGTAGACTGATCCTTTTGCATGCGCGACTCCCCGCGTGAGTGCTTCCTGATATACCCTGCTGTCATATGGATCGACGTTGGGAATAATTTTCGCGTTTGCGTTGATTTTGGGTATGACAATGCCAAACATCGTATCTATCGGCCGTATTGTTTTAACAGAAGATGAAGGTAAGACATTTTTTTGTTGGATCTGATAGGCAAATTCATTGACAAGTACTGGCCAGAATATGCATACAGAGAGCAACAGTCCTGCCATAACAAGTATCATGCCACAGACAAGAATAACGTGAGAAAGGTTATGAAAGCGTTTGTTTGTTGCTTTTCTTTTTGGAGACATATAAACCGATAATGCCGATGAAAAGTAATGTGATACCGAGTATCAGTATACCATTCTTTCTCAGAAAACTTTCTCCTGCCCTTTCGCCTGTTGGTGTTGTTTCTTCTCCAAGCACTTTTCCTTCTTCTGTTGCGCTCGTTGTTTCATTTCCAAGTACTGAGCCAGCTGATGGTGTTTCAAGAAGTACTGCCCCCGGTGTGGTTGTTGTTGATGTGGACGTTGTTGTGGTCACCGTTGTTTCACTGTCGCCGACAATGTTTGATCCGTTGCCCGCACTGTCAAATGCGCGGATTGCAAAATAATATTCTTTGCTGCAGCTCGGCGGCGTTGTTATGGATTGTCCGTCCGTGTTTGATCCAAGGACAATGGTGTCAACGCGCGATCCGCTATCTGCTGTAAAGGTTTTGTTTTCCGACCGGTAGACTTCTATCTTGACTGTTTTTCCCCCGTCATCTGCACTGTGGAATCTGATTTTGTAATCACAAGTATTGATCCGTTCCTTAAGATATCCTGTCGGATCTCCCGGCCCTTCGTTGTTGTAGGAAACGCCGGCTGAGTCTTCTTTAGTATCGCTTCCTGCGGTAGCCGTAACTTTAAATGTATAATTTCCTTTTGTGTTTAAAATACTGGATGTAACGTTGCAGACTCCGGTATTTCCGCCATCCGCAAAAGTCTGTGCAGATCCGAACAGCACAAAGTCCGCATCTGTCGGGCTTTTTTTATAGCAGTTGACTGTGACATCTCTTCCCATCAAATCCAATGTTACAAATGTGATATCAAAATCCGTTTGATTGGTCGGAGTTTTCGGTTGTTCAAGCCGAATGGATAGTGCATTTGTTTCCCCACCCTCCGAGGTTGCAGCTACCGGCTGTATACGGAATGAAAGCGAAATGATGAACGCAACGGCGATAGCAAATAGTTTATGCATGATATCTCCTCATTTTGTTTGCAACTACAATTGCACCAAGTCCTGTCACCATCAGTGAAATTGCCAGTACAATCCAGTTGCTGTTTGCTCCGGTTGATGGCAGATCAGTTGTTGCTCCAAGTACTGATCCTTCAATTTTTTCTTCATGATTGACTGTCAGTGTTTTGCTGTCCTGTTGGTCTTTGACAACAGTAACTTCAGTTCCCACAAATATATCGTTAAGTTGCCCCGGATCAATTGCTGATGCAGTTATGGAATTTGTACCACCGAGTTCACAATCGCCATTTCGTTGACAGCCATAGGCAAGCGCAAGATCTTTGTATGTTCCGGGTTTT
Source organism: uncultured Gammaproteobacteria bacterium (assembly GCA_964609895.1). Taxonomy (GTDB): domain Bacteria; phylum Patescibacteriota; class Microgenomatia; order UBA10105; family UBA927; genus CAIJMI01. The sequence continues at coordinate 10,850 of CAZSTG010000007.1, read as the reverse complement.
TCATCAGTTGCTATGTCTGCAAGCAGGGTTAATGTTATCACTTCATCTTTTTCAATTGTTCCGATATCCCATGTTCCAGGTGAATGATACGTTGGTTCACTAAGTGCTAATGCTCCATGTGTATCCGAGCTTGCTGTCCATGATCCTGCTCGGTATACAAATCCTTTTGGCAAGAGATCGGTGAGCTTGACTCCGTATGCTGCGTTGTCATGTGCTGTGACCGTTAAGGTATACAGGACGGAAGATCCAGGAGAAAGTGTTGTCGTTGCGTTATTTTCCTTTGATACTTCAAGTTTTGCTGGAATATATTGGTTTCCAATGTAACAATTGGTTTGTCCACCAGCAGTGACAGTAACTGGATATCCACTTGATTCTTGTGCATTAACCTGTTCTATTGGAAAAATTGATTTATGAGTCGTAGATGATGCAACTGATGATTCTGAATTTTGCATTGTTGTTGAACGTCCGGTACAGACGATGTCGGTTACCCCTTGGACTTCACACCAATTCCCCCAATTCCATTGAATGCTTCCTCGTGAATAGAAGAGATGACAATTATTAAATTGTGTGCATTGCTTATCTGCTCCGTATGACACAAGCGTTGTGTACCCATTTATTTCACATGCCCATTGTGCACACGTTTTTGCATCACCACATCCGTTCCATCCGCCGCAATTTCCATGATGACCGTATGCTTCACCCTCTTTGGTAATGGTTGTTCCAGGTCCGGAGTTTTGACAATATATTCCTGTTTGTTTCCAACCTTCTTTTCCTGTTTCACTGAGATAATATGTTCCTTGTGTCAGGCGATTAAATGCCGCTTGTCCAGTTTTATTATCTCCACTACCCGTTACCTGTGAGGTCTGTCCGTATACATTCATTTCCCATCCATTGAGCGTTTCTTCTGTGTCTTTGTCCCATACGCCATTTCCATTCAAGTCTTCAAATTTTGTCACAATCATGTCACCGGTATCGATGTTGCCAAAATCTTTAGAAACTGTTTGACCGGAGGCTGTGATGGCAAATTCATGGCAATACTGGGCTTCATCGCTATTTTCGCGTGTAAGTCCTGTTGTTGGATACGTTTGTGTCCAACCGTTTTGCATGACTTCACACGCTTTGTATGTTCCAAGGTTAAGTCCTTTCATTTCATACACGCCGTCAGTATTTGTGTTAGTCGTAGCGACATGATTCCACCCGCCGTCATTGTTGCTTTTGTATATTCGGATTGCCCATTCAGGCAGATATGATTCTCCCTCATTTAGTTCATGATTGTTGTTTAAATCACGGAATTTGTATCCAGAAAGCACGCCATATTTAAAATTGCCGAATGATACGGTATTGTTTGAATGGATATCATCATGGATAGTTGCTGCTACACAGTTTCCTGTTGTGTTGACCCAATCTGGTGATTGTTCGACCTCTTTTACCCAGTACGTTTGTCCGAGATGCAGCCCATCAAATTTAGCTGTTCCTGATGTGATATCAGAACTTGTCACTGCACTTGCACTTGGTGAACCAGAACAGTCACTATTGTCATAGAGTTCCATGGTCCATCCATCAAGCGGTAATTCTCCTGTATCTTGTGTTGCGTTTCCGTTGCCGTCTTCAAATTTTGTGACAAACAGTGGATATGTTTTTCTGGTGTTGATGAATGTGCAGATAATCGCATGGTTTTGCGCAACTGTTATCGCGTTTCCTGTTGTTGGTTCGATTTCTTCCCCGTTATCAAGACAGGAAAGTTCACTTTGATAGGTATCAAGTCCTCCTGCTTCAGAAACATAATAGGTGCCGGTCGGAACAGTAACAGTACCGGTTGTAAGAGGAGCTGTTCCATTTGTGCCAGTAAGTTGTGAGGCAATATCACTGCCATTTGCAGACGATCCGATATTGAGTGTTGTTTGATCAGCTGTCACTGCCCAAGCTTTTTTAAGTTCGATTGTTCCGGTGTCACGTGTGTTGGTAAAAATGCAGGTAACGGTTTCTCCCGCTTCCACATTGATTGTTGCTCCTGTTGTTGCCACTGATGGTCCACTGTTTGCGTCACTACATGAAACATTTGTTAGTGTCCAACCTGTCGGGACAATTTCATCGACTGCATATGCTCCCGGTGTAACCGATTGTGTTCTTTGTTGTCCATCAGTGAGGAAAAAGTCGCCAATGCTCCAGCTTGGATTAAACCGAAATGACTGAGTCGATCCGTCAGGAACAGTTTGTTTCTCGATGACGACCGTGCCATTTTTGGTGTTGGTGAATGTACAGGTGACATTTTCTCCCGGTTCAAGGATGATATTCGCGCGACCGAAATTTATGTTGGTTGTTGAGTTTGCTGTTTTGCTTTCCTGACAGGAAATATTGGTAAGATTCCAGCCTGCGAGCGTTGTATCTTCCCTCCATGCATACGTGCCGGCGGGAATTGCGGTGAATGTGACACGATCGCTGGTATCTCCATCATTGTCGTCCTTCAATATAAAGTCGCCGATTTCATATGGATTTGCTTCATAGTTGAAATAAAATCCCTGTGTGGAATGTGGATTTGCGTCTTTGATGAACGTGATTGTTCCCGGTTCCTCCTGACATGTTGCGCTGCATCCGTCACCGCTTGTTGTATTGGTATCATCACATTGTTCTCCCGTATCGATATGTCCGTCTCCGCAGAATGGTCCGGTAATGGTAACTCGCACGCAGGTTGCAGCGTCACAGTAATTACAACTGCCGCCGTATGGCGGTGTGCAGGATGAGGTATTGGCTGCTCCGTTATCACACTCTTCAACACCGCTATAGACGTATCCGTCTCCGCAGGTTGGGTTCAAACAACCATTTGTGCAGGCATCCGTGTTTACTGAATTGCCGTCATCGCATTGTTCAGATGGCCGATTTTTCATTCCGTCACCACAGTACGGAACATAGACATTTGTGAATGTGCATGTGCCACCGCTTTTGGTGACATTCATGGAGTTAATTCCGGTTGTCGGATTGGCTGTGCAAATTCCTGCCGCACCTTGGAATGAGTAGTGTGTTGCTCCTGATTCTGTGACAGTATATGTGCCTGTCGGAAGTGTCGCGGTATCACCATTATGATATGTTCCGATCGTTGTTCCATTCCCATCTTTTACTGTAAAGAGCCAACCAAAGACACTTGATCCATCATCAACAAGTTTTTCAAACGTTACGACCCCAGTGTCTCTTGAGTTGGTAATTGTACACGCTTTAACATCTCCCGGATTGAGAGTAATTGTCCCATTTGCCGCACAATCGCCGGTAATGGTTGCTGTATATCCTGTTTTATTTGTTTCCGTCACCGTCCAAATTCCTGCGTTGATGCTATATTGCTGTCCGCTATTGACGGGATAGGTGTGTGTGAGATCTTTGACAAATAATGGGAAACTTGAGACGGGCTCGGAACTGCCATTGACGATTTTCGTAACAGTGATTTTTGGCGAAATATCATTGTTCGTAATGGTACACGTTTTTGTTTGTCCTGCTCCGAGTGAAATGTCGCTACAGTTGCTGTAAGTAATATCATATCCTGAAACTGGAGTTTCTGTGACGGTATATGTGTTTGGATCAAGGGAAAGATCATTTTGTCCATCCGTTTCAAATGATGTGATTGTTCCTCCGTTGACTCGGAATGAAAAGTCATTTGCGCTCTTTGTCCCGCCGTTATCGTTGATGACAGTTTTTTTGACGATGAGTGTTCCTTTTGGAATTGCGCATCCGTTATTCCAAATTGCCTGTCCATCTGCTGTCCAGTTTTGTCCGCTGTAATACCCTCCTATATAATAGAATGGCGGAATAATATCACCCCATGCATGATCTGCAATTCCTGGATACCAAATAACGCCGTCGTGGTAATCATGTCCAGAAACATCCGCTGATTTATTTGGCTTTTGTTGATTGTAAGGGTTGGTTTGGCTGTCCGCTGCATGACAGATTGTCACTTTATCATCGATGAGTCCGAGTGAACATGCAGTACATTTGAAATCGGTAGCGGGAAGCCCACCAAGGTTTACCCCATCGCATGTTTCCGATCCATTAATAATGCCATCACCGCAATATGGTTTTCTGGTATTGGTGATAGTGCAGGTTTTTGTTTCATTAACTGCAACAGTTGTTTGTCCATTTTCACATCCAGCACTGTATGTGGTTGTATAGTTTGATAAATTTGTTCCGGTGCCCGCAGTTTCGCTGAATGTGACCGTTCCTGCAGTTACTGTCTGAGCCCCTGTTTGTCCCCCATTACCGACATTGGAAGCATACTCAGTGCCGCCAATAAGAAGATCAAATACTCCTGGATCTGTTGAAGGAACAACAGTTTTAATAACATTGAGATTGCCGGTAATTTGCGCTGTCACTGCCTGGGAAATGATGAAGTCATATCCTGTTGCCGTGCCAGTTCCCCCGCCAGTACAAACGTTTGCCGTCGGAACATAATTTGTGACTGTAATGACATAATTGGTGCCATTGTATAATCCAGCGAGAAGCGATACGAGTGTTGGTCTTGCAGTAATGTAGGCTTTATCAAGTACGACGGTAGCAGAAATTTGAAAGTTAGACATCCCCAATGTACTTGGAAGCGTTATTCCGGTTTTTCGATATTCATTTTCTGATGCATCAAATCCGCTTTTTGGAATGGTATATGTAGTGTTATATCCAGGTGCATTAATAATGTTGACTGAGATGTTGTCTCCCTGCACGATTCCAGTAATTGGATACGTTGTGCTTCCTACGGTAACGTTATAAGTGCTTGCAATACGGATGTCGATATGATCATAAACACTTGTTACGGTAAACGAATAGCTTCCGACTGTCGTTTGGTTATTTGTGCAACTGTTATTTGTGTATCTTCGTAATTCGGCGGACCAGGTACCAGTTGTCGCATACGATGAAAGTGTAGAAGATCCGTTAATTGTTTTATTGCTTGTTACTTTTTGACAGTTTGATAGTGAAATATCACTCCCACTGGGTGGGTTTAGGTATAGACGATAGTATTTGTCATCCACATTACTTCCATCTATTGTGCTGTGGACATATACTGTTTCTCCTCGTGCGTATTGCGTCTTTTCCGTTCCGACGGTATAGGAGGTATTTCCATAGGTTGCAATGAAAATGGTGAAATGGTCTATCTCAGATGCTTTAATGTTGCCATTTTCAGTTGTAATATTTTGTTCAATAGTTTTTACATCTTCAGATCTAAGTGATGCGCTCTTCACTTCACCCACACTTTTTTCAATGTAGGAAACCCCGACGTTATCCTTATCTGATTTTGGTAATGTGACATTGTATTTGAATGTTCCATCTTGCATCCCTGTTGTGATGTCATAGGCATAATTTGTTGTTGAATTTATTCCGTCAGGAAGCTTTAATTCTGAGATTGCGACTTCCTCTATTTTGAGTGCAGTTCGTTTGCTCGTGTCTTTTGGCAGACAGGTAAATGTTACTGATACATTGGTGTTTTTTGGGAACACATAATTGACACCAAGTTCGACAGGATTTCTGGTTTCTGCAGTCCCTGCAAATTCATTGATAGACCAATCATAGTCAGATGTTGTACGTGTCTCAGATGGTTGCTCACAAGTTTGTTCGATTTCTTCTGGGGTTGGTTCTGGAGTAATAAATGGGGTTGGATTTTCAGTTGGTGGTGGAGTTTCTGGAGGACTTGCTTCTTTGGGTGGATCAGACGGTGTATTTGAAGGTTCTTCTTTTTGTGGTTCTATGGTTGGTGATGGTTCTTGGCTTGGTTCTGGTGTTACTGTTACAGATGGTTCTACAAGTGGTGTTGGTGAAACTTCTTCACTTGGTGTTGGAGCAACTATTTCTGGTGTTGGTGTTACCTCATTATTGTTTGGTTGTTCAGGTGCAGGAACAACAGTGGGTGTTGGTGTTTCAACTGGTGCTTCTTGTGCAAATGATTTTGAAGATATAAAAAATCCTGGAGTCAACGATTGGAACACCAGGAACAAACCAGTGATGACAGAGACTGTCTTCTGAAAAAAAACTTTTCGTTTTTTCTTCATGAATAATGCCATAGGGCAGCATTACTTGCCCTGTTATACTACAGGTTTCAGCAATCTGTCAAGTTTTTGTCAGATAATTTGTCAGAAATATTCAGAAAACCGCATAAGAAACGTCTGTTGATGACCTAGACGTCATACCCAATCAGATAAAAGGATTCAAGATTTGAAAAAATAAAAAGATGGTATAATGAATACCTTGGACTTGTAGCTCAGCTGGTTAGAGCGTTGCATTCACATTGCAAAGGTCAGAGGTTCGATCCCTCTCAAGTCCACAAGTTTATCCGGATTGTGTTGCGGCGGTGCGTTCGCTGGAAAGACCGAAAGTTGTTCCGTGTTTTTTGTATCCTCCCCAGAAACCCATTTGTTTTTTCCGTTTTCCGGCTTCCCTAAACCATGTGAGTCCATCATCAGGATTGGTCATAAGCTTCTGGATGCTTTCGACTAATGTCTGTAGACGGTTTTTGTGGTAGATGCCGGCTTGGTGTTCTGGCTGTTCGATTATCGCCTTTTTTGCTTCCGCGTGGTTTACCTTGGGTGCAAGGGAAGCCAACTGACTGCGGAGCTGTGCAATTTCTTTTGCTGTCAGCGTTTCATCCTGAGTTGTGAGTGCGTGAATCAGATCCTTTGGTGACGTCTGCGGTTGTTCCTGTTGTGTTATATGTATGGTTTCGTTCGGCTGAAGCGCTTCGCGGGTTGTGGCTGCTCCGACTATATCCTGCAGTATATTGTCGGGAAGTTTTTGTGTTATCTCTTGTTGTGCGGTGTCGACAACGGATCCGCCAATGCTCCGCACAGTCTCCAGCACGTTATCTCCCACAAAGGGAGCTGGTCGTTTCAGATTTGGTTTGGATTGCCCCTGATTCATATAGCGCCCATAGTATACACCATTTATCGGCAGTGTCTATATGTTTTTTGGGTATGAAGGAACGTTTGTCGAAACCTTACACGTTTGCCAGCATGTCGATTGTTTTCTGACGCCTGAGGATTGTTGCAAGGTAATAGCGCTGTTTTTCCAGCGACGCTTTTTCCTCAGGTGATTTGGCTGTCTTGATGACGGTATCAATTTCATCATCAGATACCAAAATGCCTTCTTTGTCTGCAATGTCTTCCAAGGCAAATTCCAAGGTTAATGTGCGTTTTGCCTGTTCTTCGTATTCATGCCGAATTCCGTCTGCTGTTCTGCCGGTTGACGTCAGGTATTGTTCAACGGTTAATCCGAGCTTTTTTGTCTGGTCGACCAGATCGGAAAGCAAATGATTGACTTCCTGATCAATAAGAATTGCAGGAAGTGTTGCTTTGATGGTGGTAAATACGGCGGCTAAGAGTTCATCAAGTGAAATTTTCTTGTCCTTCTCTTGCTCTTCTTTTGTAGGCTCCTGCCCCGGTACCCAGATTTTGTTTGCCTTTGCTGATTTTGCTTCTGAGACTGCTTTTTTGTAGTCGCTAAGGGTGATTTCTGGCCGTTCACAGGTGATGGCAAGGACTTTCCAGTCGCTTCCCTCTTTGGCTTCTGTCAGGGTAATTTTTGGCATGACGACGGGGTGGAGTTTTTCTTTCTCGACTGCTTCTGAATACACTTTTGGAATGATGTGTTGCATCACTTCCTCATAGACCTTGTTTTTGTCGAGTTTTGCCTCAACTGCCTCTCGTGGTGCTTTTCCTTTCCGGAATCCCGGAAGCTCTGTTTCTTTCACGAATTCATCCACGACTTCGCTGTAGGTTTTTTGAATATCTTCCCAAGGGATGGAAAGTGTAAGTTCGATGGTTTTGTCTTCAAGACGTTTGATTTGTGTATTCATAGGGGGAAGTTTATCATACATCCTCGCTGAAGGACAAGCGTGTTACTTTGTGTCGAGTCCGAGCGGCAGGTCAAGAGTCGGAGGATTTAACGTTGTATCACTGACGTTTAATGCGTTTATTGCCGAGGAGAGCGATGCTACGGAGTTTTCAAGAGCTATAAATGCGCTTGTTGTTGCCACAGCGGAAAGCGGCTGCATGGTCGTAATGCTTGGTTCAGCTACGGGCGTCGGTGTGGCGGCGGGCTGTGTTTCCGTCGGTTTTTGTATCCGGCTGATGAGTAACCCGTAGATGCCGCCTAGAAGTACAACGGCAATGCCCATCAGGATAGGCATAAGTTTTGATTTTGGCTTTTCCGTATATGGTTTTTCAACGGAAGGCTGAATAACCGGTTGAAATGTTTCTTCTGGCTGTGTGGTTGGTACTGTTGGTATAGGTGTTTGTGTATCAGTATCCATATGTGTCAGTTTTGGTATCTGAGGAGATTAATCAGCTCCTGCATATACGATTTTCCTTCCGTTAGATATTGTTTTGCTTCTCCCAGATTTTTCTGTACGCCGACAAACATGGTATTCATATCTGCTTCTGTTGTCCCCTTAATTTGGCTGTTTGCCGTGGTGATCTGTGTCATTTTTTGTTGAAACAGACTTTGTTTATTGGCAATCTGCAACAGCCAGCGGTCAATGGTACTTTGTTTTTCCGGAGTAAAATTCGCCGTGTTTGATTTTGCGAGGTCTTTCAGCCTGTCATAGTTCGTTGTGAATTCGCCGTTTAATTTCATAAGATCGCCCTGCCCGAGTGCAATGATGGTTTGTCTGATGGAAATCTGCAGTACCAGATAATGCGATTCCAGCTGCTTCGATACATTGGTTGCATCGGCAAGTGATCCGATGGAAGGAATGAGCGCTGCATGAGTTTCAAGGAATTGTACTTCGTTTTGAATCAGTGTCTGGTATAGGTTCTTTTCTGTCTGCGATAATCCGGTATTTTCATTCAGTTTTTCATTCAAAAAAAGCAGATAGGAACGGAGCAGCTGATCCTGCTGTGTAAGCATTGCTTTGACTGTATCAAGCGCCGTTGTTTCTGAAAGCAGTGTCTTGTATTTGAGATATTCGGTTCGTGCGACCTTGAAATTATTCTGCTTTGTGCGATACAGGTCAAATTGATATAAATAATCCTTATAGGAAGTTGCAGAAGATGCAAAGACTTGCTTGTGTGGAAGCACAAATATGAAAGCTAACAGTATTAAAAGAAGAGCGGTTTTTCCTCTCATATATCCATGCTACAGGGAATCTCGTGAAGGGTCAACTGGAGGTGTTGTGCTCTCGAGAGGACTTGAACCTCTAATCCTTTCGGAACAAGTTCCTAAAACTTGCGCGTATACCAATTCCGCCACGAGAGCAATGCGTGTATTATATCAGGAAGCTTTGGGATACAAAAACTGCGGGTTTCCCCGCAGTTTTTTGTTTAAATAGACATAGCTAATTGATCAGGTTTTTTCGGTCTAAAGGCTTCGATTTCGTCCATAAAATGGTTGACTTTGTAAGACCAGTTGGGATCGGCAGCGTATCGTGTTCCGATCTTTTCGACCGTTGTTAACCCTCGGTCTACATAATTCTGCTTCAGACCCTCGGATACTGTTGCGATTCCGTCTTCCCACCCATCAAAGTGCTTTCCGTCGCTCATACCGGTAAATATTGCCCATCCCCACGCGTTGTATGAGTTTTGCGGGATATGGCGTCCAAAGTAGGATTCCGTTCCTGCAATAGCAACAACGAGTTTCCAATCAAGCCCAAGTCTGTCGGCTTCACTGATAAATGCTTTGGCAGAACCGGCAAGTGGTGAGTCTTTTGATTCCAGATACCCTTCCAGATGCACAATACGGTCGTTCAGAGAATTAATTTCCCCAAACGTGCTTGCCGACAGGCTGGCTGTAGCACCGGCTTCTTTTTCAGCAGCCATGACAGCTTTCGGTGTCACAAGCATTATCGCCATAAACAAAATTGCAATAACTGTATTCCACATGTGTTTCATAGGTATCAAGCTCCTCTACCCTCACGAATATCAGTATTCTGATGTTCATGAAGATGGATAAGCAGGCTATTGAAGATCCGGTAAGCTGTTTTCCTTCGGATGATTCACCCTCGGAAAACCGTGTCTAACGTGTGTGTTTAGACCACTAAAAAATCCTAAAGCGGATATATAAATACATCTACTTTAGGATCTGGGAGACAGTATACCCTATAGTCCCCTTTTTGTCAAGTCCTATGGGCTATTTTAAGCCTGTTTTGAAGCTAAAACTAGCCTATTCTGACAGGCTTATTTTGCCAATTGAGGGTGAGTTTATAGGTCTATAATTAACGGATCTGTTCCATGAAGCCTTCCACACAGGTTGCCCAAGAATTCTCCTTGGCAACAGACGGCGGCGCCCAGATTGCACCGATTTCCACAAGATTTGTGATGGAACGGTTATAGTATTTCTCCCGTATATATTGCCCGACCCAGTCAATGGCATGCGGCCAGTCGTTGAATGTTTTTCCGTGCTGTTGTCCCGTATATACGGCAATACCCCATGCATTGAAGGAATCCTTTGACGGGATGCGGCTACCGAGATTGGATTCGCACATGGCGATTGCAGGAATCAGACGGAAGTCGATGTTGTACGCGTCTGCTGCCTCAATAAAGGATTTTGTGTAGGGAAGCATCGGAGAATTCGGCTGAAACGTCTGTATAAAGGATCTGATGAGAAGTTCCCTTGCATCCGCCGCCTCTATGGATGCGGCCAGAACTTTACCTGTGCCGACAGGGGCTGATGCGATGTCTGCCGTCTGATATCCGTCGCCGCGGGCCATAAAGGAAGACTGTTTCATTGTGGAAAGCAGCGTCAGGTTGACGAGCAGGAGAATGATGATCAGCTGAAAGCAAATCACCACCGTAATGGCTTTTTTCCTCATATATTCATCGTGTCATAGCTATGGATTTCTGTCAAGGAAAGCTGACGGTAGCGGGCTATATATTCCCGCGGATTTACCGATA
>CAZSTG010000006.1:422-62813 GCA_964609895.1 uncultured Gammaproteobacteria bacterium | reverse complement strand
ACGTATTTACCTGATCAGATGCGCGTATTTGGTTAAAAATCATCCGATGTGGCATGTAGGCTGTGAGTTTCATTGCATCACTTGCTGTTCGTCCGGTCGCCTTCACTGTCAGCCCGCTTATCTTTTTGACTATCTTTGTTGCTCCACTGCACGGCTTCCCTACCCCTTGTGCAAATACTGGATGAATAAGAAGAGAACCAAAAATACACTGGTCGTTTTCACTGTCTGCAATTGTCTTTGCCAGAGGTGTAATTATTTTTTCCGCCTGCTGTTCTACGGGTGATAATGGCAGTGACGAAGCAGCGTCGAACATCTTGGCAAATGAACTTCTTACCCAGAAAAGCCGATCCTGCATGGTATTTGAGGCCAAAAACGATGTTTCTGATTTATCTTCATTAAATGTATAGTTGGATGTTGATTGATTCGCCTGCTGTTGGGCTGCGTCATTGGACGCAGGGACAGCCGCCTGATCAGAATCTGTCAATATATATCTTCCATCATTGACGAAATAACGGATAGGCTGATTGGTTGATTGAATGAGATTTTTAAATCCTTCGTATGCGCTCTGACCGGTAAAATTGACCCGTCCCGCTTGAGAAATGGTCGGATATTGCACCCCATCAACAGTGGTCAGCGTGCCGGGAATAACCATAGCAACATGCCCGATATATCCTTCCGGCCCCATGATGGCGATAGTCGGATTGCCTTTGTTTGCCTCATTTTGTGCATCTTCAGCGCTTATTTCCCTCCATCCGACATCCTGACCGGAACCTGCAGTCCAACCAAACTGTTGTGCGCCTTCACCGGTTAACCAGTTAAATAGCCAAGAAGCACGTGTTTTGTCACCATTATAATATCTCGGCAATTCCACACCCATGGCTCTGGTTATGTCCCAAACGTAAATATTGCAGTTTGTCATTCCATCTGCAGTAATGGCATATCGGGTGGATGTTTCAACATGAAACCAAGCAATGGTGTCCAGATAGGCATCAGGTGACCGCAGTAGTCCTGAAGACGGCAAATCCTCTTCCGCAACAGGCAACCATTCATCAGGTTGAGTAAATATCCGACCGTCCGGCACAACACTGCTTTGTGCAACACCGGGATATGGAGTTGCTACATTCATAACATATACTACCGGCTGCATAAAGATATCTCCTGACGATACTTGAGCTTGAGCAACCGCCGCGGGCGTTTCCGTCACCGCAGGAGCATTCGACTGAGCCGCACTATTGGTAATGGGAACCGGAATGGTTGAAGTGTTGATTGTCTTGACGCTGTCGGCAACTAGGTTATTTGCAATTGCGCGGATATTTTCAAAATACGAAACCGCACGATCCGGCAATGTACTGAATCCGATACTTTGGGTTTCCTCTATGGAATTCTGTGTCACAACATAAAAATTCTCCGCATGCGGACCGGTATAATTCGGAACTTGCGTTGCGGATGTGTAGACACCCATCGGCGTGATGGATACATCAAACAGACCGCCGGCATACGACAAAAGCTGCCAGTTTTTAATCGCATCGCTTGGCTCAAGTACGATCATATCCGGATGCAGAAAATTGTAATTCAACGCGAACTGATTCTCGAACCGTTCCATGTCGGTAAATACACTCGCATCCTGCAGGAACTGAAATCGGTGAGACATGGTCTCTATGGTGTTTTCTGTTCCGTTCACCCCGCATAAGTCATTCATGGTGATAAATTGTCCGCCGTCTGTCGCACTGGCTTCCATAATTTGGGCAACGGTAGTCATCAGTGTCCCCAAATCCTGTTTTGTCATTTCTTGCAGCACCATCCCGATCACTTGCGCGCCACGGATCTGTCGATTGAACTCGCTCTCTCCATTGATTTTCCTAACGGTGACGTAATCCATGAGCTGATTCCCGTTCATAACATGTGTCCCCTTGGTAAACACAACATCCCCGTTGTCCTGCCGAATCATGTCATGGGAGACAGTGACGGATATGCCTTCCGGAAATAGCTGGTCAACCAGAGTTTTCAGGAAATACCGGTCTGTCACCATTGGTTCATCGATAGTGGTGCCGAACATTTCCTCAAGAGCAATCTGCGCGCCCTGCATCGGATGTTCCTTGTCGCGCTGCAGTAGCGTGTTATACAAAGATCCGTCAGCCATGACAGCCTGACGGGTGGAGTTGATTATGTTGATTTGGCCGGTCTGGGTGTTCAGATAGATGATAAATGTTCCGTCATTACGGGATGTTGACAGCGCATGCCTGAGTTCATCCGGCGTATCCAGTTTTTCACCCTCGTTATCGACCAATTGTCCGTCGGAAACAAACAACACCATGGAAATCACCGGATTTTGGATGACTGCGTCTTTTTCAGCTTTCGTCAATTCAGCTTCGTGTTTGCCGGTGATTCTGAACCAGAACGAATCCCCTTCTTCCGCAGCCCTCGCCGCCCGTTCGTTCACAATCCGTTCAAATAACGGCCGAAACAGAAAATCCTGAACAGAAGCAGCTTGTTGATATGCCTGATACATCGGATTATTTTCTTTGGTTGCGGTTGTGGATGGTGGCTGTGTCTCCGTTTGAGTTGCTGTCTGTGTATCTGTCTGCGTCGGGTTGTATTGCTCCATCACAGCAGAGGGTGTTTGAGGAACAGAAGAAGACGGTTGTTGGAACGCAACGGATACTGCACCGATAAACGACAAAACAAGAGGAATATGTGTTACCACAAATCCGACAAGAAGTGCACTCAATGCACCCGCAAATTTCAATACAGTTTTTACATTTTTATTGGCCTCTTGTCGAACAACATCCTGTGCGCTGATCGTGTGAAACAGTTTTTGCAGTTTTTTGGGAAGTTCCTGCGGCTTGGTGGTGATGGTTGTTGCAAGATCTGCCTGCAGTGTGCTTGGTTCAAAGAGAATTTGTGCAAAATAGAGAAGGCTTTTCGAAGAAAAATACGAAGTCTGTTGATTCAATACGTTTTGTTTATCCAAAAACTCCTTCACCTGATTCCACGATACATATGCGTGAGTTTCTTCTTCCCCCTGCCGGACTGCTTCCGCAAGAGTTCCGACAAGACCTGTATATTGATTGTCATTCCCCTGCAATAGATCCCGGAGTTCTTGCATTGCCTTTGTTGTTTCCTGATCCGCAACGCTTTGAATAGTTTGATAGTTTTTAGTCGTCGGATGAAATACTCCTCCAACACCAGTATCGCTCAATGACTCTTGGAGAGTGGAAAGGATCGCTGCACGGACTGTTTGCTGTACCAAGCCATCTGCTAGAAGCAGCGATTCTGCTGTTTTTTCTGCCTGTGCTGCCTGTTTCAGTTGATTCTCCAATGCCCAATGGATGTCATCCTGCAGTGTGCCGTCGTTTTTCAGACGTTGTACCATATTCTCCGCTTCTTGAGTGGTAATCGGTGCCTGAACGAATGCATCGTCAATATACAGTTCAGCAATATACGTCATATCTTTCGGTGAAAACAGAGTATATTGCGTTTTAAATACCGATTGCTGCTGCAACACATCCAGTAAATTATCTCTTCCTGTTATCTCCGGATGTTCCCCCTGCACCTGCACCACAGCAGTTCCTACTTGCTGCATACCGTTCATCATGGATGCAAATTCATCTTCAAACAACGGCTGCAATACAGCGAAGATAGCAAGGTAATTGTTGATTTTCTTCGGATTCAGTTCCACCAATGCATTCTTCTCATAGATTTGGTCGTAATGGGTAAACGCTGCCTGCAGGACTGCATGCAGCATGGTGTCGTGCAGCTCCGCTTTTTGGGTTTGGATACTATCCCATCCGTCATAGGATTGATGATACGCAGCCAATACCTGTTCGAGTCTTGCCTGAATATCACTGTTCATCCCGTCAGTAAGCATGGTATGCACATCCTGCTGACGCAGTACCGGCGCGGGATACTCGAACGGCGTCACCCCGCCGGCGGTAACCTGTGCTTCCCGCATCGCCATAATCATTTCGGGACTGGTTGCACTGGTGATCTGATGCGATTCCATAAACGCGGTAAGTGCCTGCATATCGGTAACATCCAATACATTTGTCTGAATCAATGGACGGATGTATGACAACAGAGGTTGTGTCAGTGCATTCACTGCTTGTTTGGCCATCGTTGCAGAAAGCGTCACCCCGTTTACACCAGAAGCATACGAACGGAATATCGCCTGAATCAGTGTGGCCATCCTGACAGTTCGTTCTGCAGTTTCTTCCCGTGTCAGAAGTTCATGGATTTCTTTCGCATCGGTCAGTTTTCCGGCAAGAATGGCAGTCATGGTTTTTCTCATCACGACCGTGATATTCGGATCCCATGCCGACTCAGGCATATTGGCGATGACCAACCGAAGTGCATCATGCCATTCTTTTGCATTAGAAGAAAGCGATCCGAGATTTCCGAGGATTGCCTCGGAACTGGGAGACAGCGTCCCTGCGGCAACATGAGACATGGCATCGGCATATGTGGTAATTTTTTGTTCAGCAATTTCCTGCTGCAGCATATCGGCAATTCCTTTTCTTACCACGTAAGGAATATCCTGCGGAAGCATGGCGCGGATGTCCGCGATGAATGTCTGCGGCGTTTTCTGGATCAGGTTTTGTGCTGCATTGGCAACCGTTTTGACGACAGGACCAACCAATGATGCCGCATCATCCCCGACTTCTATTGCCATTGCTGACACGCGATTGACTGATACATCGTCTGTGGCACCGGAGACAATGGAAGTATATGTGGAAGACGTGCTGTATTGCTGCCACAGTGCAGGCGTTTCCAGCGCACCGTCCATGGTCTTTCCTCCTTGTCGTGTCAGGGTGATGACAATTTTTTCACCGGATGCTGTGGTAAACACTGCGCTGTCAAGCGGCCGCATATATGCAAGCAATGTTTTTTGCGATATGGCATTTGGCTTCATACTCACCTGATCAATAACGCCGTCTGTGTGATGAATTGTCACGATTGTCTTTTGTTCCGGATCAAGCTGCCACACAATATTTGATACAGAAAGAGCACCTTTTGATTGTTTTTGATACACTGTTCCATTAAATGTCAGCACAGCCTCCGGATCCACCGTGAGTGTCCGAAGCAGTTCTCTTATTATCTGTGTTGCAAGCGTGGATTTGTATTTTTTTACATACGCACCAGTCTCCCCTCCTTCTGCCTGAAGCGCATCAAGCAGCGCATACACTCGCGACGCTTCATTCCGGTCAACGATGCTTGCCGCCAGCGTATTGCCGATTTGTTCACGAACACGGGCTACAATAGTCTGCTTGAATGTGTCGTTCTTTGAAGAGGTTTCTGTTTTCGGTTGTGTTGTCTTCTGCGTAACGGGTTTTTGGATAGTTACGGTTGCCGATACCATCGGCGTAATTTCATCAATGACCAGTGTTGCCAAATCTGTCCGGAGTGAAATCGGAATTTCACCGGTCATAGTACCGGTTTCAACCAATGCCTGTTGGAGATAATCCTCAAAAACGGCTGAGAACCGGTTTGTGACAAATGCTTTTGACCGAGATCCTGCAATCATGTCCCTCACGTATGACTGATTCACTGCATCTGCTATTGCAGCGTATGCTATCTGCTGCAACTCACTCACAATCTCCTGCTGTTTTGTCTGCGACAGCGTCTTCCACACTGCAGGAAGCCGTTTTGCCATCATGAGAGTAATTGTTTCGGCGAGTGTGGTTTTGAGTGGTTTTTCAACAACTTCTTCAACTGTTGCAACAGGCATTTTCACTTCCTGTACAACCGGCTGGTTCTCAACAACTGGCTCATTCGACACGTTTGATTGTTTCATTGAAGCAACGATCTGATCGATAACCAATTCCTTCGGCGCTTGCGGTGGAATAGTAATATCAGGAAGCCGTTGTAATGCATTTCGCACCTCTGGCAAATCCGACCACTCTGTCACAATCGGTTGCAGTGCTGCAATAATCACCCGTAAACGGTCAATATCCTGAATCTTGTTAATCTGCTTAAACAAGGCGGTGATAAATCCACCACGACTCACAGAGTTATAAGAGGGATCATAAAGCTTCTTATCCATCAAACGCAAAATCTCTTGCGCGACAGGGGTGATATCTTCAGTCGCACCAATGACATTTTGTAGCTGAATAAAAACGGCTTGCTGTTCTTTTATCAACGTCTTTTCATCCGTTTTCGGATACAATTCCACCGCGATATCGGCAGCATATTTTTTCTGCACCGTTTCGACATACTGCTGTGCAGCGAGTTTTTTATCATCGGGTGCCGGAGATAACGGAACCTGTATGTTATATGACTGAGCGAGATTTATCATCACCTGTTCCACAGCAACCCCATACAACAACCTACGATCTGCAGGAATTTTCCAGCCTTTTGCTGCGATTATTTCATCAACAAGCGGCTGCACAACTTGCTCAATCTCACTATATGACGGTTTTGCAAATTGACTCAGAATTTTAGTCACCCATGCAGTAATCGACGGATTCATTGCCTGAATCACCGCATTCATCGTCACAATCGATGTATCAGTCTGCAAACTTATTTTATTTATATCATCCGTAGTTATTCTTGTACCATCAATGCCAAAATATTTAGGCTGAAGACCGTCACTGATCAGCAACAGATGAGAGATCCAAGGAATATACCCGATATCCTGCGTTAAGTCATTTTTCCCGTTCGGTAGCGGATATATCGCGGCAAGCTGCTGAACAAGGGACTGAATTACATAGAAAAATGCTTCCCGTTTTGCAGGATCTGTTTCCCTTCCTAAGTAACTATATGGGGTTGTTTTTTGAACAATATCTTGCATTGATGCTTCTGAGTAATCCGTTAGCACAATCGGTTGCAACATCGGTTGTTTATGTTGTAGCGCAAAATATAAACCTCTTCCGCTCTCTGTTTCCACATTGAGTGCATACATTACTGCAGTAAATACCGGTGCAAGCACCGCCTGTTTTTGCCGTAGATCTGTTATAGAGGGCAGTGAAGTTGTAAAATTTTTCACTGCCTGTGTGATGACGTCATCACTTGGCAACCGTTTACTGAGATCTTCGGTGTATTGACCTTGAAGTGCCGTCGGGATTTGCGATTGAGGAACTCCCTGTTCTTTTGCAATCGTCAGCATATCCAAAAGCCGGTCTTTGTACCCGTCTCTGGAAAACCACTCGAATGGAGCATTGAGTAGTCCTGCTTGCCGAAGCAGCAATACCTGAACAACTTTCGGTAATTTAGAGAAGATTGGGCTCGTCAATGAATCTGCAAACTCAGCTTTAGATAACACGGAGGCATCAGTGCCCATACTGAGCGCCTGTTTCCATAAGGCGTCATATACCTGCCGATCACTTTCGGGAATATCCTGTCGGATACTTTTCTCCACAAACGTCAACCATGATCCCCGTTCCGCGTCTTTGTCTTGCTGTGTAGCTTCGGAAAATGATTTGAATCCACCATAATCAATGATATGTAAATCATCTGCCGGACCGAAACGATAATTTTCATTTTTTGTGTCCATCCAAAGCAGATTTTCCTGTGCGTACAGGTATGAAAGATGGGATATTTTTACTATTTCTCCAACAGTAAAGAAGTCTTTCAACCCATCAGCATCACTGGGCACAAACGGCATAATGGCGTAATTATTTGCTGTATCCGCACGGAGTTCCGTAAGATACGTTTCATCTGCATTTCCCAATACTCCACTTTTTTCTGCTTCTACCAATCGTTTATATACTGATGATTCATATTGAGCACCAGCATTTTTCTTAAATACTTTCAAAGCGTAGAGGAGAGATCCTTTTTTCATCAGATATACATAGCCATCTGTACCATCTCCAAGATACCGAAGGAGTGTGTAGCCATCTTCTTCAACATTTTTTCGAATACGCTCTTTAAGCGGCTCCGTTTCAAGCGACTGGCCGATCGTATCGCTTGCCGGCCAAATTCCTTGTTCAATGGTAAAAATAACGACATTGTTTATCTGATTTCGCGGCGGTTGTTCCCATGCATATCGGGATTTCAACAGATTTGAGATATATGCATATGGATTACCTGACACAATATAGTTTTCCGGATGTGCAATCGTTTCTTTCTGTACCGCTCGTAAGGACCAGTTCATCCATGCCGGCTGCAACACCTGATACACGCTTTCTGCAAACGCTGGGAAAAACACCGTATCAAACTCCTCTTGCGTTATCCCGTCTATCGGTTTTCCTACTTCCGGCCGCGTAATCCCCTGTTCCTTCAGAAGCTGCAAAAGCTGTTCCTTGTTTTTCTCAAAAAATACTGTTTGATTTTGCGGTGTTTTCTCTTTACCAACTGTATTTGCATGCAGATCAAATTGATCCAGATGATATACATCAAAATTCTTCGAATATTGCTTTACTCCATCCAAAATAGACGATAATGTGGTGTATACAGGGATCCAATCTTGAATATCCGCAGTCCTGACAACAGCGGGAACAGTTTTGATGTGTGAACTCACTACATCCACCACCGATAGACGTTGTTCTTCTGTTGTGACCGGTGACGGTTCAGATGCCGGTTGAGACAGAAGTTCCTTAATACGATCGATCATCTTCGGAACATTCAATTCCAAATACCGCCCCTGTAAACTATGTTGCAAGAACTCAAGACTGTCTTTTGATAAACCTTGAATAATAGCAAACACCCGATCCCCAATTCCCTGCGGATCAGTAACATGCAGAGCAGCATCAAATGTGTTGTTTATCGCCCGTATGGTATTCATGAACGATCCGCCGTTATCAACAACCTCTTTAAGATTGGCAACCGCTTTATCAAGTTGTTGTTCCGGCGTTTCCTGCTGTACCTCGACAACCGGTTCTTTTTTCTGTTCTACCGCTATCGGTTTTTTACCGATGAAATCAATAACTTCCTGCAGCCGCGTATATAGAATATTTGTTTCGGGAACGGATTTTTGCAAATTCTGCAGTTCAGTAACCCATGTATCCGCCTGCGCCTGTGTGATTGTGGTAAGCGGCGCTACTTGTTTAAATATTTCACCTCGTCGTACATCAACGGTTGTCAATGTCACTTCGGTCACAACTACATCTGTGACCGCGGGGGTAACCGACTGATTTGTCTCAGATGAACTTTGTGGTGCTTGTGAAGACGTCGGACTTGTTGGTTTTGAACTGGTCTTCCACACGATCGTCCCGTCTTGTTGAATCACTCCTGAATCCAAACTTCCAATAATTGAAACCAAGTCATCTGCCTCAACCAACGTCAACCCGTGTATCGCTTGCATTGTGGTATTGTGTAAAACTTGTATCCCCTCGCCATCAATCCATAATTCCCCGTCAGAAATTTTATATAATTGTATATTCCGCACTATATCTTCATATGTCATCGTTGCTTTATCTGTGACATAACCATTGTTGATGGGCAACAAAACGGAATTACGTTTTCCTGTAAGATGTAAAATCGTTGATAGTGTCGACAATGCAGTTGCTTCAAAAGGAGCATTGAGTTGCATTTTGTCCTGAGCGACGAACTTATACTCATAACCGGACCAAAAAAGGACACCTTCGTCACCTATATAAAATTCTGGTTCCGTAAGTGAACCAAAATTGTTATACAGAATCTTCTGTGTTTTCCCCACGGGAACAATAAGGAATTGTCCGGAAGGAATTGTCACAGGATGTGTCGGATCTGTAATGGATGTATATTGCAATCCCTCATCGACTTTGGCGATAATCCCCCCAATACGTTTTGTTTGCTCCTGCATAGACTGAATCGTCGTAATAAGGTCACCAATACTTGTCGCCACCTCTCCTGCAGGATGCAGTTTTGCCAAAATGATCCCAAGTTCATTGATTTTTCTTGCTGCGATGAGGTCTGGAATCGCCTTATGTGCTGTTTTGTATTCATTGACAACTGCCTGAACGACGGCAATTGTCTGCTGAATATCCAATGGTTGACGAAGGGTTTCTGGCATAGATTCATTCGGAGAAGCAACACCTGCAGGTTCCGTGTTGTTTGTTGATTCCGTTTCCGCAGCAGATGGTGTTGTTTTTGCTACTGTTCCATCAGCTTGTACATATCCTATCGGGTTGGATGCATCTCTGCGATTTTCAATAAAATCACCTGGATGAACCGTAATAATTTCCCCGTCCTGAAATTGTTTCCCATTTACCGTATACCAAATTGCATCTGCAATGAATTGCAGCGTATCTGTTTCAGTTTTTATAATATACAATTTATCGGACTCATACGTTAATGTTCCCTGAACAGCCTTTTGATCAGTGATAACCAACGCTTCGCCGTTCGTTAAATGAAACAACGCAGGACTATATATAGGGGAACTGGAAAATAACGAAGTAAACAGGGCTACCTTGTCTAGACTATACAGCACCCAGTATTGTGGCCCTGTCTCAAGCACCATGCCTTCTTTCGTGTTATATGGTTGCACTATGACAAGTTCATTGTTTTGCACTGTAAGAATTGTTTTATTTTTTTCGGTACCGGCAACATACTGAATGCCTGTGTATAGATGCTCTACATGTTGAGCATCATCGGAAATAAATACATAGGTGGTATTTTCCTGATTATCGAGCACTTTATATACATTCCCTCCCAATGTGGATGAAACAGGCATCGGAGTTGCATCCACCACTCCCCGAAATCCATCACTGAAAATAATTCGCTCTTTCCCATTCTTCACCAAAAATTCCTGCGCAGTATCTGTAAGGGGAACACGAGCTATTGTATTCATTGTTGGATCAAATATGTATTCAAAAGATGAAATGCGCAACAAATACCTGCCGTCAGCAAGAGGGATTTTCCAATTAGACAACCGCCATATGGCAGCAGGATCCCCTTCTTGCAACGACAACTCCTGAACCTGACCAAAACGATCCATAAAAACACGCACAATTTCCCCGTCAGACAAAACAATGGAATCGCTATTTTTATATACATAGTCATGTTCCGTTAAATCTTTGAAGAAATAACCCGTTTGCTTGGCTCTCACGAACGCCCCTTGCGTATAGAAATACCGCACACCTGGTGCGACAAAAATTTCAGGATTATCCGTTTTTGACAATACCATTGGATTCGCTTGCGGTTGTTCATTCACAACAATAACGCCATCCTTTTTCAACGTCGTCAAATACGACACCCCGTCCTTTGTATATAGCACGAGCGATTGGTTGCTTTCCGGAACAAATGCAAAAGAGTCAGCTTGCCGGAGCTGATCCATTACAGCTGTATCCACATTACTGAAGAGATACCAGTTGGCCAATGACCAATCCAGAAAATCCAACATCTGCGGTTGACCATCGATCACGCCGACGTTTCCCGTATGGATATCCGGCGCACCGGTTTGTCTATATACGGTAGATAACCAAACGAATGGATCCTGTCCTACCTGATTGAAAACTGCTTGATCTGGTGAATTCACGAAATCAAATGCGCCTTCGTTGTTTCCATTTTTCCATGGAAAATCCGCTTTTTTGTAAATAACGTATTGGAAATGATTTTGTCCTTCTGTACCGCCAAATGCATGTGGCTTTGCATACCGAATCCGATCTTCCTCTGAAAGGGAGTAATAGAATGCGATTTCTGAGGCATTATTGGTAACATTATTTGCATATACACGTGTATCATCCTGATATTGAGGTCGATAGTAAGAGACGCGGGCTTCAGCGCTCGTTGGAAAGCTCTTCCATTGTTGTACCATTGAAAATCCATTTATGAGACGCAGTGCCTCAATTTTGATGATGTATCCATTAGGAAGCTCAAAAACAACACGGTTTCCCCCATATGCCAAAGGCTTGATGATCGTCCCGTTGCCCAACTTTAACTGGAGCGCGTCTGGAGACTGGGAAAGTTGATCCCATACTATTTCAAACGGTCCGCCATATTGTGCATCTGCTTCTGGAATTTGTTTAATCGCATTCTGGAATTGTTCTTCAATGGTTTGAATCCCATACATCTGCATAATGCCCCCCATGTTAATTGAAAGAGCGTCCGGATGTGTTTTTGGAAGCAATGCCCGTCGCATAGCTTCCTCAATCCCATATTTCCGCACCGCTTGATCAGCTGCAAGGTAGTCAGCACTTTTTGCTAATTGCTGTGGTAAGCCTGTAACACTAAGTGTATCCACATTTTCTTTTTTCTTTGCCGCTTCCTGTTGCAGTTTCTGGATGTCTGCAATCGTCGTAAGGAGTTCCTGCGCTTTCGTATATGCATCGGTTGCAGGAGTCAGTTTTGGAAGCAGAGTCTGCAATGCTTTTGTCCATTTCCCCGCCGTAATATCGGAAATCATCGTATTGTTCTGCTGACGGGCTGCAACCGCAGTTCCGATAGTGTCTGCCAATTTTTGCGCAGCTACAGCCGTTGACCTGCTCCAAGCAGGCAACAATTGTATAACCGCAGGTATATTTTGTTCTTCTTGTAATGCTTGAGCGCGCGCAGCCTGCGCATCCTTTTCTTCCTCTGATCTTGCCGCTGCTGTTTCCTGTGTTTCTCGGGTGGTCGTCAGTGCATCCTGATACTGCCGCGCAGCAGTTTCTGCCTGCTGCCGTTCAACATCCGCAATTTGCTGTACTTTTTGTGCAATTTCATTCGCCCGTGCGGCGGCAGTATCCGCTTGTTGTTTTGCTGCTGCGTCAGCTATCTGTTGCGCCTCCGCACGCTGCTCGTCAGCAGTTTTCACTGATGCATCAGGCGCTGTCAGAAGCGGACTTGCGATTTGCGGTATAGGAACAACCGGTGCAACACTCGGCGTTGTGATTGCCAATTCCTGCCGCTGTGCTTCAACAACATCCAACTGACGAAGGATACTTACTAGAGAAGAAGCAAATAACGTATAATCTGCATCATTCATTTCATACAAAATCGTCTGCTGTTCCTGTTCCAACGTTGTCAGTCGATCCTGTATTGCCGCTATCTCATTCCGGATCAAATCAAACGAAGGGAACAGTTTTTGTTTTTCTTCACTCGGCATATCTGCCTGATCTGCGGCTTGTATTGCTGCTGTAAGCTCAAAAAATACATCCTGCATTTCTGTCACGGAAATATTGGAAATACGATTTGCTATGGCATTTATTTGCTCCCTCAGCGGCAACAAAGCCCCAAGCGCTGTTTGCGCTGCCGCTATTTGTTCTACACTTGGCGCAGTAGCAACAACGACCGGTGTTGTTTTTATTTTGTTCACTGCATCAGCTCGTTTTGTTTTTTTCGCTTTAACCGCTGGTGTCTCAACAATGCCATCTTCAACAAGATGTGTGATGGTCGTAATTGCGTTATCTGTTACCGCGGAAACAACGGGTGCGATACTTTTTACAACGCCGGACACATCTTCAAGTACCGTCGTCTGATCCCCCTCTTCTCCCTGAGAAATAAGCTGTTTTAATGCAGTTTCCAACTCTTCCTGCGCCGCGGCAAGTTCTTTTTTCACCCTAATTTCTTCAATTGCCGCTTTTTGTGTTTCCACATCGTCTTCCACTATGGCAAGAAGCTCATCAAGCGACGTCAGATTGAGTGCTGCGACAACAGTTTTTGCTTCTGTAAGCTGTCTTTCGGCTTCCACAAGCTCTGACAAAGTCGTTGCCTGAAAAACAGCAACATCAATACCGTTGATATTCGTCTTTTGCAGTGAAGCGATACTGCTCAGTACCGCCGGGAGAAGTTTCTGTGTCTGTTCCTCTATCACGGTATTCCGCAGTTGTTCATTTACTTCATCAATAGGAATGCTCGTTTCAAGATATGCTTTGATAACATTCTGTATAGTCTGAAGTGTTTTGATGCCCTGCTCAGCAGTGTATGCCGCAACTCCCGCTTCCAATGCTTTAAGCTTCGCGCTCTCCGCCAGTTTCTGGAACTCCGAACGGCGTTCTGTATCTGCTGTATTCTTTTCACCCGCATCGTCTTTCAGTAATTCCCGATATAATATAACTTCATTCTCCGCTCGCACTGCTTCCTGTGCATACCATGCAACTCTCTCATCAATTGCCATCCACAGCCGCGCAACTACACCGACACCTGTATTAATCGCTTCCTGTTGTTCCGATTCGTGTGTTGACTGATCGGAAAAGGCGCGGAGTTTTGCGATGGATTCACTGATAAAGGTACTCAGATCGTCCAGCTTTGCATTGTTTGCCTCCTGCTGCAGACTGGTTAATGCGGCAACAACAGCATCTGTTGCCTCGCGGAGCGTGTTCCATGCCTGCCTATCTGCTGTGTTGTCTGCCAATATCCTCCATTCCTGCCTGTTTCCGAATGCTTCCAGCACTCCATGGATTTTTTCTCCCAGTGTGTTTCCCTGCTCCATAAGTGTTTTCTTTGCTTCCCATTTCTCAATCTCAGTCTGTACCTCCGTTTGCTGCGCTATACTATCAGCATTGGTATCAATATTTGGAATCTCAAGCGATGCGTAATCACCGGCAGGCAATAATTTCTGTTGATTTGCCTGCTGACGGGCAAATACCTGACGCTCCTGTTCTTTCTGCTGCTGCCGTGCTTCCCAGCGAGCCAATGCGTCAGCAAACAACTCGGCTTCCACTGCATCTTTTGTCTGCTGATCCTCCTGCGCGATGACTTGTTCCAGCCATGCATCAACTTCCTGTAATGCATCGAGCTCTTGAGGAGAGAGAGTCTGTTGAATTTCCGTAGAATCGGCAAACCACGTTAGTCCGACAATGCGGTCATACGGCGCCATCGTACCTGCCATGCCATATGTTTTTCCATCTTTTCCTGTCAAATGAACGGTAACCACACCGTCAGTTACCTCATGCATCGCAGTTTTGACTGCCGCGATAAATGCCGGCAATTCTTTTCCTGAGGGAGAAACATGATCAACAATACCACGATATATCTCTTTTCCTTGTGCATCCTGTACCACCACAACAATACGGGTTGTTTCGTTATTCTTTTCCCCTTTGAACTTTGCGGTGAAATCGTCAATCGACGCCCCCCGTTCTTGTACTTCTTTCCGCGCTGCATCTGCCTGTTTTGCGTCGTCCTGCACCTGTTGGATGGATTTCACCAGATCCGGCACTGCGCTTACAATTTTGGCTGCAGCAAACACCTGATCGAACTGAACCGCTGTTTGTATAATCTTGGAAAGTTGTGCAACAAGGACTTCAGAACTCTGCAATTGATTGGCAGTGAATGTACTTTGGAGGTACGTCAGATATGATTGCAGTGACGCAAAACCTGCCTTTGCTGTTTTCTGTGCTGCCGGAAGATCGTCTATGGTAATCCCGTCTGCACGGATGGCATCAATGGAATTCTGCAACTGCTGCCGCGTCCAGATGAATACACCCTGATGCGCGAACCGTTTTAATTTTTCACCGAAATCACCAAGCATCCTATCTGAAGCAGACTTCTTCATCTGAACCTGATACCAGGCTGCGTATTCCTGTACCTTTTTGTTAATTCTCTGTTTCACTTCTGCTGAGAACTTCCCGTCTTTTTCCGTTATCCCACGGATTTCCTCGCAATGACGCTCTTCTTCAACCACAAAACGATAGTTGTCTACTACTGCCTTTGCTTGATCGATCACTTCTTGAGAATACGGATCATCATGCAGATTGAGGGCAGTAATTTTCGAATACATCACATCCAAATCCTTCGGTGCAGTAGCGTTATTCAAACGGATATATGCCAAATACGTTGTAATGACCTCCTCACCCAACGTTTTATCTTCAGCATATTTCGGCGTGTTTTTGTATGCTTCCACTGGAGTTTCTGGTTTTGTTTGCGCATCAATTTCTGCCTGATTCAACTGTTCCATTCTGTCTCGCAACTGTTTGACAACAGTCTGCAGGGTGGTTATTTTATCAAATGTGTTCAACAACGGATGAGTTCCTGTAACCAACGCTGTATAGAACTTTTTGAATTGTGTATCACTCTTGGTATTCAAAACTTTCTGCAAAACAGGCGCTACTTCATCTTTCGCTAATTTCAAAATTGAAACTGGAACTTTCTGCATCACACTAATAGCTTGTGATGCATTTTTTACCTTCAACGCTTGTTGAAGATCAGCAAGTGCTTGTTTTGACGCGGCGTCCTTTTGCTGTTTTATTGCACTCATAGGTTGAACTGAAAGACTTGTCCCTGTCTTTCCTGCCGCCTCTTTTGCTGCATGAATCGCATCGGTAACAGCAACAACATCGGGAAGTTTTGATACAAATGCCGCCGCACTACGATACTGAGTACCTTGCAGTGCGTCCGGCTGTTTGTCTGCGTGGTATTCCCATGGTATTTGTTTGAAATACTCAGACAACGGCATGCCGTACCATGTATTGACATACCCCTGTTTTCGCAATCCGAACGATGTAATCGGTTGTGTCAAATCTTCCCATCCGCCAAACCACACCTCGCCTGTTTTACTGTTTTCGAAAACGATATACTGAATTGTTTTGTCGTGTGACAACATTGTATACACGTTAGCAGAACATCCTGTCCCTGCGCATTTTGCATCGATATTTCCTTTATCTGTCAATGTTGTGACATCAGGCTGCTTAGCCTTCCCTTCAACAGAATCATTCCATGTCCAACTGGTCGGATTCGGATATAACAATGATTCCGTATCCAAATTCGTACTTGACCCGTATTTGAAATTGCCTATTCCTCCAAGCCATGCAAGTTCCGGTGCGTTTGCAATATCCTGCATGGTCGGCGGCGTCTCTTGATCCCACGATAGTTCAACAATGTGACTAAATTCTTCCTCTGTGGAATTCGGCGCAGCAACTTTTCTATCGAGATATACATTTGCTTTCCAGCGGGTAAACCGTCCGGGGAATTGCTTCGGTGCCGCATGCTCTTTACTGTATTGATATGCTGCATCACCAGCTGTCATTGCAGGTGCAGCCCTCGAGGGGCCGCGTTCAAGAAGACCATAAAACATTGCTTGTTCATCGCCCGTTTTTGTCGTCTCCTGTAAAAATAAGGCATTTAACGTATTTTGGATCTCCAGCGGAAGCATCAGCATCTGTTCATTGAACCCTTTTCCAAACCAACTATTATCATCGCCTTCATGCGAGTATGATCTCCATACCCCTTGAGAAGCGGAACGCAGAAACGGCCGCGCATAGACAACGCCGTCAAGTTCGACGTATCCGATTGCGAAATCATATTGATCGGAAAAAGCGTGGACAGAGGAAAGATGATAAATAACATTCCCTAGTTTTACCGAAACTACCGGTTCGTAGGATTCCGGAATAACGGTAATTTTTGGATATGGGTCACCTGCCGGTCGGTCAACTGTCTTCGCGTTTGTCCGTATGACATCGGCAACCGGTGTTACAACTGTTGCTGCTGCTGCAGCTTCTTCCGCTTTCAAATACCGGATCCGCGTCTTCATTGCATCCAGAATTGCGTTGGTTTCGGAAAACGACTTCATCATGGCAGATACAGGATGCAATGTTTTACTGACTGCCTTGAGCCAGACCAAGTTATTTGTCTCCTGAAGCGCCGTAATCGTATCTCCGATCAGCGCATTAACAGCACGCCCCAGAAGCAGCGTCTTCCATACTTCTTCTGAGGCATTCTGCAGTGCCTCAGGAAGCAAAAATGCATTTCCGCCTCGTACCGACTGCAACACCTCGGCAAACGCCTGCTCCGCGGCAGCTGCCTGCTGTGCAAATGCCTTTGCCGCATCGTCTTTTGCCTTCGGACGGCGGACAACCCGTACGCTTTTTTCCGTCGTTCTCTGCATGAGCGGAGCAAAACGGGTTGCTCCTTCTGTTGTGACGAACGGGTATTTGGAATCCCTGTGATACCGAGACAGATATGCAGGGATGTTTTGCTGGACAACAGCGGGGTTTGTTATATCAATCCCCTCATTAGACATAACCTCAAGCACATCGCTGATCATCATGCCGTAACTGGAAACGGACGCACGGTTCTGGACAAAGGAAATGCCGTCCATCAGTTCCGCCGTTGGCGTATACAGGTTTGCGGCCAGTTTTGGTACGCCCACATGGAATGCACGATTGTGACGCATCGTCGGAAGCACTAATTGAATATCTTTGTTGTATGCTGCAGACTCTTGATAGACTTCATCTAAAATACGCAGGACTGTTTCCTGATCCTTTGCCGCAAAATACAGCACCATTTTATCCGGACGTTCTGCTTTTTTCAGATCAATCTGTACAGCACTATCACTTAATACATCAATCATCTTGATGGTCACGGGTATTCCTGCAAGCACAAGTTTGTCTTGAAATGCCCGATACACCCGTGCGGTGTATTCATAATTCGTATTCAAATACAGACGGCCAACGTGCGACGGCCCCTGATTTGGATCGCTCTCCACCGTACGGATGCCGCCGAAGAAATCTTCTATCCTCCACCCTCTCACGAGCGGCACATTCCCGACAATGTTCCGGTTGTAGGTATGCAACTTCTGCAGCTCTTCAACGGACAGCCCTGCGTAAAAATACCCTGTTTCCGTTGATACCTCCCCCTTGGAATAAAACGCTTTATAGATAAGCGACCATAATTCCTGTTCTGGATGTGCTTTTGCGTATTGGATAACGTCTTTCATCACCTGTTCATATTGCGGATTGTTCAAGATATCGCGGGAGATGACATCCGGCATGGTGTTGATCACTTCCAAAATCGGTTGAGTGTCATCAATATCCGTATCAGGAAGCTGCGTATCAATGTGCAGATTTTCCTCAACGATTGTTCCGGTACTGTTTTTTACAATAACACCCGCGGGATTCAAGGTAAATGTTTCTTTCCAACTCTCTGAGTCAGAAGAACGATCAATTGTCGCAGTGAATGTGAGCGGATGAACCACCTGCACAACAACAGAATTGCTTGTCGTTGCAGCGTTCAGATTGGAGACAACCTGCATTGTTCCGGAATCAAATGTTACTGTTTCACCTTTTTCAAGACGAACAGTAAGACCGCGATCCACCTTGATACCATACATATCCTTCATTAACTCATCAACGAGTGTTTCAAGGGAAATGAAATAGTTATATAGATTGCCTGTCAGCATATTCTTTCCTAATACCCCATATTCATTCCTGACTCGCTGTATTGCGGTAATCATTTCCTGCAGCCAACCGGCATCAGCCAATGTATCTTCTTGACTTTGTGATGATTGAGCAATTGATTTCATGGAAATCAGAACGCTTTGAAGATCCAGATAATCCTGACTCCGTGTCACGTCGACAGAAGCGGTCACAGCATCAATCGTGGATATCACAACAGGTATCGATTCTTTCGCCATGCCCGTCCGGAAAGCATGTTCTGCTTGTTCATACGTGGCTTTCAAGTCATTCCGTTCAACGGAGGTTGTATGTGTATTGTTGAGCGCCGCTATATATGCACTCTTTGCTTCGTCTCTCGCTGCGCGGAGAACAGACAAAACAGTTGACGCGTTCTTTCGTTCTGCTGCGTTTGACAACGCATCTTGTTGTGCAATGATAGTTTGCATCGTCGGTTGCTTGAAAATCTTTGGAATAAAGTTGGTCAGACCAAAAAACACATTGAAAAACAATGGAAATGTTACAAGGTTAAATCCAATGGAAATGCCGAGTGCAAAAAAGAATGGTTGGTAGAACATGCCAATAAACGGTGTAAATGCTGCCAGAATCGGCACACCGAGAGTAAGGCCTGCAATAAGCAAACTGGCAATTACACCAATGACAACCGGGATACTTGCCAAGGCAACTTTTCCAAGCTGATCGGGATGTGCAGTAATAAAGTGTTGAATCCGTATGGCATCATACACCAAAAATGGAGGGAACAGCGCACGGCTTATCATATACTTGGCTGTCTGCCAGCTTTGGGAAAGAAGAGAGCCAAGTAATTTTTTACCCGCTAGTTTTTCCTGCGAGACCACTGGTAAAACATTGGCCATGGAACGAATGACAGGTATCTTGTTGACGAACGTATATATGGCATCCGCTACTCTCTTTTCCGCAGACACAAAATTTTTCCATCGATTTGTCGGTTGTGTGGATTGCGTCGGTTGTGTTGCCGGAACAACCGTGCCTGTGTTATTAGCATTGGTTGTATTCGGTGCCGGCGCAGCCGTACGGAGAAGAGTCTGGATGGTTGGCCGGATAAGCGCATCAAAGACGGTCAGTGTATCAAACAGCACGCCGGAAGATGTTTTATATGTCAACAATGCGGTATATGCCGCATTCCGTGCTGCTGCAACAGCAGGTATTGCTTCGAGTGTCGCAATATCTTTTATCGCTTCCTTTTCCGCAGGTGTAGCATTTGTATATGCATTCTTGGCTGCAGTCTCATAATCAATAATTGCCTGCGCTGCGTTTTTCCCTGCGTCTGTCGTCACATCCAGAGTTTTGCCCGCCGTAACCCTGCTGAACCGGTCGGCAACCTCTGTAAGTTGAGGAGCAACTGTATCTGTAGACGTTGTACCTGCAGGTTGCGCTTGTTGACCAACAGGTGCGGCGTTCTGCGCCGGTGTACCCGAACCTGTATTTAGAGGTGTTGCAGCTGAACCTGCAGCTTGCAGTAACGCAATAACTGCAGCTTCGTCGTTTTCTGCAGCAGCAAGTTCCGGTAATACCGACTGCAATTTCTTTGCATATGCCTGCCAGTCTTTTCCGGACGCTTTCCAGAGCGCCTGCAGCGCATCAGTATATGCTTTAGATGTCCTTAACTGCTCGATAACGCCGAGAGGAGGTATGGCTGCACCCAATGCTTTTTTCGCGTATCCTGTAAGGCGAGTTGTTAATTTTGCCCGTGTTGCCGTATCTAAACGCTTAGGTTCAAGTAGTTTGATAAATGCATCCCACTGTTCTTTCGCTGTTTTTGCTTTTTTGGCAGGCCCCTGCGTTGCGGCTGCAACAAATTCCGCGTGATAGGAGTCGGTCATCGCAGTCACAACATTGTCAGCGGCAACAGTTATTTTCTGCGCACTTTGTCCGTTGTGTCTGTTGATAAATGTCTGCACTGTTTGGGTAAATGCGGATTTTCCCCGCTCATCACCAAGAGAAACGGCACCTGCATATGCAAGCGCTTCTGTAACCACTGCCTCTGTCGGCTCTACCCCACCCAATGCTTCTTTCAACACCGTCTTTACTACTTGCGTTGCGGCAGTTTCAATGACAGTTGTATCTCCTGCGACAAGGTCAATTTGTTGTTGTGCATTCGTTACTGCTTGTTCTGCGGCAGTGATTTCTTTCTGTATCGCAAGCGGTGATATATCCCCTGCACCTGTTTGAAGTTGTGCAAATTCCTCAGGAGATATCGTCACGGCAACTCCGTTGGTTTCCACAGTCACCGCGCCCACTGCCGCATCTGTCTGAATAAACTGATTCACGGTTTTACTGGTTGCAACACCTGAACTGTCTGTCCACCGAACCACGGTTCCCTGCGCAATTGGAATCCGCTGCATCACACCGGCTTGATCTAATCCAGCAACCATGTCGACTCCCGCAGTCAGGCGTTTCGGCGTTTGAATATGCTGTATCAGAAGGTTTTGCTGTTGCTGTACTTGTGCCAACACTCGTGTCGCTTCGCCCAACGCTTTGGTCGCGTTTTTCACCAGCATATAGCCGGAGAGCAGTTCAAATTGTTCTGTTTTGGTGAGTGCAGTTACCGCTGGTTTTTTAGCAATGGCAAGTGCTGTTGTTATTTTTTCGGCTGGAGTAACGGGATACCGTGTCGCTGACGCTGGCGTGTTTGCAGACGCAGGCGGCGCAGCATTTGCTGTCTTTACCACACTCGGATCACTGCTTCCGTTGAAAAACGCCGTGGGCATCGTATCAGGCGTTGTGGTTGTCGCAAAATATTTAACTTCAGCCAACGGTCCAACCGGTGCTTCACCAACTGTCTTGATTGGGTTTGCCCACATTGCAGCAAATTCATCCAATGATATATAGCCTGCATCACTCAAACCAAATGCATTCTTTAATGTGGCAACTTGTGCCGGCTCCAGCTTATACGTATCCGTGAGCTGTTGCAGTGTTTTTTCAAGCGATGCGTATGATTCCTGACCCCGTTTCCACACTTCCAGTCCGATGGTAGGTCCTTCAAGTGGAATTCTGGAGATGGATTGAATTTGGAATTGCTTGACCCGTTCCGCATCCTGAATAAGGGCATCCAGATTTGCAGTAATGGTCTTTTTCTCCGTATCATTTGCATTCCTGAGTAGCTCTTTTTTGGCAATTTCAAGCGCATTGGTCTGAAACTCCGCGATCTTAGTCAACCGTGATTCCACACTCGTTTTACCGATCATGTCATCAAGCACGGTTTTATAATGATCAATGATATTTGTCTGGGAAAGATTCGTGTTGTTTGACCGGACAAGCAGTGTATATTCAGATGCGGCATCTACATCAACAGGATTCCAACCTTTATTATTAATCAGATCTGCTTTTTGTGCCGGAACACGATTCCGTTTAAATGCCTGTGTGATGTCCTCCATGGTGTTCGTATCATTTGCCATGACGGACCATTTGATGTTTTTGCTTTCAGGCAGCACTTTCAAATCAACCGCGCGTGCACGACCTTCGTACACAATGAGCAGATTCTGCGGATTGCCGCCCTCCAATGCTTGTTTCACTTCTCTGTTCCAATCTTCAAGTGACGCAAGTGGTGTCTGGATCCGTTCAAATTTCCCGCCTTCAGACCGGACAATCTGTTCAATGAAATATTCTGAACGGACACCGCCGTTCGGATCAGTGACAAACTTCGTCCGCGCAACCACGTTCACATTTTCATATGCCTTGATATAGCCGTTGGTTGCTGTATTGAACGTGACGCCGTCATCAATATTCACCAAGGCATGTGCTTTTGTATTAAATGTTCCTGCAGTTTTTTCCGCCTGCGCTGCCTGATAAATCAAATCATCCTGCGTGGCGCTCCGGTAGAATTTCGTCGGATCAGGCGGGCGCTCTGATGCGCCGGTTGCAAGCATGCCAAGTTTTCGTGCGGCAGTATCCGGTGTGGCATCATATCCGATGGACTTTTGAGCTTTTCTGATGATGTCAACAGTGCTGACCTGACTGGATTTTGGTGTAATCGTAATATTTTCAACACTTTTCAGCGCTGTTCTATTTATAGGAAGTCCTGCCGCAGTCAAAAGTGCCGGCCCTTCCGTCTGTAGTGCAATCTGCTGGGAAATTGCACTGTATTGTTCTCCTGTTGTGCCTCCCATCCTGCGAAGTACGATTTCTGCCCCCTCCTGTCCATAGCTGTTTCCGGGAACCTGACTTAAGATAAACCACCGTGCCTCCAAATCATTTTTCCGGTATGCAAGGTCTGCCAACAATGCTTTGTTGACGTCAAATGATCCGTCAATTTGATTTGCACCCGTCCGAAGTAATGCATCTAGTTCTTGTTGCAGAACATCATATCCTTCCGTTCCCGCACCAAATCGCGTTTGCAGATCTTTGAATTTCAACCGGATCGGCGCATCTGCAGGAATATCCGGATTATTCAATGCTTGTCCGATAATTTCTTCATACGAACTCAAAAGCATTTTCTCGTCTTTTGGTATCGGCAAGCGGTATACAACGCCATTTTTCGACGTTTTGGTATATGAGTAAAATAAGTCTTCAACAATTGTTGACATGTCACATCCCGCAGCAAGACACCCTTGTGCACGTACCTGTTCAATGCGGTCAAGTACCTGTTTTCTGAATGTTGCAAGACTCGCCCCTCCTTGTACTTCGTTGCTGATTTTCAGTATTTGTTTCCCGTCTTGCAACCCCATGAGTGCTGTCTGGTCAATAAGATCTTTGATGGCAACAGGATCGCCGGATGTCACAGAGAATTGTCCGTTGATCACCGCGCCGATTTCATCACTCACCAAGGTGTACCCTTTGCCGCCGGTGTAGGAAGTGCCCAAATTCATCTTATACAACAATGTAGAGGCAAGATCGCCGGTACCGTCTCGTCCCCGTATGTATCCCCATGCATTATCTGATGATTCCGTGATCACCATCAACCCATGGGTTGCAGAATCATCATCTGCCAATGTCACAAGCCGCTGCAATGTTGCGTTATCGATTTTTTTGGCAGTGGTTCTGTCAAAATTTTCCGAAATTTCCAAGAATCCCCGCTGGTTGTCATAAAATACCGGAACAATTCCTTCTTTGTCATAAAACTCCCGCATGGTTTTTTTGGCAATGGAATTCACGAAATCCGTCGCATCAGAGGAACTGGGAAGTGCAAACACAGTCTTTCTGTCAATTGCCCCGATCATCGGTCCGATGATGGTCGTTTTCCCGCTTCCTGCA
The DNA here is from genome assembly GCA_964609895.1 of uncultured Gammaproteobacteria bacterium. Lineage (GTDB taxonomy): Bacteria > Patescibacteriota > Microgenomatia > UBA10105 > UBA927 > CAIJMI01. The sequence continues at coordinate 38,640 of CAZSTG010000006.1, read as the reverse complement.
CCCAATTGCAGAATGCTTTCCGGGCTCATCAGAAGCTCCAGTTGTTCTTTCCGGACATGATAAAACCCGCCGTCCACGCCGTGATATGCCGCTTCAAAACGGTCAAGCAGTCCGTTGAACGCATCAATCTGTTCTTTAAGCTCCGGTTTCCCGTCCGGAACCGCCAGCCGGTATTTTTCTCGGGTCACTTGTTGACCTGCAGCATCCAGTACCGGATTTCCTTTGGCATCGGTGACCAATTCTTTGATTGTTTCTGTCTTTGGCAAAATACGTTCATGGAACGCCAGAGATCCTCCGCCGTCAGCAATGAAAAGCCGTGTGTTGCCTGACGCATCGGTTATCCTCACTTGCCCTGCCTGCTGCAGTTTCGCCAAGACTTCCGGAGTGACCGGCTGGGATGGATCAATCGAATCGTAGATAAATTTCTTTTGCAGTGTATCAAACCGTCCGTTGTATTCAATTTTCCCTGATGTTGTTTGCACTTTGTTCAGCACTTCCTGCACATTCTCGGCACTTTCCCCCTTGAGTGACCGGACGTGTTCTGCAAGTTGGTCAAAATTCCGCGGCGTTGACGCACCGGGAACAAGCACTGTATTTACGGTTTTGTTTACCACATCTGCCCATGATGCATCAGCATATTTCACCCGCACGCCGCCGGTACCGATTTCCTCTGCCATATCGCGAAATGCCGTTTCTACTCCTGTTGTTTTTGTGGTGGCTGATAACTTGGAACCGGAAATCTGGACAAAATTCCCCTCCTGCAAATATGCCCCGGGGATTGCCTGTCCGGGTTGTATATCTTTTGCGTACAAAATAGTACCTTGTGCATCAAATATGCGGACAGATCCGTCTTTTGGAAGTGATACCGATGCATTGTTATACCACAGTGTGGTTGTTCCTGTTTTTGGCACAGTCAGAGGCAGTCCTGCAGTAACTTGCTCCCCATGTGAACGGATTGCCCGTGCGATATTGATTTGTTCTGTCATATGGGCAAAACGTTCACCCAGAGAAATGGATTGCACAAGCGGGGCGTCCGCTGCTTTTCTCACATACACACCGAGTGTTGTAGACGGAACTTTTGGAGTGCCAATGGTCGCTATTTCTATCCGTACATTGTTGTTTTTTTCAAACAGCGACAGGACTTCTGCATCAAGATAATCCGCACTTGTTTTATCAAAATCATTGATAAGAAGTGTTTTTAATTCTTTCCCTGATGCATCAAGTATTTTTACCTGACGTGGTCCTTTGTCTGCAATGATCGTATCAAGCAAATTCTTCACATCCGCGTGACGAGAAGCTTGTTCAAACAACGTATTATACAATGGTGTCTCACTCAATATTTGTTCATTTATCCATCTGCCAACTTGAAATTTCCCGGTGTCTATGTCGATACCTTTTATCAATGCAAGTCCTTTGGTACTTCGCGAAAATGCTTTGGAAAGTGCGGGCAATTTTTTGATTTCGCCGTTCGCCCCAAGCATGACGCGCTCCACTTTGCCGTCTGTCACGAGGTCGACAAACGCGCCTTTTGTCATTTGGCGCTGCTCTTGTGTCAGTGATTCCAGAACACCATTGGCGGCAACGGGAATGCGATTACCGTCAGGAAGTTTTACAAACTTAGAAATGGTTGTTTTTGTCTGCAGGGCATCAATCTCGGAAAATGCCTTCGCATTCACAAGGTTGGTAAAATCATCGACGGGCAATGTGCCGGAGGTTACCAAAAACGGCGCCTGTGATTTTCGCACCATATCCCCCGGATTAATCGTTATTTCACCGGCTGCAAGCTTTTGACCGAATTCTTCCGCCGACCCTGCAAACACGACATCTGCGGCATCACCGTTTTTCCGGACAATCTGTACGTAATCCGTCTGATTCGTTGCCTTAGCCAGATTCAGCTGTTCGCCACTCTTCAATATCAGCGTGTCATCCGGCTTTATGGCACGGGCTGCCGCATCCAAATCAGCTATTGCTGTTGTGGTGACACCGGTAAATGGCTGATTTAAGGCTTTTTTGGCAGCTGCTGCATCTGCCCACATTTTTACGGCGGATTTATCCCCGTTTTGCGCAATGGATCGAACTTCCTTCAACTGATTAAACACCGACGCATCCACTTCCGGATTTTTTGCCAGATTCTCAATCATTTTCTTCTGCGAGGCGCCCGCCAGAAAATCGGATTGTTTCAGTGCATCTTTGAGAATAACGCCTGCATCAGTTTCCAGTTGTTTTGTTACCGGAACCCACTTGACGATGTCATCGGCAAGCTCCATGCTGGACAGACTGGTAAATTCACGAATGGAACCGTCTGCTGCAACACCTAATATCTTCTGCGCACCACCTTGAGAAAGATCTTTTGCGAAGAACTCAGCTGCCTCTTGGGCTGTATTGACGGTATCTTTAGAAACAGAAACCAATACGGAATCCGTCAATAATTTCATGGTCGCTTTATTCGTCACCAACCGTCCGACACCTTCTCCAACCACGTTAAAGACAAGATCCTGAACAAGGTAGTCTCTCCATTCCTTCACGTTTGCGACTTTTTCATTTTCCGCAACTTCAGTGGCAATCTCTTGCGTCACTGTCGTATTTGGCTCAGTACTTGCTTCCTTCACTTTTTCGGCAAAGCGTTCAGACACAGATTCCGTTGTCGCATCAACCACCGCCTGTGATACAACATCCACACCGACCTGTACTGCGACAGAGGCTGCATACGCGCCGGGACCTGTGGGAGCAAACACAACACCTGTGACAAAACCTGCACCCATGGATACCGCATTTTGCACGACAACCGCATTCCGATACCACCAGTCTGTCTCTACTTTTTCTGTATATTCGTTTGCACTCTCTTTTGCGATATCAAAAAGGTCTTCATTGGAAGGTTGTAGTTCTTTCCACTCGGAATACGGAATGGAAAAATCAATTGCATTGCCTGACAATGCAAACGCGGAATTGATACTGTTTGAGCCAGAACCATATACTAAATTATATTTATATACCTCATTATCAGGATCTGAAACTTCATCTATCATTTTAGAAATATACGGCCATAAGTTCTCACCTGCACCTCCTCCGTCACCCATCGTTAACACAGGACCGCTGGCTGCAGTAACTGGTTCCGTAGACACAACCGCTCCGTCTTTTATTGTCAAACTGAGCACAGGATTAACTGTATCGTCGATATCATCACCATACATCTCATGTACATATGACAAATTATGCGCCGCTTCATCCGGACTCAGCTTCTCATACAACCACCGGTCATTTGCATTCTTCACCTGATGGTACAAAAGAAGACCCGCGTCTTTTGTGATGGTGTCATACACGCCGTCTTTTTTTAGTGCCTCTATATTGACTTCGTAATCATCAGTAATATATTCATCGGCTTTCTCCGCATAATTATCACGAATTAACTGAATCATTGAGTTTTGCTGTAGCAAATCTGTATTATCGCCATACAAATCATCCAGCGCCGGTTTAATAGAAACCTGTTGTGGAGTAGCAACGCCGTTTATAACCAAAGAATAGGTGGTCATTTCTTCCTGACATTCCGCCAACTCCTTTTTATCGTGGTCATAAGAAGCAGACGTTGCCGGATCATCATATTGCATAGCAAGGGCATAATCACGACAAGTTGCAATTCTGTTGACATATCTTTTTAACTCATTTCTTTCTTGCGCATCCGGAATAACAACATTTAGGGGTTTTTTGAGATAACATCTGTTTGTTGCAACATCGTAGGTTTCCGCAGTATTGCATGAAGGAGTAAAACCTGCTCCTGTAAACGTGGATGCCGCTGGAGTACGTCCATCCAAATCATATACCTCCGGCACAGGATTTCCTTCCCGCAAAATAACACAAAATCCTGTACTCCGGTCGTATTGTGCGGTAGATGATTCCCCTCCGATATTTGAACAATATGTCTGTTTTTTCGCAATATCTTCTATGACGAGTTGTTGCTCTGCAGAGGACAAAGGCGTAGGTGTCGGAACTATCGTTCCTTTTTTTGGTTCACAAAACCCTTGCGTACATTTATAACCGGTTTCACATTTTTTTTGCGTATCACACCGTACTTTTGGAACAACGGCTATCTGTGCCTCAATCTCGGTCAACATGTCGCTGTTTGCCTCAAATGCGGCTTCCGCCTGTTCCTGTATTGCATCCGGAAGCGACGCCTTTAATTCCTCACGGTATTTGTCGGGATCACAATGTGTTTGTCGATCCGATTCCGATGTATACCGCTCATAACAATCTGTTTGCAGCGAAGAATCCAGTCCTGTGGTTACCAATGTAAAGGTTGCATTCATTTCCTGATATGATGCGCGGTCAGCAGCAACTGCAGTTTTCATTTCTGTGGTCGACAAATCTGTACTCAGTGTTTTGACGGCACTGAGTGGAGAAATACATTGGTAGTAGGAATGGCTTTGCTGACAGAAAGACTGCAGATCTGTGTCGGACAGCGTGGTTATTTGCTGATAGAGCCATTGATCCTGCAATGACTGCGGTAATGAATCAACGACTTTGTTTTTGTTTTCCACTATTTTTATACACAGCGCATCAGTAGATCCTTCCGGACACTTTGTCGGATCAGTAAGATACGCATATGTTTTCGCGTCCGTCAACGCCTGTTGCACATTCCCAATTGCTGCCTGCTCCTCTGTGGAAAAGGTCGTTTTGAAGTTAGAGGCAATAATTGTCAGTGCCTTGTCATAATCAGCGCAGTCTTCTTCAGTGGAAAACTGTTCACACAGATTGGACGCGGCTTCAAGATCGCCATAGCTGGTTGCCTGAGTATACTGGGACAGCAGGTTCTGCTTGTATCCGTAGACGATCTGTTCTTCCAATCCCGCAGGCAGTTCCACGTTGGTAAGCAGAGCTTGACGTACGGCTGATGCGGTACAGTTTTTTACTCTTTCACCATACAGGGTTGTATACTGTGCGCCGATGCCGGTAGTTTCACACCGGCTGATCAACTCAGTGTCCGAGGCATTATATGCATCCGACGTTATTGCATATTCTGAATACACAGTGGCAATGCTTTCCGTAGCAACAGTACCGAGAATGTTTGCAAGTGCCGGCGCGTTTGCAAGTGTTTTTGCCTGAGACATACACGATATATCCGTATATTTCTGCGGCGGTTGTTGACACCATGAGTTGGACTGTGCCTCAACATAAAGAAACAGCGGATCATTTTTCAGTGCCGCCAGTGCTTTGGTATTATCTTCGCACGTCGTTCCGTCGCCAAAATCCACCGCGTTATTGTTTTCCGCACAAGTATCCGCGCGAGAATTCATGTTGATATACTCATTCAAAAATGAATTATAGACAGCACTCCCGAAGCTCGCATTCACTTGGGAATAATATTCACCGCCCAGTCCTATGGTCGTATAGGTTACGTTTGCAGCCCTCCGTTCTGCCGCACAGGTATCCGTGGTGTTTCCGGATGTTGCAAGACACGTTGCATATGCTTCTATTGCGGGATAGTAGACGTTTTGAATCTGCGCCTGCTGCACATACTGCTGTTGTACCTCTTGAATGTATTCTGCGCCGTATGACTGGATTTTTGCCCGCGCTTCCGCCTCGCATGTTGCCACATCAGCCGACGTACACGCAGCCAATGCGGTAGCATACGCGGTATAGGCATCAGAAACGGTGGCTGCGTGTTCCTCTTTTTCTTTGATATATTCCGGATCACTCGCCATATACACAGGTTCTACCGTCAGAAGACATGTTTCGCACTCATTCCATCTCCCATCCTCGCAGCGATACCTGTTTTTTGTCGTACTTCCTGAATGATACGGGCCGATGGCAACGGAACCGTCTTTGTAGGCAATTGTTCCGTCTGTCGTGTTGACGGAGCAGGAATTTTTTGCTTCTGTTGTATATATGGATGGCGCTGTCACCGCAATCGTCGTATAAGAATTCCATTCAGCACTTCCCGGAACAAGCCATGCCGGCCGTTCTTCTTCCGGAATATCTTCCGGTCCCCAGCCGATTTTACTCACATTAAACCATTTTCCCGTTGTGCCGTCGCATTTATAAATTGCTCCCGCATCAAAAGTAAACGATCCTGCTTTTGCGGTGGTACCGCCTCCCGCACTGCACATCAAATTTCCGCCGGTAAAGTTGGGCGGCGTTGGAATGGGAATGGGAGTAATGGACGGTTTTGGTCCTGTGGCACCGGATGCTCCTGTACTGCCGGATGCACCGGATGCTCCTGATGCATCCGCTGTAGACTGCAGTGTTTTACAGCTGTCTATACACGCTGTCTTTTCTTCAGAAGTATTCTCCGTCTTATATGTGGTATTGCATTCCGCTACACATGTTCTGTATGTCGGCTGATCAATAAGAATAGTCGGACTTGGAGTAACCGAAGATCGTGTTGGTGCCACGGTGGACGAAATAACAGGAGTTGTGGAAACAGAACCGCATTTGAGCGTTCCCCCTGATCCAGAACGTTGGGAAACGTAATATGTGCCGTTTGGACAATTTTTACAGGTATTCCCTATCCCTAAAAATCCTTTCGTACAGGTGTCACCGACAGATAAAGCTTTCGACGACGCCGGAGTCGGTGCTGTGTTCGGTGCTTTTGTCGGAGATGCCGTCGGCACAATACATATACCTTTTTCACAATGTAGTTTTGTGCCGCTTGCATCTTTCCCGCATGGCTTGAAAAGCGAACAGGTTTTTGGAGCACCGACATTCACACCAAAACCGAATTCTGTTCCTGTTGGAAGAAGGACAGGAACACCTGCTCCGATCCCAATAAATGGAGAAGGTGTCGTTGAAGACGACACGTTTGCTGTAGTGCTTTTCGTCGGACTGGTTTTTGGTGTACCGGTTACTGTCGGAGCGGGTCCGCAGACAAGTGTCCCTCCCGCTCCTGACCTTCCGACAACATGATACACGCCGTTTGGACATTTTTTACACGTGTTTCCTATGCCCAAAAATCCTGTCACACAGGTGTCTCCGATAGCGAGTGATCCGTTTGATTGTACGGGCGTTGTTGTTTTTGACGTGACAGTTGGTTTCGGACTGACAGCTCCTGTAGATTTTTGTGCTGTTGTCGGTTTTTTTGTTGGCGTCTTGGTCGAGGTCTTTGTCGGTGTTTTGGTCGGCACCCTCATACAACAGATTTTCCCGTCGGGTAAAGTCCTATATGTTCTTCCCCGAGTTGTACATTCGCGTGCAGTCAGCGTAGAATCTTCATTTGCAGTACACGTAGCTGCTGTCGTTGTCACACACGCAGCATTTTTGCATCCGTTCGGGCATGAAGTCGTCATCCATGTATACGAGCCGTCACTTCGTTTAATACAGGTCTGCAGTTCATTGACCCGTGTCGGATTGCACTGCACTTTTCCCGCTATACAGGTCACTGTTGTCTCCGCAGCGCATTTTGTACCACTACAACCGTTGGTACACCGTTTTCTTGAACCGTAATCGAAGATTCCCGCAGCGGCATCACAGGTATACTGATAGGAAACAGATCCTTCGGTCTGGCATTTTGTCTGCCCGCTCGTGCAATCCGGAGTTTTTTTGGGTGCCACACAATATTTTCCATATGGGGATGTTGCGCAGGCATTCGGGGAACAACAACTTTTGTTCGCACAGGACTGGTTCAGACCTGCACATGCTGCGGACATTGTTGGCGTTCTGGTCGGCGTCTTCGTCGGGGTCTTTGTGGGAGTCTTGGTCGGGGTCTTTGTCGGAGTCTTGGTCGGCGCCTTCGTCGGGGTCTTTGTGGGAGTCTTGGTCGGCGTCTTCGTCGGTGCCTTGGTCGGGGTCTTTGTCGGAGTCTTGGTCGGCGCCTTGGTATCTGCAACCCACGTACAGCAACTTGCACCGCATTCGCTTCTTGCTGAATAGGACGCACACTTCACATTTCTGCAGGAACCAGCCGATGTTTTCTGTGTGCATGTCCCGCCGGCTGCTCTACTCCTGATATCTTGTTGTTTTTCTAAATTCCCAATGGTAATAAATGTTGTCACGGCAATCACTGCAAGCACCACCATCGGAATGATCTGAATAAACCCGTGGCGCACAGAATGATTGCGTATGTATGTGGTCATGTCAAAAATGAATGAAATGGCACTGTATATACACCACGATATATAACAAACAATATCGTAATAGAACATATGAAAGGAGTTTGTGTGTTAGAGGGAAGAAAAAAATAGTATGTGTTGTGAATCAGTGCAGGCACGTAAAAAATGACACGCGATCGTTTCCAAACCCAAAGCAGACGACATCACGTACATCCTTATATATAATAACTATGAAACGAAAAATACTACACGTCAAGAAGCAATTTGCCTGAAGAAAACAAGGTGAAATACTATGCTTTTGTCTGTTCCAAATCCAGATAAATTTTGGTAAAAAGAAAACTGAAAAACGATGTCGTAATTCCCCATACCTGACCGGCGACAGGATGAATACGCGACAATGCATACGTCGGAATCAGCGTGAGAGCATACACAATAGCCAAACGGAGAAAAACAGCCCAAAACCTGCCTTTATATAACATTCTGCTTTGCAGAAACAATTTCTTTTTGTTATTCCCAAGTACGGCGATGGTCGGAGCAAAAAAACAGAGAATACCCACAATAAATCCGGGAATAATCAGCGCGATACAACCCGCAAGCACGAACAAACCTAACAGAAAAATGGTGCCCGTGGTTCTGCCGACAGCCCGATGTGCCTCAAGAAAGGAAACTTTTATCCCAAGAGGCTGCCCTAGTGCAATACGGCGCGAAACAAGAAGAAACAGGGCAAACGACACGACAATGACATACCATATAAATACCATGCTGCATGCAAGCAGAATTCCATACAATACCGTCTGACCGGTTGCCTGCATGGCAATATATGATAATGGAGGCAACACAACAAGCAGTCGGGAAATGACGGTAAATACCAGTCCACTGACAATAAACCACACTGCATACTGTCGCACACGAAGCGCCTGCAGCGCAAAACGGAAAAGCGAAAAAATTGACGGCAGGGTTTTATGCATAGATTCATTATGATAAGTTACCCTTCTCTGTGTCAAGGTATGTTCACCTTGACAAGATTCATGTGTTTATGCAACGCTAGATATATGAAGAAAAAAATCGTCCGCCGCAGGCAAGTTGCGGCACGACCGGCAAAAAAGACGGAGAAGAAAGGATTTCTTCTCATGCTCAAAAGCTGGATGTTTGTGGTCATGGTTGCCCTTATGCTTGGCATCGGTGCAATTATCGGTAATTTCCTGAATACGGAAATGGCTGCAGACAACCCGCAGGTTGCCGGCGTTTCTATCGAAGCACAATAACTGTGTCAAAGAACGCTTTTTGATGCTATTCCCCTATGAGGTGACTCCCTTTTGTTTTTATTGTGGCAAATACGGAACTTGAAGTTCCTCTCCTCTATCTCAAAAGAAATACAAAAGGATTGTGATTCTAAAGCAAACAGTGGACCTGACCGGAGTCGAACCGGTGATCTCCGCAATGCGAATGCGGCGCATTACCAACTGTGCTACAGGCCCGAACATACTGTATTATAACAAATCATAATTTGGACTTCTATTGCACATGGAATACCTCTTGCGTACAATATCTCTATGCGGTATACCCAACAGCTTATTTCCACTATTCGCAAACTCCGCTCTGAAGGTAAAACATATGGCGAAATACAGCGTTTTATTGATTTCCGGATCCCTAAAAGCTCTCTGTCTTGGCAATGCAAAACAGTAAAACTTCCCAAGGAATATCAAGATCGAATCAAAAAAATAAACGCAGATTCTCTAGCAAAAGGTCGAATGATTGGAACAGAAATGAACAGGATAAAACGCGAACAATTCTATCATTCCTTACAAAAAATCAATACACCAATCGCAAAAAGGACACACGATGTATCGATTGGTAAAATTGCCCTCGCCATGCTCTGCCTCGGAGAGGCGTCTAAGTATAATCCGAAGGTTAGACGGGCATTTTCATTAGGAAATTCCGATCCAAGAATCATTCTTATCTTCCTTGCACTGTTAAAACGGTGTTTTCCCTTTGATATACGAAAAATCCGGGCTACTGTGCAATGCAGAGCAGATCAAGACGCGACAACTTTAACGCATTTTTGGCAAGAAAAAACAAAAATTCCTACATATCTTTTTTATAAACCACTCATTGACCGGCGCACTGTTGGAAAACCGACAAAAAATCCCAATTATCATGGTGTGTTGCGCATTGATTATTTTGATACAAAGGTTCAACTTGAACTAGAAAGTCTCGCAGATTTAATCTATAATGAACTGCATTCTTAAAATCGGGCCCGTAGCTCATTTGGCTAGAGCGTCTCTATGGCATAGAGAAGGTGGTCGGTTCGAATCCGATCGGGTCCACAAACGTCCCCCTGAAGCCAGACATTTTTCTGACATACCTATCTCCTTCAGGCCTCATACTTTGTGGTCCGAAAAGACACATTTTTGTCCTGTTTTTTACCGAAATACCGCACGTTTATGTCATAATTTTCTGTATGCTACATGCGTTAAATAATAATTTTATCTTATTTTAACAATATAAATTGTATAATCAATTTTGCGGTAATAAATATGGAGAAAAAAATTCCTTCCTTCCAAGACAACAGTAAATATATGTCAAAAATTGGAAGAAAAAATGAAGAAGAAATAGTATCACTCACTATATTCAAATTGCTAGCAATATCAATCATTAAACTGCTAACTACCACGCACATGTACCATTATTTTAAGTAAGATTGGGGGTTTACCAATGTCCCGTTTTTCCGCACCTCAAAATGCAGATGAGTGCCGGTTGACCGTCCTGTTGATCCCATTTTTCCGATGATCTGTCCCTTGGCAACCCGATCTCCCGGTTTTACATAAATTGCCTGCAGATGTCCATATAAGGTAACAATGCCGTTCCCGTGATCGATCATCACATGCTGTCCATAATCATATGTCAGATATTTGACAAGGATGACCACACCCTCCCCTGCAGATGCCACCCCAGGCCCGCTGGGATTGGCGATATCAAGCGCCATATGATACCACGACGGATACTGTGTCACTGCACCGCTCGTCGGCCAGACAAGCTGCCCATTTCCTCCTGCAAATACGGATGGGGTAAATTGAATAATCTGCGCAGGCGCCTCCGGTTGGATTCCTCCCGGAACGATCAGAGTTTGTCCTATGGCGAGTGCAAAAGTATCAAGATCGGTAAAGTCGTTAAACGGAAAATTCACGATGTTCTGTGCATCAACCCGATATTTTTTTGCAATCGTATAAATGGTATCTCCCTCTTTTACCTTATAGACGATACCGGTCACCGGTGGAATTTTCAGCGATTGGTCAATAGAAAGTGCGTCCCGTTTCAGATCATTTGCCCATTTAATGGTATCCACGGAAATACCGAACTGATCTGCAATTTTCTGCAGGGTATCCCCCTGTTTGACTGTATAAGAAATGACCTGATCTCGCGGCTTGTCGGATTTCTGTGTATCCACTCCCTGCACCGCATCAAGAGACACTGCAACAGCTGATGGCGGGGTAAATTCTCCCAATGTGCTTGCAATGGCACCGGGATATGAGTTTGCTAGAATAGGTGCGCTTGCAGCCCCTGCAATTGCCAAAAGCACAAGTGAAATATGAAGAAACGGCCACTGATACGTGCCGCGGCGAGCCATAAGTATATCAACCAGCACATCCTTCCGTGATTCAAAAGTTCCCGCGGCGTGCACAACATGACGTTCAATGTAAAAACGCCACCCCTTTCCCCAAATACTGAGGTCATCAAAAAACTGTCGAAAAACCTGCTTCATGCGTTGTTTCAGGGTATCAAAAAAACGCGGGGAACGCAAATACACACATACCAAAAATATCTTCAAATAAACTATCAAAAGTACAACATATGGATATATCTATATATAAAAATATCTATCTACATCTATATATAGAAAAGCACATCAAGTACAATACGAAACCATTCCCCTTTTATCCAAAAAACATGAGGGTAATGATACCATAGGGATACCTATACACATGTGTGATCCAATGAACAGATGAATATTTATAGGATGTAATAGACAAAAACAGCCTCTTTTTAAGCCCATACGTCGAACCAGAAAAAAGCAATTTATGTTTGCATGAATTTTGGCGTCATAACAAACTAAAATAAAAATATTCTTTTCATTTTTTCATTTTAGACCTATAGCAAGGTCACACCACCACGCCTTTAATCAACCTATAGTTTAGCCTCGACGCATCATTTTATTTCAAGGCTATTTGACATTCAAACACACCTCTATTGTAATAAGTATATGAGAAAAAATGTTGCTTCAAAAACCCACCCAAATACCTCAATAAATTCCCGCACGGTGTCTAAAACGTTTTTTTATCTATTCCCCCGCTTTTCACACCACACACCATGAATACATCCTCTTCATCAAAGCAAGTAACTATAGGTCAAGCAGCAAAACTCCTTGCTGTTTCTAAAGGAAGCATCAGAAATTGGATTCATGCCGGCAAACTGCAGGCAACCATTGATGTGAATGGCATCCACCTTATCTCACGGGAATCCATAGATAGTATCAAAACAAATCTTTCTATATCAAATGAAGCTGAAGTTAAAAAACTAAATAATTCAAAAGATATCAAACTACCTCAAAAACCACTTTCTCTCAGTGATGCCGCGCATTTCTTGCATATTTCCAAAAACACTCTACTCCGATGGGATAAGGCGGGCATTATCAAAAGCAGCAGAACCAATAATAACGCTCGCCGGTATTTCCCTGAAGATTTATTGAAAGTCGTTGCAACTCGCACACCGTATCAACGAGTGCCAGGAATTTCGGAGACGGCTCCGACAACACAAACACATACACTCCAAAATATCGAACGGCCGAACATCCAGAAAACAGCCTCAATACCCCAACCTACACCGGAAAATGATATACAAAAATCCTATTTCGCAAAACACGAACTACCTGATGATCCAAATGCACCGATTCCTCCACCTCCTATTCCGGAACCACTCATTACTCCTGAACAACTGCAGGCTTCCGCTAAAACCGACACAATCATAATACCAGCTCTTAAAACATCAAAAGATATCAAATCATATCCAATGCAGAAAAAAGTTCCACAGAAACCATATACATTGATCGCTGCAATTATCCTGCTTCTCATCAGCGCAGGTGCTGTACTGACACAAGTCATTGGTATACAAAATCAGCGTTCCATTGCATCGAAAGCAGCAGAAACAAAAAAACTGGTAACCAGCATTTCATCCTTAAAAACAACCACTGCTCCCGCTTCGGTAGGGGCAGTACTCGGTGCAACAGGAGCTACCGGGTATGCCGGTCCGACGGGGGCAACTGGTGCTACCGGTTCCACCGGTTTATCCGGATTACCAGGAACCATCGGTTCACAGGGACCAACGGGGGCAACAGGTACACAAGGAACAACTGGTGCTACCGGTGTTGTCGGCACGACAGGTGCAACAGGAACAAACGGAGCAACCGGAGCAAGCGGACCCACGGGAGCAACGGGTGCGACAGGAACTGTCGGTCCGACTGGCGCAACTGGTGCTACAGGATCAACAGGCGCTACAGGTGCTGCAGGCCCGACGGGATCAACAGGAGCTACAGGTGCTGCAGGCCCGACGGGATCAACAGGCGCCACAGGTGCAACAGGGGCTACCGGCAGCGTGGGAGAATCCGGCCCAACCGGTGCAACGGGTGCAACCGGCGCAACTGGTGCAACCGGAGCAACGGGTGAAATCGGCCCGACAGGAGCTACAGGATTACCAGGTCCGACAGGTGCAACCGGCGCAACGGGTGCAACCGGAGCTACCGGCGGAATGGGTGCATCAGGGCCGACGGGTGCAACCGGAGCCACGGGTGCAACCGGAGCCACGGGTGCAACCGGAGCCAATGGCGCACACGGACCAACAGGAGCAACAGGAACAACAGGTGCAACTGGAGCGACGGGAGCTAATGGAGCGACGGGTGCAACGGGAGAAATCGGGCCGACAGGTGCCACGGGAGCGACGGGTGCAACGGGAATATACGGTGCAACGGGAATTATTGGAGAAACTGGCCCAACGGGGGCAACAGGTGCAACAGGAATTGCCGGAGCAAGCGGCCCAACTGGAGCGACGGGTGCAACGGGCGAAATCGGCCCAACCGGAGCAACCGGAGTCGCGGGAGACATGGGCCCAACCGGAGCAACCGGAGAAATAGGCGCGACAGGCGCTTCCGGAATACAAGGTCCAACCGGCGCAACCGGAGCCACGGGTGCAACGGGCAGTGTGGGAGAATCCGGTCCAACCGGTGCAACCGGAGCCACGGGTGCAACGGGAGCAACGGGTGCAACCGGAAGAATAGGAACAAGCGGCCCGACCGGTGCAACCGGAGCAACTGGTGCAACGGGAGCAACAGGAGCAACTGGTGCAACGGGAGCAACAGGATCTGCAGGTCCGACAGGAGAAATGGGTGCTGGAGGTCCAGATGGACAACCGGTGTTTGGACTTTCATCAACAGATAATCTCATCTACCCCTACCCTGTGGTGAATCGAAGTATAGCACTGGGCAACATATCGTTTTCTCCATCTGACAATCCGTCGACAACATCGACGGCAAGTGCACGCATAATACTCAATGGAGACAATGGAAACATTATTACTCAAGGAAACATCGGTATTGGCAACACCAATCCGACATATGATCTGGATATTAGTGGGACGCTCCGTGCGACAGAGGCAGTTCTTACCGGATTAACGGGAAGCATTATTACTACAGAAAATATAAAAACATCAATTCAGGAACTGGACTCATATCTTACTACGCAACGGACTATCACAAAAGAAACAACGGGATTTCCAAACAGGACAGACACAGCACTGTCTTTTACCGACACAACACCAACAGCCAGAAATTTCACTATTACAGGAACGAATTTTAAAGTGTATTCAGGAGGTGTAGAATACACAAAAAATACGGAATCCATTCAGATATCAGCAGATGTCGGACAACACTATATCTACTACAATACAAGCGGTGTCTTAACCACAAGCACCTCAGCGTGGGATATTGCATCAACCAATATCCCTATTGCCACCGTCTACTGGAATGGGGCAACGGGACTGATTGGTGATGAACGACACGGTGTTTCCATGGATGGTGCAACCCACGAATTTATCCATAAAACCATTGGAACACGGTATAACCGAGGTTTAACCGGTACATTTACCAATACAGGATTTACCATCACAGAAGGAAGTATTTTTGATGAAGATCTTCTTCATTCTATCGCTCAACAGACACAAACACGGGTTTTTTACCGCAGCGGTTCTGCGTATACTTATACATCCCCGCAGGCAAAATACTTTCATGAAGTAACAGATATCATCCAATATGATAATGCGGGCACATTGACGGATGTGACCAATAATAACTATGTTGCGTATTGGATTTTTGCAACCAACGATCCGACAACGCCTATGTATTCCCTCATGGGGCAACGGGAAGACAGTAATCTCACGGACGCACGAAATAACAACACGTACCAGTCATTGTCGCTCAACACACTGCCCTTTGCTGAAATGAAGGTATTATATCGGGTATTAGTACGAAGAAGCGGGACAAATGAAACATATGTCGAAACACAGGATCTGCGTAATGTTTCCAATCTTCCGTCGGGGACTTATGTGGCAACTGCCCACGGACTGCTCACAGGCTTAACTCTTGATGACCATACACAATATGCCCTCCTTGCCGGCAGAACAGGCGGTCAGACGCTTATCGGTTCCACCGATACCAATACCGGACTCACACTGCAAACAACAGCAGGTGTTGGTGCGGCAGGAGCAGACATGCTCTTTAAAGTCGGCAATAATGGTGCAACAGAAGCTATGCGCATCGTAAATTCCGGTTATGTCGGCATCGGAACAACCAATCCAACGACAGCACTAGATGTCAACGGATCGATAACAGCATCAGGCGGAGATTTTTATGATCTCACCACGGATTCTGTCAGTGCAACGAATGTGTGTATCAACACGACAACCGGCCAGATTGGACAATGCACCTCGGATGCAAGACTCAAAACAAATATTTCCACTATTACCACAAGCGCCATGGATATGGTCAAAGCGCTCCGTCCAGTCACATTTGATTTTATAAACGGACAAAAAAATGAATCCGGATTCATCGCACAGGAAGTACAGGAGGTGATTCCAAGTCTCGTTCGAACAAATCCTGCAGATGGCTTCCTGACGTTCTCCGTTTCCTCACTCGTTCCTTATCTCGTGAAGGCTATGCAGGAGATGAGCGTACAATTTGCCACTCACAAAGTTATTTCTCCACTCGCCGAGGTGCAAGAAGTGAAAACAAACACCATTTCTCCACTTTCAGGCGAAACAATCACTATACATCTTCCGACAGACACTTCATTTATCGTAACCAATGACGACAACACACCTGTTGCGGGCATTTCAGAAGAAGGAAAACTCACTGCAACAGCTATAGAGACAGAGGAAGCAACTGTTGCAGGCACGCTGTTTGCGGACCGCATCGTGACAAAATTTGGCAATCTCGATGATCAGATTGCCACTCTTGCAGCCTCTATTCCAACTATAGCAACAAGTTCAACAACAATCGTCCAAAACACAATCTATGAAACACCGGCACTTGATGAAACAAGCGCACTCCCTGCATCCACAGCGGCATTATTTGCAGACATGTTTAAAAACCAAACAATGGAAAATCCAAATATAGATTTCTCCGGCCGAACTATTCAGGCAGATACACTGTTTTTGAACCAAAATCTCTCGGCACTCGGCAACACCATTTTGGGAGAAACCATGATTACAGGATCGTTGATGATTGATGCATCACTCTATGTTTCCGGCACATCCATCGATACAGTTACTGAGCCGTTATATCTCCAAAAAACACGGCTTGCCAACATTGATCTCATGAATGGTGCGCTCGTCATCGACACAACGGGTAATGCGATATTCGCAGGAAATGTACAAATAGGCGGAATTTTAGGTATTTCAACGATAAAACCGCTAGAAAATCAAAATATCACACTCGATTTGGCACAAAATGGTAATGCATCAGCATCAGCTACCCCGAGCGCATTCGGCAAGCTTATTGTCAAAGGAAACGATGGAAATGCAGTTGCAACATTCAATGCGGACGGCTCTGCATCCGTGAGCGGCGCGCTTTCAGCGGGTGAAATCTTCGCAAGCAAATTTACCGTGCAAACTGATACATCAGCAACAGACAGTGCTAAAACAGCTTCAGTTGGCGTCGGAAAAATCCTCCATGGTACCACCACCATCACAATAAAAACGGATAAAGTCACAAAAGACTCGCTGATATTCATCACACCAACCAGCGCGACGGACAAAACGTTATCAGTGATTACCAAAGAAACGGGACAATTTACCGTCGCCATCACCTCCCCCACGACGAACGACATCTCCTTCAACTGGTGGGTAATAAACTAAACAAAAAAGAATTTATCCCTGATTTAAACTGTCCAAGAATTCCGCATTGGAATTGGTTTTGGAAAGCCGTTCAATCATCATCGCGGTCTGCTCATTGTCGCCGAGGAGCGAAATCATCCGTCGAAGCGTTGTGACACGCTTCATGGTTTCTTCTCCAAGCATGAGTTCATCATGACGAGTACCTGACGACGTGATATCGATGGCGGGAAACACACGCTGTTCCTGCAGTTTCCGTGATAAGTGCAGTTCCATATTCCCTGTTCCTTTGAATTCTTCATAAATCAGGTCATCCATACGGCTTCCTGTTTCCACCAATGCAGTACCGATGACAGTCAATGATCCTTTGGTTGCTTTACCGGATCCTTCATCGCCTTCGATGCAGCGTGCCGCTCCCAAAAATTTCTTTGCCGGAAAGAGTGCTGCAGGATCAAATCCTCCGGAAAGTGTGCGCCCTGACGGATTCACCACCAAATTATATGCACGAGCAAGTCTTGTAATGGAATCAAGAAGCACAACGACATCTTTCCCCATTTCCACCAAGCGCTTTGCACGATCCAGTGCAATTTCAGCAACTCTCGTTTGTGCCTGCGGCGATTCATCGAAATTGCTCGCCAACACTTCTCCTTTAATGCTTCTGGTCAGATCCGTCACTTCTTCCGGTCGTTCACCGATAAGTGCTGCCATCAGATGCACATTTGGATAATTTGCGGTCACTCCGGCAGCAATCTCTTTCAAAATCGTTGTTTTTCCTGCCTTCGGCGGAGAAACAATGAGTCCGCGCTGCCCAAATCCGATGGGTGACAACAAATCCATCATACGAGTAGACAATGGATACTGTCCTGTTTCGAGTTTCAAAAATGTATTTGGATAAATTGGGGTCAAATCATCAAATCGTGGACGATTTTGCATTTCCTCTGCAGCAATACCGTTGATTTTTTCCACTTTCAAAAGTCCCCAATATCGTTCGTTTTCTTTTGGTTGTCTCGCCTGTCCTTCCACTTCATCACCGTTTCGAAGCAAAAATCTTCGAATCTGTGACTGGGAAATGTATACATCACGTTCTGATGGAGTAAACTTCGGACGCAAAAATCCGTGTCCCTCTGCAGTTACATCAAGGATTCCCTTGACTGTTTCCGTCGGAACATTGATGTCAGCAGTAAATCCTGCTCCATCCGGTGCCGGAACAAAATCCCGCTGCATCCGTCGATATCCACCCTGCTGTCCATATCCCTGTTGATTATATCCACCCTGTTGATACCCACCCTGTCGGTATCCACCTCTACCACCTTCAAATCGCGGTCCTCGATTATTATATGGTTGTCTATATCCACCATGCTGTGCGGGACGATACGCAGACTGCTGCGTGGGTGCATTTGCCGGAAATTGTGCAGATGCTGGCGGTGCGCCGACAAACTGATCGATGACCGGTTCTTCCGTCTTTTTTGCGTCTTCATTGATTATTGGAAATGTATCATTTGGCATTTTTGCTTTTGGTCCGCCAATCAGCTCGTCAATGGACAATCCCTGTTCTGGTACTTCTACCTGCAACGCTGCAGATGCGGCAGTCTTTGTGTGTTCCGTATCCTCCGAAGTCTTGACTGAGGATGTTTTTTTTGCTGACGGAGCAGCTTTTTTTGTGGAGGCTTTAAAGGCCATAAATAATGAGTATGAGCGAGTAGAAAAGGTGAAAACGATGATATCGGTGTTTTACTTCTCTGCGTACGCCCAACGGGCGAAAAAAATTAATACATAATGGAAACCGTTTTGGTTATTGTTCTGGAAATTTCTCTACAATATACATAACCCGTGAAGATTACGGGTCTTCATCAACTGCCTGTATTAAATCATATACTGCTACCCACTGTCAAGAGAGAATCTGCTTTTATCGCTTCATGACGTCCCAGATAGTAACATCTCCCTCGGTAAACACGCGCGATCCAACGGTGTCCAGCGTCTCCTCCTGTATGTCTTGATATTGTTCCCGCTCCTGAGGACCGACAATAATATACCGCACGTGATAATATGCAAGAAGTGACGCCGTTTCCGCACTGTCGGCAGATTCATAAATCCGCTGCACATCCTCCTGCCGCGGACTCACAATATCAAACGAACCGCGCCACAGCCATTCGTGTACAGCCCAACCGGTGATGCTGGGTAAACCTGTAAATGCAGACACCTGATTGAAATCTGTATAGCTGTCTCCCGCCGCCTCGACAAGTACAGGAAGTTCATGCTGTTGTTCTGTCTCCCGCTGCTGTTGCAACCATTGTACAGCCTGCCAATATTCTGGATACCGCTCCTCCATCCACCCTAATCCCCATATCCCCTGATATGTCCGAAGACTGTTAAAGTAAGACCGAACGGAAAATATCGGATAAATGGAAATCAAAAATACCTGCGGCACCAATAAGATAATACAGATGGTACGAAGGAATTTTTGCTGCCGTACACGTTGCGTCAGAATATGCGTTATCACAAATCCTGCGGTCACCGACCATAGAATGAACGCCTGATACCCAAGTTTGAACATGGTATTGCTCCGGAAATGTGCAGGATAAATATCTTTTACATACAATACCTCAGGAAAAATAATCAACCCAAGCGAGCACAAAAAGAACACTTTTAGTATTCGTGTAAACGGAGCATTCTGTTCTTCTTTTTTCCACATTCTCCGGACGAATAGCCAAGCGCCGGAAAACCAGAAAAAACCCCAGAGAAGCCACAACATCCATAGTGGTGAAGTCTGACACTTGTCCACGCTTTCAAAAAGAAATGGCCCGATACGGGTATTTGCCAAAAATGCAGGAGGACAATTCACACCGATTCCAGACGCAAAAGAGCTGAAAAAGAACAGAAACGGCAATGCGGTAACCAAAGACAGAATAGCAACAAGACATACAGGATAGATCAGCTCCCACCAATCCGTTTTCCACTTTCGTCGTGCCGGAAGTATCACACACACATACCAGAGACAGGCGAACAAACCGCCGTAAATCGGTCCATCCAGTGCGTTCGTCATAAGCAGAACGCCCAGTAAAAACCCATAAAACACCAACCTCCCCCACTGAAAAACAGGGGACGTTTTTTCTTTCTGCTCTGTTTCAGGGCTAAACAATGCGATAAGCAGTGCAATGGCAAGCAAAACAAACGGCAGAGACAGCACATGCCCATGCACATCAGACACGACAAATGAATAACTGGGAAACTCGTGAATAGAGAACGGGATAAACCGTGTTGCATTGGCATACCAGTATGTCTCCAAACCGTTTGCCGCCTGTTTGAAAAACTCACCCACCGGCCACAGCAATTTCCAGAATGGCTGGACATCTTCCCCTGTGTACCCTTTGGTAAAGGCATACAAGGTCTGCATGTTTCCCGCGAGTGTCACCAAAAATGCAGTGAATATGCCTCCTGCTATCTGTGGCATTCGTCGTATCCGTCCTTTTTGCCCCAGTGTGAGCAACTGAAAACCGATCGAAAAACTCATGGTTGCCGTAAGCGCAAACAACGTTGCAAGCATCAAGTTAAATGTATATCCGAGTGAAAGCCCTGATAATTTTGTAAGAACTGCCGTCACCAGATGACCGAAGTAATAATAATTGATTGATCCCCCTGCCCACCACATGTCGCCGGCTGGAAAATACCGGGTGTTCAAAACAGACTGCATGAATCCGTAATCCATAAACTTTTCCAGTCCATTGATCGACGGCTCATGCGCTTTTATCCATGTCCAAAATAGCAGTAATGCAAAGAAAACGCATTCTTCAACAAAAAACAACAGCCCCTTGTCCCAAAACGCATCATTCCACCAAGAAAACAGTGATGCCGGTTTCCGTATCGTCCGTTGTCTACCCGATCCGGCAGTCCGGCGTTTGGTAACAAGGATTGTTATAAATCCGCCCGCAAAACACACACCCATCATGCTGTAGATTGTCACAACCGAAAAAGGCAAAAAATGGAGGGAGCCAGTAAGATACACAAGATACGAAACGACCGCAAACCCCACCGCTTTAGCAAATACGTATCCGCTGTCAAACCAAAAAGGAAACAATCGTTTTGTAAGAGGGTATGCGACGGCGCCGACGAGAAACAATGCACTCCACCACTGGAGAACAATAAAGATGTCGGAAACAGGCATGACACAATGATACAATTACTCTATGAAAAAAGAAACTGTATTTTGGTCGCTTCTGATCGGCGGCTCATTGTTTTTTTCTTCTTGGTTGATGTTCCATACATTTTCATACGATACGGAAAACACGTCCATGCAAATCGCCACAAAAGCGTGGAGCGATTTTGCGGCGCACATTCCGCTCATCCGATCCTTTTCACTAGGGAACAACTGGCCGCCGGAATATCCATTATTCCCAGGAGAGCCGATCCGATATCATTTTCTTTTCTATTTTCTTGTAGGGTGTCTTGAAAAAGCGGGGGTTCGCATTGATTTTGCGCTCAATATTCCAAGTATCATAGGATTTGCAGGACTCATGATTGGCATAGCCGTACTTGCACATAAACTGTTTCAAGACAAACAGATTACCATACTGTCTGTTTTATTTTTTCTTTTGAACGGTTCATTGTCATGGATGCGGTTCTTTGTCACTCATCCGCCTTCCGTACATACACTGCACGATATCACAACAAACATGGCGTTTCCTTCCTTTGCACCGTGGGGGGATGGAGATATCAGCGCTTTCTGGAACTTAAATATTTACACCAACCAGCGGCACTTGGGCGCGGCCTTTAGTCTGGCACTTCTTTTTATCGGCATCCTTCTTTCTATGGAAAAGCTTCCATGGAAAAAACAAAAACTTCTTCTCATTCCGGCAATTGCAATTCTTGCGATACTTCCATACTTTCATCAGCCGATCCTTATAATACTTGCATTATTTATGCTTTGTTATTTTGCGCTGTTTCCAAAACTCCGAACAGCTTTATTCCTCATCGGCGCTTTTGGCATGCTATGTATCATTCCTCAACTGTTTTCTCTTCTTTCCGGAACAAAAACCGTTCATTTTGCAGCCGGATATCTGATGACTGCACCGATTACCGCATACACCATACTGTGGTATTGGATACAAAATATCGGTCTGCATTTTTTCTTGATTCCTTTGGGGTGGCTGCTCGCACCGCCAAGAATCAAAAAAATCACAATCCCCCTCTTGTTTCTTTTTCTTATTCCTAATCTTTTTCAATTTGCCATTGAAATGGCGGCGAATCATAAATTCTTCAACTTTTATCTCATCATCGGCAATATACTTTCAGCATATGCGGTTGTACGCATCTATACCTATACATGGAAAAATCCGCTGCTTAGATTCTTATCCCGCATATGTGCACTTACATGCGGTTTTTTTCTGATTTTTTCCGGCGTTATTGATTTTTTCCCGATCGTAAATGACACGCACGGCCGTTTAGAAGACATACCGCGAAATGAAACTGCAACATGGATTCGGGATAATACACCCCCCGACGCAGTATTCCTAAATTCCAGTTACTTATTTCACCCTGCAAGCATCGCAGGACGGAAAATCTTTCAGGGATGGCCATATTTTTCATGGTCGGCGGGGTACAATACCCACAACAGGGAGATGGATGTACAAACCCTCTATGAAACACAGAATGCAGATTTATTCTGTTCGCTGATACAAAAAAACCGCATTTCCTATATCACCTACCAAGAACCGCCAGAACGAACGGATATACTCTTTTCCATGGATCTTTTACAACAGCATGCACAACAAGTATATACGGACGGCACATACAGTATTTGGATACCTTTATGTCAACAATGAAGCGTCCATACATTCCATTGCTGCTCGGACTCATCATATGTCTCGGGTTTTTTGTCCGCATCTACCGCATAGAAACCAACCCTGCGGGTTTTTTTTGTGATGAGGCTAGTATCGGATATAACGCATATACACTCCTTACCACCGGAAAAGACGAGCACGGAACGCCGGTTCCGGTATTTTTTCAGTCATTTGGAGATTATCGCCCGCCAATCCCCTTCTATACCGCAATACCGTTTGTCGCAGCGTTCGGACTCTCCGAATGGTCCGTACGTCTGACAACAGCAATGATCGGAACACTTACCATATGTATACTTTTTTTCTTTTTGAAAAAACTGTTTGAAAACAGCGGATGGAAAAAATACGCTTCTGCAGGTGGCATAATCGGTGCTGCGCTGCTTGCCATTTCCCCTTGGCATATTCATTTTTCCCGTTTTGGTTCGGAATACATCTATCTTCCTTTCTTTGTTCTCCTTGCATCCTGCTGTTTTCTGGAAGGAATCCGGCATCGGTATATGCTTGTTGTTGCGTCGGTTATAAGTATCGGCATTTGCTATACATATCTGCCGGGTGTTGTCATCGGACCCCTGTTTTTTTTATGCGCCCTCCTCATCACCTTCTTTTCTGCAAAACATGCAACACATGCAATTGTCATCGGTCTGCTGACAGGAATAATCGCACTGCTTCCCGTGCTCCATGCATGGCAGAATCAGACATTGCAAACACGATGGAAGAATGTCGGACTGGAAAAACAAATGTCGCGCTCAGCACAAATACAGCTGTTTTCCCGTCAATACATCAGCCATTTCTCCCCTGTCTTTCTGTTTACCAAAGGAGATGTCGATTATCCCGGTCATTTCATCACACGGTTTGGCATCAGAAATCAGGGACAGTTGTATATACTCGACTGTGTGTTTGTTCTTCTTGGCATCTATATTTCCGTTATACTTGTCAAAACATATCCTGTAATGCTGTTTCCTCTACTTATCCTGATGCTGTATCCGATAGGAAGCAGCATTACAACCACTGACGGAGGTGGGCCGCTCGCGTTCCGTTCAGTGCTCGGAAGCGTTGCTTTTCCTATCATGACATCCATCGGACTGCTGTGGTTGTTCACTCAGATAAGACGTAAAACATTACAACAACTGTTCGGCACCTGTATCGTGATCGGGTATATATTGCTGTTTGGCAGGTATCTATACCTCTACCACACACACTACCCGCTGTACTCACAGAACTTTTGGGGATGGCAATACGGACCGCGTGAAGTTATGAAAACATTCATTGAAAAACAGGGTGTATACGATGAATATCTCTTTATAGGCGAATTCAATGCTCCGGATATATTTATCCGATTTTACGATCCGACCAACATATGTCAAAACAAGTGCCGGATAGCAAGCACAACGGATATCACTCCAACTAGCAATCAACTCATTGCGATATCACCGCAGTCATTGGCTCAAACACCATCGCTCCGGTTGCAGATCCAAACGACAATCCTCTACCCGAACGGTACGCCTGCATATTACATCGGAACAGCACCATGACGTTCATCATGAATAAAAAACCGGCATTCCATATATGGCTCATGCTCCTTGTTATTATTGCAATACCATGGTGCATCATACTGACCATGCAACACATCGGTGTTGTATGGGACGAACCCACATATATGCGTCGGGGAAGTCAATATATTGCGTGGATGCAGCATCCTTCGCTTTCCACAATACAGGACTATTGGTCGTTGGAAGATATTCATCCGCCGCTCCATAAAATTCTTGGAGGGCTCACCAATGCAATAGCTGCACATACGCTCCATAAAACACAATCTGTTGTTGTCGGCTATCGCCTCTCGACAGTGTTATTGGTTATTCCCTTTATAGCAGCGTTTCTTTTTTTTGCATATCGGCTGTTTGGGATAACAATGGCTGTTCTATCAACTCTCATGGTATTTTTACTCCCTCATGTTTTTTATCATACCCATCTTTTTACCCTCGACATGGCGATGACGGTATGGTGGTTCTCTGCCTTCATCATCGTCATCTCCAAAAAAATCCGCCATAGAATAAAACTGCTGCTTCTTTCTCTGGTCATTGCCGCGGCAACACTGACCAAATTCTCCGGTGTATTCCTTTGTATCCCCGTTGGAATCTGGTTGTACTGGGAACATCTGTCATCCAGTCATCAGAAAACATTGTCTTCTTTCAACCTTAAACCGATACTGCAAACACTGGCTGATGGGGTGATTCTCACTGTGCAAACAGCGACGTTGTTTGTTGCAGGATGGCCGTATCTTTGGGTCAATCCGATACTGCATATGACCGAATTCATTACCAAACAGCTTGATCATCATTTTATCCCGATATACTATCTCGGACAGACATACTTGCAGGCACCGTGGCATTATCCTTTTGTCATGTTTTTTGTCACTACACCGGTGCCTATACTGATTCTTTTTTGCCTTGGTGCAGGTGCGGTACTGATCCGCGGAACAGCACTTGAACGGTTTATTCTTGTAAACGCCGTTCTTCCAATGGCTGTCGTCGCTCTCCCGCAATCTCCCAAATACGACAGTGTCCGTCTCTTTCTGCCGTCTTTTCCTTTTATTGTCCTGACTGTGTGTATCGGTATTCAAAAAATTGCGTCTGTCATCAAAACACGAACAATGCGACGAGGGTGGACGGTCGGCGCGGCTATCTGTTGTCTTATTTCATCGGCATACGCACTCTGTTCCATGTATCCCAACACGTTTGCCTATTACAACAGTATTGTTGGAGGACTGCGGGGTGCCGAAAAATATGGGTTTGAACGGGAATACTGGGGAAGTTCATTGATCGGTCTCCTGCCTTATCTCAATGCCAACCCTCGGAAAGACTACTGCGCATATCCTGTCACGGATATGTTTCCTGTCTATGTACAAGAAGGACTGCTTTCCCCCGAGATATATATCGGAACGGACAGAACGGCATGCCGTTACCTGATACTTCTTGAACGCGAAGGATTTCTCCAAGATCCGGAAATAATATATATCCGGTCTCATATGCCCATAGTTAAAACCATCCAGATGCAGGGTATCCCGCTTGTCTCTGTGTATCGTCTGAAATAAATACAAATACAGGACAATGCAGTACAATACAAAAACATATGAACGTTGCGGTTATCGGCGGCGGACTCACGGGATTAACTGCCGCGTATGAGCTCACAAAACGCGGTATAACGGCAACTGTGTTTGAAAAAGATGAACTCCTCGGCGGACTTGCAAACGGCTTCTCGGGCGGCACATGGAACTGGAAACTCGAAAAAACCTATCATCATTTTTTTACCAATGACCGAGCAATCATAAGTCTTGCCAAAGAACTCGGGATAAAAAAAGACATGCTTATCCTCTCCCCGACCACATCGGTGTACATGGACGGCACACAACATCCGTTTGATACACCGGCCAATATTTTAGCATTTCCCCACCTTCCATTTGTAGACCGGATTCGCACAGGTGTCGCCGCCGCCTTCATGAAAATCAATCCCTTCTGGCAACCGCTGGAACATATCACCGCAAAAAAACTGTTTCTCTTCTTAAACGGAAAAACCGTATGGCAGCGTATCTGGGAGCCGCTCTTGGACGCAAAATTCGGTCCATATGCAGACAAAATCGCTGCATCATGGTTGTGGGCGAGATTGTACAAACGCACCGCTCGTCTTGGATATTTTCGCGGCGGATTTTCCCATTTTGTCGAAGTGCTAGCACTCGCCGTAGAAAAAAACGGCGGAGTAATCAAAACAAAAACCTCTGTAGATAAAATTCAACAACAGAAATCCAAATTCCTTATTCAACATTCCACGTTCGATGCAATTCTTTTTACTGTCCCCTCTCCTATTGCGGCAACCATCGGCGGATTTGACAAACACTATACCCAACAACTCCTTGCCATTCCCCACCTCTGGGCGCAGACACTGATTCTGGAAACAAAACAACCCATGCTTGAAAAAACCTATTGGCTCAACATCAACGACCGATCGTTTCCTTTTTTGGCGGTTGTTGATCACACAAATATGATTGATACATCTCATTATGATGGGCACCACATGTGTTACATTGGCAATTATCTTCCGGAGGGACACGCATATCTGAACATGACAAAAGAACAGCTGTTAAAAAAGTTTCTCCCTTATCTCAAAAAAATCAATCCACATCTAAATTCCAAATTCCATATTCTCAATTCTTATCTTTTCACTGTTCCAAACGCGCAGCCTGTGCACACCTTGGGTTACTCAAAGCGTGCACCACAAATTATTACTCCATACAGACATATCTACCTTGCAAATCTTGATTCCGTCTATCCGTGGGATCGCGGAACGAACTATGCAGTGGAATTCGGCAAACGCGCGGCGAAGATCATTATGCAGAAGGAATCGTTATAGGGCATCTTCCTGATTGACAACTTCCCGTTGCCGCGTTACAATCGGCAAACTATAAGATTTTTATAATACAATCTTTTTTTTACAAAAATTTGTCGAGGTGTTTTGTACGGGGAATAGTTTGTTGGGCAGGCAAACTATTTCCCATACAGAGTATCTCGACTTTTTTGTAACATGAAATTCATCATGAAATTTTAGCAGCACAACAATCCGCGTAAAATAATTTAGCTTCAAAAAAAAATTTGACAACATTTATCCATTTTCGTTATTCTGCGGTATAAGATATTGCTTCATCGCAATATCCAAAAGAAAAGCATTACTATTCGTAGCAACAATCGTCGAAAGACGACCCAAACCCAAATCTGCTAGCGGTAGTGATGCTTTTTTAATGCAATAAAGACTTAACAAGTCATCGAGTTTAGTCTTTATTGTCCGCCAACAATCGCTCTTCAAGCCGCAGTTCAAATGACTTCTCTACTATTCTCCTCTTCTTTTCTGAACTATTCCTGAATAAACCCTTCTTCATCCTTCGACACACTCAGAACTACGCGAGGCACAGCAACAAAAAGACCACCTCACCGGTGGTCTTTTCCCCCAAATCTGCTAGTACTTGTGTGTTATAACGTAAATACGGGAATACTGATTCCCTTTTTCTTCAGTTCGACGAATTGTCGCCGCACCTCAGATTCAAATGATTGGCGCTCACGAACCATAGGAGATACACGCGCCTTTGCTTTATCTCCCCCAACTCCCAAACCCATCTGCTTGAGCAGTAGTTTTACTGACATATATTCATTGAAAACCTTTTTTCAGATCTTGTCAAGTCCCATAGGAAATATTGCTGTCAAAAACCATAGTCTTATAGTTATTTTAACGATAAATAGACCGCTACTACGCTCTATTTACATTTTCCAAACTTTTTGTGGATAACTTCAGGATAACCCCCTCCCCTCTCTATTCCAATAGAGGGAGGAATATACCTGTGTAAAAGGAACAGAAATTGTAGTTTTTCGAGGGGTTTATTTCAGCCGTGCGAAGAAAAGCTGCCCTGCGGGCGTCTGATGCACTTTGGTAATCACCACCACTACATCCTGCCCTACTCGTTCTTTTGTGTCCTCAACCACCACCATAGTTCCATCGGGCAAATAGCCGACCCCTTGGCTTCGTTCTTTTCCTGCGTGGGTTATTTTTACTGTCAGCTCTTCCCCTGAAATAAGGGCAATTTTCAGTGCCTGCGCCAAATCATTCACGTTTAACACTTTGACGCCCTGTGCTCTGGCCATCTGCGCAAGATTAAAATCTACTGTCAAAAGCCGCGCTTTCCACAATTTGGACAAATAGACGAGTTTATGATCTACTTCCTTCACCTCTTGCGGATCATCCGCAATGATTTTTACTGTGACTCCCGCATTCACTCGCTGGCTTTTCAGGGCATTCACTACCGCAAGTCCTCGCCTGCCTTTCGACCTACGGATTATATCTGCGCTGTCCGCAATATGCTGGAGTTCTGCAAGGACAAACTGCGGAATGATGAGGGTTGCTGCCATAAATCCACTGTTGACCACCGGCAGTATTCTGCCATCAACAAAGACGCTCGTATCCACAAGTACGGGAAACTGACAAACCGGTGCCGTCGGCTTCTTTTTTATCTGTACACCGGTCTTTTTTTGAAACGGCCGGACAGTCAGCTTGCCAAACGCGGTGAGATTTCGCACAATCTCCTGTGCAAGCTCCTTGGTAAACGCAGACGATTGCGCCATGTGTTTTCCAACCGGTTTCTTTGCAGATGATGGAATAATTGCTTTTTTCATCGCATCCCATTGTACCACAGAAAACATGAAATGAATCTGAAAATAGGAAAAAATACGCATCATGGAAAGCAAATATTTAAGTATTGTATAGAATAATTACTCATAGCTTGCATTTGCAGAAATTCATGGTATACTCGTCTTTTACATGGCTCCAATTGAAAGTCAGGATCAAGCATCCACACTTGAACATCTCGGATATGAACCGACTTCTCCCCCATTCACGAAAGGACTCTTTACACAATCTTCATTTTTTTTAAGCCCACAAACGTTTTCCGAAATGATTAATATAGCTGATGCGTATCAAAAAGAATTCACATTCAACGCAATGATAAGACAAGACGGCGAACAAACCGGCTTACTCTACCACCTTTTGGGAAAAGTTAAAACACCAGAAGAAACACAAGCAGTGCTCACTAATCTGGCAGATTCGGTTTTTCTGGATTTCCAAAATGAACCAATTGATCTTCAACAAAATATTCTCAATACACTTGAACGGAAAGATTTTTGTAATGTTGAAGCTGTTTCTTGGATAATCAAACAATATAGAAACATTTCCACAGAAATAAGCAAAAATCCAACGCGGGAAGCCATACAATTTGAATACCGTAATTGGAATGTAATACGATCCTATGAAAAACATAGTGCTATATATGTGCCAAATATATTTGCTGGACGTGTCGTTGGAGTAACTCGGTATGTAAAAATTCCTCATCTGCCGGAAGAAAATGTCAAAGCGTTACAAAAAATCACTCCAATATTCTACAACTCGAAAGCCAAATATCCTGATAAACTTCTTCGAAATGACTGGACAACTGGGTTGTTTCAACAAATCGGGAAAGGGAATGATCCATTTGTCCCATCTCTGGTATGGTTTTTCCAGTCTGAATCTGCACTACAACGACTCACAGAATTTAATGAATCGCACCCCTGAAGTTCTTACTGCAGCATTTTCTGTAGTTGCCCAAGATTCTTCGTTGTTTTACTCGCAAGTATTGTCGTAAACCCGAGCCTCTTTGCTTCTTTTTCCCGCCGTTCTTCCTGTCCCACGTGACGCACTTCCCCAAGAAGCCCTACCTCACCAAATAGCGCAGTTTTTCCGTCCAGCGGCACATTCCTATAAGAACTAATAATTGCGGCGGCAACCGCCAGATCACACGCGCGTTCCGTTATTTTAAGTCCCCCGCTCACATTCACAAACACGTCTGATGTCCCAAGTGGTAATCCACAACGTTTCTGTAAAATGGCAATGAGAAGTTGGAGTCTATTATAATCAAACCCGTTGGCGACACGCCGTGGAATTGGGATCTGACTTGGCACAACCAACGCCTGAATTTCGACAAGAAGTGGCCGTGTTCCTTCCAAAATAACGGTCACCACAGACCCAGGTACATTCTTTACCCGATCTTGCAAGAATAGCTCGGAAGGATTAGCTATCTCCTTTAGTCCATTTTCTTTCATTTCGAAAATTCCTACCTCTTCGACCGCACCGAACCGATTTTTGAGCGTCCGCAGAATTCTTGCATCCTGATACCGTTCTCCTTCAAGGTACAGGACAGTGTCCACCATATGCTCCAACACTTTCGGTCCTGCAATCTCCCCTTCTTTCGTAACATGTCCGATGATGAGCATGGGGATGCCTTTGGATTTTGCAAAATTGACCAGTTCTTCCGCACAATATCTGATCTGTCCGACAGATCCAGCCATACCATCAAGCTCATTTGAAGCTATTGTCTGAATGGAATCAATGATAATAAGTGGTACGGAAGTGTTTTTTGAAAGAGCCTCTGTAATGCCCTCTAAGACCGTTTCAGATAACACCATGATATTTTCCCCATCAATTCCCATACGTTTTGCCCTGAGTTTTATCTGTTCACTTGATTCTTCACCGGAAACATATAAACCACCGATTGGAGCAAGCACATGAAGAAGGAGTGTTGATTTCCCTACCCCGGGGTCTCCAGCAAGAAGCGTCACGGATCCGGGAACAATCCCTCCACCCATCACGCGGTCAAATTCTGGGATGCCGCTTTTTAAGCGGTTTTTCTCAATGTGTTTTACAGCTGACAATTTTTGGGGTGCTACCGAACTCATCACTTTTTTATGGAATGCTCCGGAAGAGGTTTCACTTTCTTTCACTGTTTCAACGAGAGAGTTCCATGAATCACAGTTCGGGCATTTCCCGTACCACTGCGGAAACTCTGCACTGCACTGTTGGCACACAAATGAGGAACGTTGCTTCATTACAGCTCATTCTACACTATTTTATACAAAAGTATATCAATTATTGAAGCTTCCCTGCACGCAAATCCGATAACGTAGATGCAACAGCTGATGCAGGGATAAATTGAGAAGCATAATAGTTAAACACCCCATTTATTCCTGAAAGAAGCAGTGCAGACCCATCATTTTTTATGATGCATTGATACAATGTTGCACCTTCAGGAACCGCGACAATATGATCCAAATGCGTATTTGAAGAAAATTTTGGATGAATAAACGACTCTCCCACGCCAAAATGGATCATCCCGCCATCAGGATCTTCAGTATGTGGATCCTTATGTCCAATTTTTTCTGCTTCAAGTGTCATGATGATTTCATCGCCATGTTGCTCGGGAGAACGAGCGTTATAATTTAATCCTGCCCCAGGCTCAGTTATATACAAGTTTGCATCTTCTAAAAAGTCATCTGCGCTCTTTCTTTGTAAATACTCTCGCAAAATATCAGCTCGCTTACCTCCATCAATTTGAACAATTTTTCCATGATCCAATGTCAATTTTATCGGATCAGTACGATCTGAAACAAATGTTTGGAACTCTTGTTTTGTTATCTCTCCCCGTGCATATGCCTCAAAATACGGATCTGCATCTGGCCAATAGACATTCCATGTTCCATGGGTCATACGATCGCCAGATAAATTACAAATGGTATACACTTCCCCACCCCAGTTATCAACTGGCATCTGACGATTACCAAGGTTTGAAAGATCTGGATCTCTCCGTGAGCTGAAGTCCAACTCAGATTCAATCCACCATGGAGTATTCTTGTCAATGTAATACGTAAAATCTGTTCCATCCTCAGGACATAGAATAGTCACATGATCAGCATCCTTCATGAGTGTTTGATAGTGTTTTCCGAGCACATTCATTTTTTCTCTGTCTGTTTGAAACATTGGCGATGTCAAACTTTCAATTGTCACTCCAGGCATCATAATCATTGGTGTTTGTTGATATGCCATACGTGCAATCTTTTTTATCCGTATATCATAGGAGGCATTCATTAATCCTATTCCATAGTCATAGTATCCATTCCAATACGCATCCAATGCGCGAGTATACGATGTTTTTGATTGAAGCATGTCATATGGTCGAACATGAATGTTTGTTCCATTTTCAAACTGCCGTAAAAATGCGGTAACAGAAACAAGATCATCTTCTGCCTTATCACGAAGTACAAATATATCAAGTGATGCTCCTAACGCGTCTGCTTCATGCATTAATACAGCAACGGCAGCTGGATCTGTTGCGCTATCAGCAACAATCACCCCTCGCTCACCAGGCTTTATTTTTAAAATATTCGTATAGATTGCCTGAGTCGTCTCTTCTGTCAACACACCATATTTCGTATATGCTTCCGTCGCGTGTGTAATCCGATCTTTATTCCATTTTATTGTTTCTGCTGTTTCAACGTATGGCTTGCAAACATATTGCTCCGGCGGCGTATTATCGATTCCCTGTGGTTGCAATGCCTCCAAGGGAATCCTAAGCGGTGATTCATGTACCGTCTTTACCATAAGGTGAGGTGGCACAGCGTTTTTTTCTGTATTCGGTACAAGAATAGATTCATATACGTGCTGAAAATCATGCCAACTGTCTCCTGTCATGACAAAACTATCGCGTGGAAAGGGGTAATCTTCTGAATATTTTTGAACGAGACCGTAATCTTTAAAACCGAACGTTTTCAATACTTGTTTTGACCGTTCATTATCTGTATTGGTATATCCGGTCAGCACAATATCTTTTGGATCATATCCGACAGCCTTTGCTTTCTCAACAACGTCAACAATTGCAGTATAAATGCCACTTTCAAATGCAGTAAGCGCCTGTTTCCCGTCGGCGCTCGTTAATTTTTGTAAGTGAGGAAATTGCTGATACAGTTTATCGATATGATAATAACTCAGTTCAAGAAACAACTTCTTCGGCGGATTATCAGGACCCGCTGGGCGTGTTGGATCACGAAGTGCATCAGGATCAAATCCAAGTTGTCGTACTCTGTCTGATTCATCTCGGAACACAATAACATTTCCAACAGGCACACCTTCCCACGGTTTATGACTTTCAGGAGTGACTATTGCCTGTCGTACATTCCCCTTCGTGTCCACCATAGTTGATCGACGTTTATATTCCTCAGTTGGATACATCGGTTGCCCTGTAATATCAACAACAGTGTAACGCATGCTATCACTTGCAGAATCCAGACGCATTCCAGAGGCATACTTCTTCAATTCTTCATATGTATCCGGTTTCTCAGGAGTGATATTTTCAATTCCCTTTGCCACAAATGGTGTTTCCAGTTGATTAAAGCCAATTCTGTCAAATTGGCTGTCAGGTTGCAGTGGACGAATGCCAACAAGTGCGCTAGGAAGGTGTTTTACTTCCAATGGATAGTTCTTCCGTAAAGAAAGTTCAGACAACACAACACCAACTGGTGTTTCGCACATATATCAATAATAACAAATATGTATTACCGGTACCCGATTGGTTTTTCGGTCAGTGTCATCGAAAGACTGATTTTTCGTTTGTCCGGCTGAATGTCTTCGATGTTGACGGTGATTTCATCGCCCACTTTCGGTTCTTCCCCAGGGGAAATCTTGGAAATGTGGATGAGTCCGTCAATTCCAGGTGACAAGTTCACAAACACACCGTATGGAGACACACGGGAAACAGTTCCTTTGATCTGGGTGTCTTTCTCGAACATGTCGAGTACGTGTTCCCATGGATCCGGTAACAGTTGTTTGAGTGACAGTGTCATTTTCCCTGTTTTTTCGTCAATGCCGATGATTTTTACCTTCACGGTGTCATTGGCTTTGATGTACTGGCCTGGATCTTCCACTTTTTCCCATGCAATTTCAGAGATGTGAATGAGACCTTCAATATCATGCTTTTCTCCATCTTTTTCCACGGAGAATTTGGCAAATGCACCAAATGGCACAACACCTGTCACTTTTGCTTCCACGGTGTCGCCGACCTTGATGAGTTCCAAGAGTTCTTTTTGCTTGGAAAGATTTGCCTCTTCCGTCATCGCGCGCTGAGAGAAGATAAGGCGATTTGATGCCTGATCCACTTCCATCACTTTGACGGCAATACGCCTACCTACCATTTTATCGAGCTGTTTGGAAGTCGCACTGTCAAACTGAGACTGTGGGATGTACCCACGAAGTCCGCCACAATCAACGAGCATTCCGCCACGCACAAGCTCTTTGAGCAAGACGTCAATGGCTTCCCCACTCTTTTGCTTGTCCGTGAGCCCTGTCCATTGTTTTTCGAAAATGCTTTTCCGAAGGGAAAGTACAGACTGACCACGATCGTTTTCTGCAACGATGACCTGTGCGGTCACGCGGTCGCCGATTTTGAGAGCCAAAATCGTATCGCGGTAAGATTCAAGTTCGCGGTCGATGACCACGCCTTCGGTTTTGCCACCGATTTCAATCGTCACTTCTTTTGGGGTGACCCGTGTCACAGTTCCTTCCACGACATCGCCTTTTTTAAGGCCTTTCAAGGAATAGCCTGTCTGTGACAAGAGCTCTTCCATCGTGGTTGCTGTGATCTTCTTCGGGGGTTGAGGTTTTACTTCCTCTTGTTTTGCTGTCGCAATCTCCTCCGCGACTTTTGGAGTTTGTTTATCTAACTTTTTCTTTGGTGCCATTAATAATTATATCCGCCTTTCTTTGGAATAAGGGTATTATACAGGAAACGAGGCTATTTGCCAAATAGATAACCGACGATTTCGCTATTTTTTAGCTTTTAAAGCTAAATAAGGCTTTGATTCTTCTTCCATTTCAATATGGTCAGCAACTAATTGAATTAATTTTTTAAGATCTGTTATATCTTTATCTTTAAATTTTTTAACGTAGTGTGTTTCATCATTTCCTAACCACGCAGCACGTTCAGCTAAAGCTTGGATTCTTGCGTCAGAAATTCTTTTTATAGCTTGACCCAATAATTCTCTCTTTATTTCTTTAGCGTGTTCCCTATCGGATCGAATTAAATAATCTTTGATTAGAAATTCTAGAGCTCTTCGATAACCCGGACCACTTATTTCATTAAGACCATTATTTTCTGCTATGTAGGCTTGATTATAAATTTCTCGAAATTTTCCTGAAATCTTATCTAAAATTTCAGGAAAAGCAGGATTTCTATAATAAGTAAGTAAGAAGGCGTCCCGAAAATTCATAGGTATTTCATGGTCATAATAACGCGTTATATTGCGTTCATAAAAGGTATTAAATAAACGTTGGCAATCTGAATTTGTACATTTAAAAATTACTTGCAGTATTTCTCGTGATCCATGATTTTGTGTGTATTTATATGCACACATCAAATCAGGAGTTATTTTGTGACCACATTTGGGACATTCATCGGGAATAATATCCACATCTTCGCTAACATTATGATCACTATCGTCAATATGTTTCCCACCAATTAATCGAGCCATAAGAATAATTGGAACATACACCTTTATTTAGAAGTTTACAAGTTTTTACTTGCCAATTCCACGAAAAAACCGCTCAGCAATGCATTATTCTCCAATATGTGCAGCTTTCTCCCAGACCGAAGCAAAGTAATCCCGAAGGACTGAAGCAATTCCTTCATTGTAAATCACCATACTCGTTCGTTCTGCGGTATTTTTGGGATTATTTGCCGTGAGCACACCGATTTTTCTGTCAAAAATCTGCAGGTGAAATCCTCCCCCCTGCACATGCCGCACTTCCATCCCCATCCGTATCCAGCTTTGGAGCAGTTGTTGATTTTCTTTCGTATACTGATGCGCGATAAACAACATCCGCACTCCCCGTTCAAGCGCGTCACGATTCGTCAGTTTTATCTCGTCAGATACTGGCTCGCCCAATGAGATAATACAAATTTCCTGTTTTGCTTGCTTTGCAAGTTTTATATACGTTTCAAACATCTGGTGCTTCCCCGTTTGGATATCGACATTTGTCTGTGTCGGATGATCCTGACGGGAAAATTGGTGCAACGAACGAGTCTTCATTTCCTCCAATTGTTGTTGTCTGCGGTTGATATACGAAGAAATCGCGATATCTGTCGGGATTGCCTGAAATGTCGCGGGGTGTGTATCTAATATGACAATAAACCCTTTTGTTTGTAGTCGTCCCATCACACGGTAAACGGCGTTCGGCAAAATATTGAGGTGCAATGCGACATCCCCAGCTGCCAGCGACCCTTCCGAAACAAGCAGTACGTACGAACGCGCTTCATCTTTGGTAAGCCCAAGTGTAACAAGCGTTTCAACTGATTGCATCGATATATTAGCTTCCGATTGCTGTTTCATTACCTCTATTTTAACACTCAAATGTTAAGAGTACAAACCATTTGTTACTATATACCCATATGGAAAAAGAACCAAGAATTATTTCTTCATTTATGGGTGTAGAAGACTTTGAAGCCGCAATCGCGGCCAGTGTCGAAAAGGATAGCAATGGTCGCCCAATTCCGAACTATAGCGTTGTAAAGGGGGCTTGCTCCATTCAACATGAAGATGGCACTTGGGAATTCAAAAAACCTCAAGAGAATCAATCGCCAAATTTTAATTTTATGAATCAATTCTTAGAAGAACTGGTCAACCGAGGAAACACAAAGATTGACATTACAGACCATCAAAATCCACAATAATCCCACAACAATTTCCTTCTCGCCTTTTCGCCGTCTATTCGTAGACGGCTCGAAGAGCGTTTGCACGGGATTGATCGGCAATTAAACTCACAAATATGAATTTGTTCGCTAAATTGCCATCAAAAAAAACCGCTCCACAGTTCCCCAGCTTTGACTTATCTTCCCAGGATCTCGCGAACCAAGTATTGTCAGCGCTGACGCGTTTCACTTCCGAGTTCGGGATGGGATCGGGTGGTGCCACGTCGCTCAAAAAACTGGAGAACTCTAGAGCGGTTCTCGTTATTCTACCAATATTGAATTGTTAATTTCAAACTTTCCTTGAGTAATTACACATAAGGGATAATCTTTGCTGCTAATCCCAGAAACGATTGTCATATTCGTATGGGAAATAGAACAAATCTTCCTTTGTTCTCCACAACATTCGATCAATTAGTACGAGTAAGCTAGAACACCTCACGGTGCGTACACTTCTCGCCTATCAACGTTGTCATCTACAACGGATCTTCAACGATTCTTCATCTTGGGGTGGGCTTGGTGCTTGAGATGCTTTCAGCACTTATCCCTTCCAGATCTAGCTACCCTGCGGTGCCACCTCTCAGGGTGACAACAGGCAAACCAGGGATCTGTTCCTCTCGGTCCTCTCGTACTAGAGAGAACTCCCCTCAAGAATCGAACGCTCACACAGGATAGAGACCGAACTGTCTCACGCATACAGTATCACCTATTACTAGGTGTATGGACTATATCTTCACCCTGCTTTACAACAGGGGTCGACGTATTATTCCTTG
>CAZSTG010000006.1:0-412 GCA_964609895.1 uncultured Gammaproteobacteria bacterium | reverse complement strand
ACAGGATAGAGACCGACAATTATGTTAACATCGTTTCGAAAAACGACTCCGTACACATTTCTGCTACGGTCTGCATGTCGCCATGCAGTTCGGACTATATCTTCCCAGCCGCTCGAGAGCTGCTGTGGTCTGACATATAGTCTCTGAGGGTTTCCGCGCCAAAGGGCGGATCTTCCCTGCTGATTGACTCCACTCATACATTGTTACTTTGTTAAAAAGTAGTATGAGATACTGAGTGTTTCCAGCATTTAGTCAGATTTATAGCCTCTTATGGAGGCTTCCCTTTATTTTCCTCAGTTTCAAAAACGTCAAAGGGATGGACAGCTCGTTATAGTGGCGTCTATTCCACTAAGGTCTACTGTCTCACGACGTTCTGAACCCAGCTCGCGTACCCTTTTAACCGGCGAACAGC
>CAZSTG010000005.1:0-73029 GCA_964609895.1 uncultured Gammaproteobacteria bacterium | reverse complement strand
TTGAAATTGTTCGTGCAATATAAAGCGACACAGAATAATTATGCCGAACGGAAAACACAGCGCGAAGAAAAAAAGCAAAAACAAATGGAAGCGGAAAAAGAACTTGAGTATAAAAATAAACAATTGGCGCAGCAAAAGCAGGATAAAGACATGCTGCTTGTTCAGACAAAAGGGCAGGAGTCTATATATCAGAATTTACTTGCTCAAGCCAGAGCAGAATATCAACAAATACAAGGAATTATCGCAGGAGGTGGTTCTGAGGTGAAAGTAGGGGATGTAAAAAAAGGAGATAAAATTGCTTCAGTTATTTCTGGTTCGTCATGCAACTCCACCGGTACACATCTGCATTTTACGGTTAGTAAAAATGGTGTAACGGAAAACCCATTTTATTATTTGAAGCCTGTTGATCATGTAAATGACTCGGGGGGTGATGCATTCAATCCTTCCGGTAGTTGGGATTGGCCGATCGCACCACCAATACAATTGAATCAGGGGTATGGGAACACGTGGTACGTCAGAATGTACCGGCCGTATCCGACGCATAACGGCATAGATATAGACGGATCCTCACTGGATGTGAAAGCAGTTCAGGACGGTACAGTGTACCAAGGTTTTTACTCTGGAAACTGCAGACTTCAATATGTACGGCTTGAACATAAAGATGGAGGAATTACGACGTATTATCTCCATGTGAATTATAATTGACGCATAGCAAATAACACTATGTCTGCCCGAATTCCAACAATTGTTGGGGTGGTAGTCTTTTTGCTTTTTTCGCTTCACCGATCGGTGCGTGCCGATATCCGCATCAATGAGCTCAGTCCGCAGACGAATCCCGAATGGGTGGAATTATACAATCCCGACGAAGAAACATGTGCCTTATCAGGAATAA
This sequence comes from uncultured Gammaproteobacteria bacterium, assembly GCA_964609895.1. GTDB lineage: Bacteria > Patescibacteriota > Microgenomatia > UBA10105 > UBA927 > CAIJMI01. The sequence goes on along the minus strand of CAZSTG010000005.1, from coordinate 72,137 downwards.
CGCTGTATTTTGCAGATACGACAGATACCACACAAAAAATTCAGTTTTGTTCAGGAACAAGTTTGTCCGGCAAAACATATGGGCGTATTGTCAGGCCTGAAGGTTCTTATTGGCTTTCCAATGCCGGTGATACGCTCCTGTTGAAGCGGGAAGATGATGTTATCGACAGTGTTACATTTGGAAATCAATTGCTCAAAGCGCCTGTCGGAACTCAATCTGCAGCAAGAAACAGTGAAGGAGTCTGGGCAATTTCAGATAACCCATCTCCGTCCGGAGACGTGATCAGTTTCGTATGTCCGACACCGACGGTCACAAACACCCCTGTGTTAACTGTGACGAACCCTCCGACTCCTGCCGCCACAAACATCTCTTCCCCTACGAAAATAGGTGTGCCATCTATTCAGGAAAGACCAACGTCATTTGTGACAATCATTTCGACTGTGGAAATAGAAGATGAAATGGCGTCTGGAGAGGCGGTACTTGGTTTAACGGATGAAATGCCGGAGCCAACCGTGACTCCTCCCGATATGCTGTCTCAGAAACGGCCGTACATTGCTGCTTTATTATTCGTCGGAATCGGACTTGCCCTTCTTGCGGCTGTTTCGGTGATGAAAATTCGGTATACTAAAGACATATGAAACAGGTACGCTTCTGGTTGCCAGTGGTTATTTGGATGGGGGTGATTTTTTCCTTTTCCTCACGGCAGAAAATCGCCGTTACGGATTCGTATATATTGAGTTTTTTCTTCTTTAAAACACTGCATTTGATTGAATATGCATGGTTGTATGTTGTAACGTATCGGGCAGTGAAGAACACGCTGCGTGTCAATGAACAATGGAGATGGTTGATCCCGTTTGTCGTGGTAGCTGTTTTTGCAGCAAGCGATGAATTGCATCAGACATTCATTCCGACGCGTGAAGGAAGACCACGTGATGCTATAATTGACATATTCGGAGCAGGTATCGCATGGATAATTCTGAAATACACATTACCAAAAATGCCGAAGAAACTCAAAAACTTGGCGAAACTGTGGCAGCTTGTCTGATGGAAAAGGGAAGCGTTTCCGCGTTGCCGCATATCGTCTGTTTGTACGGAAATTTGGGGATGGGGAAGACCACATTTGTTCAAGGGTTTGCCAGAGGATTAGGTATTACCTCTCGCCTGCTCTCTCCCACTTTTATTATTGTACGACGTCATCGGCTGAAAGCTGTCGACCGGTTTTTGTACCATCTTGATCTGTACCGGATAAATACGCAGCAAAGTATTGAGGATGTGGGTGTGCAGGAAATTTTTGATGACAGCCGCAATATTGTCCTTATCGAATGGGCTGAGCGTCTGGGGAGTTTACTGCCAAAGAAACGGGTGGATATACGGTTTTCCTGTGGAAAGGCTGATCAGGAACGGAGGATAGAAATAACATATGTCTGAAAACAAGACAGAATACATTCAGAGAGCAATTTCCGTGTTGAATTCCGGCGGAATAATAATTTTTCCGACGGATACGGCATTCGGAATTGGTTGTCGTATTGATAAACCCGACGCGGTAGATCGGGTGTTTGCTGTTCGGAAACGACCCGTGACACAGGCACTACCTGTATTGGTCGGCGGTATGGATAGAGCACTCCCCTTGTATCTGCAACCATCAGATATTGTACGACGTCTTATGAAAACATATTGGCCGGGAGCGTTAACGATTGTGGATGCATGCCGAACAGAATTAATCTACTCCCCCATCCGCGGCGGCGGTAAAACTGTCGGCTTACGCCACCCAAAGCATGAGGTGCTGCAACAGATTCTTTTCGGTGTGGAAGTGCCCATAGTCGGACCATCCGCGAATATGCATGGGGAGGCTACCCCATATCGTTTGGAGGATTTGAATCCAGAATTGACAAGCAAGGTTGATTTTGTTGTGCCGGGGGTGTGTCCTGTCGGCAAGGTTTCAACAGTTGTGGATTGTACTGTGTCGCCCTATCGTATTATCCGTCAAGGAGCGGTTTTGCTATGAAAACAGTACATCTGACGATTGATCCGCGGGAAACAAAAAAAACTACGGTGACAATTGCGGGAAACGGATTCACGGAAACGCTTGCAAATGAAGAAAAGACTTCCCATTCTCAGGTAATCCTTCCATATATAGCGGAAGCGCTCAAAAAGCATGACGTTACACTTTCGGACATACAGGATATTACCGTGCTCGTGGATCATGGCTCATTTACCGGCCGGCGTGTCGGTGTTGCAATAGCAAAAACACTCGGGTATCTGCTTAATATTCCGGTGAACGGCACTTTTGCAGACGAATCTCTTGAAATCCCCTACGAAGAAGACAAATGGAAGTAGATGACAGCCTTCATGTCTGGTATTTTTATGGGTAAATAGGTATGATATTTATATGGAGCGTTTCCTGCGTCATTTTTTTGTTCCGTATCTTTCCAATAATCACAGGGCAAAAGCATTACACCTTGATTCCATGCTCTGTTATGTCCTTATTTTTGCAATTTTCAATTTTGGCGTCCGTATTATGCATCGGGAATTTCCAAACGTGCTTGGTTATGCGACAGACATTCGGGTTGACCAGCTGCTCGGCGGAACAAATGCCAAAAGGCAAGAGTTGGGATTATCTCCCTTGACGTATAATGTAACGCTGTCTCAAGCAGCGGCGCTGAAAGCACAGGATATGTTCGCCAACGACTATTGGGCTCATAACAGTCCTGAAGGGAAAACGCCATGGACGTTTATCCAGCAGGCGGGATATACCTACACGGTAGCAGGAGAAAATCTGGCGAAAAATTTTTCCACAAGTCAGGGAGTTATTGATGCATGGATGGCTTCACCGACGCATCGGGACAATATTATAAAACCCGCATATCAGGATATAGGATTTGCCATCGTGAATGGTGTCTTAAACGGGGAAGAAACGACGCTAGTTGTGCAGATGTTCGGGGCGAGCGAAGCTCTGGCGCTCCGTGAGCCTGCGAAAACGGTGGTACCAGAACAGGCCGCAGTTGTGGAAGTTGCTCCGGAATCCACACAGCTTGGAGAACAGACCAAAAGAGAGATTGAAGAGCAGGTTGTTCCACCTGTAAGTATTGTTCCTGTATCCGCCGCGAAGCCGACACCGGTTCTTGATGTGTTGTCCACCATGTTTTCCAGCGTGTCGGAAAAGCCGATGATCAACATTCCCACACTGACCCGCGACGTGGCATTTTTATTTATGGGTCTCTTGATTGGAATTCTCGTCATCGATGGCATCATTGTTTCCAAAAAAAGAATTGCCCGTGTTGCAGGACACAATATGGCGCACATCCTGTTTTTCACGGCCTTTTTTATCGCGCTTACCATTGTAAGACGCGGAGTATTGTTATGAAATTAACGCATGTCAATTACATAGTGCTTTTGATTATTCTGATAACAGGCGTGTGGACGTTTTGGGGAGCCGCAAACGATAAGGTGATGCAGATGTATATCGGTGTCGCTACGGCAGTCTCATACGTCATTTGGGGAATTATCTATCATAGTCTCGAAGAAGATCTCCATCCGAAAGTTGTGATAGAATATTGTCTTGTCGGTGCAATCGCAGTGGTATTGCTACTGACAATATTGTGGACGTAATACAAACAACAGTATTTCATTAGAGGGAAAGGAGCGGTACATATGCAGGGATTAATATTAGCTGGAGGTTTGGCAACCCGACTTCGTCCGTTGACGCTTGTGACAAACAAGCATTTGTTGCCGGTATATAACAAACCGATGATTTACTATCCGATAGAAGCCATGCAACGGGCAGGTGTGAAAGAAGTACTGCTTACTACAGGCGGGGAATCGATCGCACAGTTTGCCAATCTCCTGACATCCGGTGAAGAATTCGGCATGCGTCTGTATTACGGCGTGCAGAATAACCCTAAAGGGGGAATCGCCGACGCGATTGCGCTTGCTGAAGAGTTTACCCATGATGAGCCGCTTATGGTTATTCTCGGCGATAACATATTTGACTATAATCTCCGTCCGGCGGTCGAGGCGTTTGAAAAGCAAAAAACAGGCGCAAAAGTGTTTGGTATCCATATGCACATGGATGCAAAACAATATGGTGTTATTGAAGTGGATGATAAAGGAAACGTGTTGTCCATAGAAGAAAAACCGTCTGCGCCGAAATCCGATATTGCGCAAACCGGTATTTACATGTACGACAATAAAGTGTTTGACTACATCAAGCAGCTATCGCCTTCTGCACGGGGTGAACTGGAAGTGACGGATCTGAATAACATGTATCTTCGTGACGGAAAATTGACTTGTGAGATCATTGACTGGTGGGTGGATGCGGGAACGTCGTATGATGAGCTTTTGCGCGCAAACAATCAGGTAGCGGAAAAAATGAAGAAAGGAACCATATGATTGACGGTGTGATGATTAAGAAATTGGTACGACATCCTGACGAACGGGGATATTTTGAAGAAATTATCAGAAATACGGATGAATTTTTTTCCGAAGGATTCGGACAACTTTCCCATTCATTTATGGTGGAAGGCGTGGTCAAGGCGTGGCACGTCCACACCACACAGATTGACTGGTGGTTTTGTGTAAAAGGTAAGATCAAAGCAGCACTCTATGATACCCGCGAGGGGTCTTTGACAAAAGGGGAAACAATGGAATATATACTGGGGGAAGAACCGGATAATATTGTGTTGAAAATTCCTGCAGGTGTCGCGCACGGCATGAAGGTTCTTGAAGGTCCATGTGATTTTGTTTATGCCACAAGTAAAACATACGATCCGAAAGAAGAAGGACGGATTCAATATGACGACAAGACGATTGGGTATGATTGGGTGCAGGGAAAACCGATCACCAATACAAAAATAACATAAAACATATGAAGCTATTTGTTACAGGCGGTGCAGGATTTATTGGATCAAACTTCATCCTTTATTGGTTGCGCGAGCATCCTGATGATACAGTGGTGAATTTTGATGCACTCACCTATGCGGGGAATCTGGAAAACCTGAAAAGCATAGAACAAAGCAACCGGTATCAGTTTATCAAAGGCGACATCTGTATTGCTCCTGAAGTAACAGCTGCGATGACAGGATGTGATACAGTGGTGCATTTTGCTGCGGAAAGTCATGTGGATCGCTCCATTCTTGATGCATCCCCTTTTGTGAAAACAAACGTGCTGGGAACACAGGTGTTGTTGGAAGCAGCGGTACAGTTGTCTGTGAAACGTTTTCATCATGTCTCAACGGATGAGGTCTTCGGATCGTTGGATTTGGGTAGTTCCAATAAATTTGATGAATTGACGAAATACGATCCGCATAGCCCCTACTCGGCAAGCAAAGCAGGTTCCGACCATATTGTTCGGGCATATCATGACACATACGGATTGCCCGTCACGATCACCAATTGTTCCAATAACTATGGACCGCTGCAATTTCCTGAGAAATTCATTCCACTGACAATTACCAATATTCTGGAAGGAAAAACTATTCCTGTGTACGGTGACGGATTAAACGTCAGGGACTGGCTGTATGTTGAGGATCACTGTCGGGCAATTGATGCGGTATTGAACCGTGGGAAGATCGGAGAAACGTATTGTGTCGGCGGCGTGACGGAAGATATTTCTAATCTTGATGTAGTAAAAAAGATATTGAAAATTATGGGTCGCGACGAATCGCTGATTGAGTTTGTCAAAGACAGACTCGGACACGACAGACGATATGCGATTGACTGGACAAAAATAAACAAAGAACTGGGATGGAAACCGCAATACGGATTTGATGCATGGCTGGAAAAAACCGTCGTCTGGTATCAGGAACATACAGAATGGTGGAAAAATATAAAAACCGGTGCATACCAGTCATATTATGAGAAACAATATGGGGAGCAGCGGCAATGAATATTCTAGGAACCGGACTGACCGGCATGGTCGGATCAAGAGTTGTCGATCTTTTATCGTCGGCATATGCTTTTGAGAATTTGAGTCTTGAGACAGGCATTGACATTACGGACGCCGCGGCACTTGAGAAACGGTTTGCAGCATCTGATGCGCCATGGGTATTTCATTTTGCAGCATATACAGATGTACAGGGTGCTGAAAAAGAAAAAGACTTGCGGGAACACAGTGTTGCATGGAAAGTGAATGTTGATGCAACAAAATCAATCGTTTCGCTGTGTAGGAAATTCGGAAAACATCTGCTGTATATATCAACCGATTATGTGTTTGACGGAACGAAGGATGCATATAATGAAAACGATACACCGAATCCTTTAAGTTTTTATACGGAGACAAAATTTCACGGAGAAGAGGCTGTAAAGGAGCTGGGCGCGATGGGTGTGATCGTCCGCATCGGAAATCCGTATCGTGCCTATCCGAAAGGGATGAACGAAAAAACAAAGTTGGATTTTGTCCATCGGATAAGAAACAGGCTGGCTGATAATCTTTCTGTCGCCGCTCCGACCGATCAGATTTTCACATGCACATTTATCGACGATTTGGCAGTTGCAGTCGACGCAATTGTCCGAGAGAATGGGAGCGGTATTTTTCATGTACCGAGTGAACAGCCGATTGCTCCTTATGACATGATGGTGCTTATCGCACGTACGTTCGGTCTTGATGTGCAGCTGGTCGGAAAAACGACATATGCGGAGTTTTTTAAAGGAAGGGCGGCAATTCCGAAAAAAGCGGCGCTCCGGCATGACAGGATTGACGCATTAGGCGTACATCTTCATACGGTACAAGAGGGACTTGAGGAAGTAAAAAAGCAGGAAGCAGTATAAATTTTTTAGGAGGAATGTATTATGACAGTTGCGTTTATCGGTCACGGATATGTCGGGTTGGTGACGGCGGCAATATTTGCCGATCTCGGTAATACAGTATGGGTTGTCGGACGGAATAAGGAAAAAATTGAAAAACTGAAACAGGGTATAGCAACATTCTATGAACCGGGACTTTCAGAGATTGTAAAGAGAAACGTTAATGCGGGACGGCTTATTTTTACCCTTGAATATAAAGAAGCTGTTGTGCCGTCAGAAATTATTTTCATAGCAGTTGGTACACCGCCAAAACCAACAGGAGATGCCGATCTTACTGAAGTATTTAATGCGGCTCGGGAAATTGGTAAGAACCTGACAGGATATAAGGTTGTGTCTGTGAAGAGCACGGTGCCGCCTGGAACAAACAAAAAGGTTGGCGAGATACTTGACGAGGTCAAACCCGCAGGTTCTTCCTTTGCCATTTGCTCCTGTCCGGAATTTTTGCGTCAAGGACAGGCGGTTGGTGATACCCAACATCCGCAACGGGTAGTTATTGGAACAACATCCGACAGAGCGCAGAAAATGATGATTGATCTCCACAAACCCATTGATACCAAACTTGTGTTATGTAATGTGGAAACAGCAGAGCTTATCAAATATGCAGCCAACTCCATGTTATCTGTGAAAATTTCATTTGCAAACGCAATGGCATTTTTATCGGAAAAAGTCGGGGCGGATGTTGAAAAGGTGCTCGAAGGCGTTGGACTTGACAGCCGAATCGGACGAAACTTTTTATATCCCGGTGTTGGTTACGGGGGGAGCTGTTTTCCAAAAGATGTCAAAGCACTCATAGCCATTGCAAGAAACTATGAGTACGACTTTACATTGCTGAAGGCAACAGATGAGATTAATGATGAAGCTCGGGTGCATTTTATTGACAAGATCAAGAAGCACTTTAATGACCATGTGAAAGGAAAAACAATTGGTGTGTTGGGGCTATCGTTCAAACCGGATACGGATGATATGCGGTTTGCTCCATCCATTACTATTATTTCAGCGCTTATAAAAGACGGTGCCATAGTCAAAGCCTATGATCCAGTTGCTATGGAGAATGCAAAGAAGGTGTTGCCTGATGGTGTAACGTACGCAACGTCGGCATATGAAGCGGCAAATGGTGCTGATGCAGTTGTTGTCGTAACTGAATGGAATGAATTTAAACAGCTTGATATGGTTCGACTTGCAAAAGGTTTAAAAGACAGAGTGTTGTTTGACGGAAGAAACATGTATGATCCGCAGACAATGAAAGATCTGGGGTATAGATATTTCGGCGTTGGCAGAATGTAATATCGTTTTATAAAAGTTTACGGTATAATATACCTACATTCTAGAAAGGTAAGGAGGAACATCTGTATGGCAGCTAAAAAAGCACTTATAACAGGAATCGGTGGTTTCGTAGGAAGCCACATGGCGGAACTTTTGCTTTCCAAAGGTTTTGAAGTCTATGGATTAAGCAGGCCTCGATCCCGCATGGATCTTATTGAAGGCATTAAACCACAACTCCATTTGGAAGATGCTGATATTTTAGATTCCCATAGTTTATACGGAACCATTTCAAGGATTCGTCCTGATTATATTTTTCATCTTGCAGCCCAGTCCTTCGTTCCAACATCATGGGTATCACCGTCTGTAACACTGGAAGTCAACATTATCGGATCAGCAAACCTTTTTGAAGCGGTTCGTCAGGCGAAAATCAATCCTGCCATCCAGATTGCATGTTCAAGTGAAGAATATGGGTTGGTTCATCCGGATGAAGTGCCGATTAAGGAGACAAATCCGCTTCGGCCACAGAGCCCATACGGCGTTTCAAAAGTTGCCATGGACTATCTCGGATATCAATATTTTTGCTCCTATGGCATGAACATTATCCGAACAAGAGGATTCAATCACACCGGTCCGAGACGCGGTGAGACATTTGTAACATCCAATTTTGCAAAACAGATTGCGATGATAGAAAAAGGCAAACTGGAACCGGTGATCCATGTCGGTAATCTTGAAGCGCAACGGGACTGGACGGATGTCCGTGATATGGTGCGAGGATACCTGCTTGCAGTTGAAAAATGCGATGCGGGAGACGTATATAATATCTGTACAGGGAACGCAGTCGTGATCAAAGACATGCTCAATATGCTTATCGGCATGAGTAAAGTGAAAGTGGAGATCAGACAGGATCCAGCACGTATGCGTCCGTCTGAAGTTCCGGTTCTTATTGGCGACAATAGTAAATTTGTGGCAAAAACAGGATGGAAGCCGGAAATCCCATTTGAAAAAACAATGGAAGACCTTCTCAACTATTGGCGAGAACGGGTCTAACCTGTCAAACGGACCGGAAAACTGTATGAAGACGGTCATTATCCTCCCAACGTACAATGAACGTGAAAATATTATCACGCTGCTTGACGCACTTCATGAGCAGGCCGGCAGGATAAAGAATCATGTGATGGCGTTTCTGGTCGTGGACGACTTGTCTCCTGATGGTACCGGAGACGTTGTGCATGCGTACATGAAAACACATAAAGATACGCATATCATCACAGGAAAAAAGGAAGGATTAGGAAGGGCACTACTTCGCGGAATGGCGTATGCAGTGGAGCATCTGCAGGCAGAGATTATTATACAAATGGATTGTGATTTATCCCATGATCCTACGCGAATCCCCTTGTTTATGCAGGCCATCGATGACGGGGCGGATTTTGTTGTGGGAAGCCGGTATATCAAAAACGGATCAATACCGGAAAACTGGGGACTGCACCGGAAAATTTTCAGCATTGTCGGCAATGCGATTGTCAGATTCGGGTTACGGTTTCCCAAAACACACGATTGGACAGGCGGATTTCGTGCATACAGGAAAAAATATTATGAGCAATTTGCCGGTGAAATGAAAGCATACAGCGGGTATGTATTCCAGATAGCATTTTTGCATAAGGCAATTGCCCACGGCGCCAAGATTGTAGAAGTGCCGATTCATTTTACAGACAGGAAATACGGACATTCCAAAATTGCACCGGGGGAATATATAAAAAACGTATTATTGTATGTGGCATCGTCACTTGTTCATGACATCCGATACGGAGCATTTGGAAAATTTCTGGTTGTCGGAGGCATCGGATTTATTCTGAATGCCGTTCTTCTTGTCATATTTCGTGAATGGGTCGGACTGACAGCATCAATTGCCAACCTTATTGGCGCGGCGGCCGCAATATTTTCTAATTTTAACCTTAACAACGTGTGGACGTTCAAGGAACAGAAAATCACATCGGTTCAATCGTATGTGTTGAAGTTGGTGCAGTTTTACGGAACATCACTGTTCGGGGTAATTTTCATTCAGACGGGAACAATAGAATTGGGAACACGTCTGTTCGGAGAATCATTATATTTCCTATACTTTTTAATCGGTACATCGCTATTGATGCTGTGGAATTACGGTATGTATTCCCGCGTTATCTGGAAAAAACGGACGTAATTATTTATGAAACATGTTGTCAGGCGTGCTATTCAGTGGATTCCGCTTCTTGTTATTCTTGCTGTAGCTGCGTATCTTCGGCTGTATAAAATCAATGAATACATGACGTTTCTCGGCGATGAAGGTCGTGACGTACTGGTGGTCAAACGGATGATCGTTGACGGAAAATTTACCCTGCTTGGTCCGACCGCATCTGTCGGCGGATTTTTTATGGGACCTGTGTATTATTATTTCATGGCACCGTTTCTGTGGGCATGGAAACTAAATCCCGTGGGTCCTGCAGTCATGGTTGCCTTGTTTGGGATTGCGACAGTCTGTTTGACATATCTTGTTGGAACCAAATGGTTTTCCAAACCTGTTGGACTTCTAGCTGCCGCGCTGTATGCAGTGTCGCCTATTGTCATTTCCTTTTCTAGATCCTCGTGGAATCCGAACATCGTACCGTTTTTTGCCTTGCTTTCTTTGTATCTTCTCTGGTTAGCACGGGAGAAGCGAAACTTCTCATTGCTGTTTTGGGTCGGTCTGTGTGCAGGCATCGGGATACAGCTGCATTACACGTATCTGTTTCTTATCGTTGCCGAGGTGGTTATTGTTCTTTTTTCCATACAACGTGTGAAGATTCGCGATATTCTTTTGGGCATGCTCGGTGTCGTCGTCGGATTTTCGCCTTTTTTGGCGTTTGAGGTACGTCACGGATTTTTAAACACGCGCGCCATTCTTGAGTTTATTTTCGCCGGTAAGGACACGGGGTTTGTCCTGTCACATTTTATGGGAAACATGCAGGATGTGTTCTTGCGTCTGTTTGGGAGATTTCTTCTCCGCATTCCTGAAGCGGGAACATTGGGAGGAATTAAACAACCCATGAAAAACATGTGGATTTTAGGAGAAGTGTTGCTTGCACTCGGCGGGTTATGTGCGCTTCTGACTCACTATATCAGATCGAGAAAAAACAAGAGCGAAAAAGATATGCATACATTTTTCATGATGCTTGCATGGCTTATCGTTCCGCTATTTTTCTTTGGGGTATATAAGAAAAACATATATGATTATTACTTCGGCATCATGTATCCGCTGCCGTTTTTTCTGACGGCGCTTTTTTTGGTTGATGTGTTCCATATCCGAGGAATCGGGAAAATTGCAGGAGGCCTGTGTATTGCCGCACTTCTTGCTTTCAACTGGCAGGGGCGACCGTTTGTGTTTGCGCCAAATAACCAGTTGTCACAGGTGGAAAACATTGCAAAAGAAATCGTCAGCCATACAGACGGCAAGCCATTTAATTTTGCGCTCATCACAACCGGCAATTCCGATCATGCATATCGGTATTTTTTTGAGATATGGAATCACAAGCCCGTTGTAATTGAAAATGCAGAAAACGATCCCCAGCGGAATACAGTGACGGAGCAGCTTTTGATTGTGTGCGAAGATATTTTCTGTCAGCCCCTCGGGAATTCACTTTGGGAAGTCGCAGGCTTTGGGAGAGCGGAGATTGCTGGCGTATGGGATGTGTCAGTTGTTAAAATATATAAACTCGTTCATTATAGAGAGTAGTATATGGAAATACCTTTTTTATCGGTTGTCATCCCCGCATATAACGAAGAAACAAATATTCGCCTCGGCGCTTTTGACAAAGTGCTTCGGTATCTTGAGGCAAGAACATACGCATGGGAACTTATTGTGGTGGATGACGGTTCGTCGGATAACACGGTAAACCTTACGGAGGAGTGTATCGGTAAGCATTCCCGCGTCAGGATTATCCGGAATCCGCATCAAGGCAAGGCTGCAACAGTGATGACAGGCATTTTTGCAGCAAAGGGAAAGATGGTGCTTTTCAGTGATTTGGATCAGGCAACGCCGCTTCCTGAGGTTGAAAAACTGCTTCCATGGTTTGAAAAAGGATTTGATGTAGTCATCGGATCACGGAAAAGCAAAAGAGAGGGAGCACCATTGTTGCGTCGGATAATGGCACGCGGATTTATGCTGCTTCGGACGGTGATTCTTGGACTGAAGGGGATTTCCGACACACAGTGCGGTTTTAAGGCATTTAAACGTGAAGTCGCACAGGATATTTTCCGTCATTTATCCTTGTACGGGAAACAAAAAACAGTAACGGGCGCCATGGTGACGGCCGGATTTGATATAGAAGTGTTGTTTCTAGCAAAAACACTCGGATATAAAATCAGGGAAATTCCCGTTGAGTGGCACTATGTGGAAACACGGCGGGTCAATCCTCTGAAGGATTCATGGGAAGGACTTCTTGATATACTGCATATCCGGATCAATGCATGGAAAGGCATTTACCGGAAACAGTAACATATTCATGAAAAAACACATTTCGCCCCTTGGCTGGATTTTTGTTGCCGCATATGCGCTTGTTGGCGTACTGCTTTTTGCGTATTCATATACACAGGTGGATCTGGCGTTGACGCTTACGAATGTCAGTATATGGCGTTCCATTCAGACGTGGTTTCAACATATCGGATATTTTGATCGTCCACTGTCAACAGGCATGTTCGTCGGACTCATACTTTCGTTGTTTGTATTGTATGCCTTCGTATTGAAGATGGTGAAAAACCAAAAACTGCATGGCAGAGAAGTATGGACTATTATTGCCGTGCTTGTTTTGGCAACGGTGTTTTCGTATCCCGCATTTTCGTATGATTTTTTTAATTACCTGTTTACCGCCAAAACCGTGCTTATCTATCATAAAAATCCATATCTTGTGACTCCGCTTCAGTTTGCGGGATTTGATTCATGGCTTTCCTTCATGCATTGGACACATCTTGCAAGTGCATACACACCGTTATGGATTATGGTGACCCTGGTGCCGTTTTTTTTCGGATTCGGATATTTTCTTCCACTTATCTGGAATCTAAAACTGCTCATAGCGTTGGCGTATATTGCTGTGGCAATGGGAATTGGAAAAATTCTGGAGCATGAAGATGCCGAGAGAGCTGTGTTCGGCATTGCGGTATTTGCGTTTAACCCCTTAATAATTATTGAATGTCTGGTGAGTCCGCACAATGATATCGTTATGATGGCTCTGGCCATATGGGCCATTATTCTCTATAGGAAAAACAGAAAATGGTTGTCATGGCTGCTTCTGTCCGGATCCGTCGCCATGAAGTTGATGACGATTTTTTTGATTCCGGCATTTTTTACTGGTTGGAAGCGTCGCATAACCCTCAGTTGTATGGTCATCGGTTTTTTGGCCGTATTAACGCAGCGTGAAGCACTATCATGGTATTGGGTGTGGATTGTTCCGTTTGTCGCGCTGGTGCCTGATTTGACTGCAGTGTTGATTGTCAGTGCAGGTGTATCTCTCGGATTTTTGCTTCAGTATGCTCCGTTTTTGTATTTTGGCAATTGGAATGCACCGGTGCCGCTGATAAAACTCTGGGTGACATGGGTACCGATTGTGTTGAGTGTCCTAATTGCAATCATAGGAGAAGGAAGAAAGAAGCGGATGCATGCGAAAAAGCAGCAAGGGGAGGTATTTGTAAGATAGCTGTTTATTCCGTTATAATGGAGAGTATGGGATTACTCAAACGGCTTCTCAAAAGCCCAATAACGTGGCTGATCGGCATATCCATTCTTTACGTCATTTCGAGGCTGACCAATCTTACCGCATTGCCCATATTCACAGATGAAGCGATCTATCTTCGCTGGAGTCAGATAGGGGGAAATGACGCATCTTGGAGGTTTATTTCCCTGACGGATGGTAAACAGCCTTTATTCACATGGTTTGTTATGGCTGCTATGCGGCTGATTGCGGATCCGCTTCAAGCAGGGAGGATGGTGTCAGTTGTTGCGGGTTTTATAGGAATGTGGGGTATGTATGCGCTGGGTTTCGAGTTATTTAAAAACAAGCGTATCGGCGTCATTGCGGCTTTTTTGTATCTTATTTGTCCGTTTACCGTTATGTATGACCGTATGGCACTGTATGACGCGTGGGTTGCAGCGTTTTTTATCTGGAACTCCTATATTAGTGTATTACTTGCCCGCCGATTGCGGCTTGATGTCGCACTTATTTTAGGGTTGTCGATCGGTGTCGGTATGCTCAATAAGACATCGGCGAACTTCAGTCTCTATCTGTTGCCTCTGTCACTGCTCCTTTTTAACTATAAAGAGAAGCGTGTCATGAAAAGATTGGCTACATGGGGAGGGCTGGCACTCATTGTCGTCGTGTTGTCTCAGGCAATCTACAGCATTTTGCGGTTGTCTCCGTATTTTTACATTATTGCGCAGAAAGATACGACATTTATCTATACTTTCAGCGAATGGATGACACACCCGTTCCGGTTCTGGAGAGGAAATCTGCATGGGGAATTTGACTGGATGATTAGATATCTGACTCCGCCCGTTTTTATTGCGGCGCTTGCATCACTGGTGGTGTTCTGGAAAAAACCCATGGAAAAACTGGTGCTGGTAGGATGGTGGTTTGCCCCGTTTTTTGCTCTTGCCCTGTTCGGGAAAGTCCTGTATCCGCGGTATGTGCTGTTTATGTCCATGCCGCTGCTTGTCCTTGCCGCGTACACGTTTGATGTTCTGTTGCAGAAGATCCGTCCGAAATTATTGAGTATGGTACTGGTCGGACTTGTATGTTTTTCCGCAATCAAATTGTCCGTACAGATTGTGACGGATATTCAACACGCCCCGATTCCCAAATCCGACATCGGTCAATACATTGATGACTGGCCGTCGGGATGGGGAACCAACGAAATTGTGGCCATACTGGAAACGCAGGCACAAAGAAAACCCATAGCGGTGTATACGGAGGGAACATTCGGTTTATATCCGTTTGCACTCGAAATATACCTTTGGAAGAATGCCAATATTGAAATACACGGTATATGGCCGCCTCCGGAAATAATACCATCCGAGATTCTGCGATCCGCCGAAGAAAAAGATACCTATTATGTTGTGTATCAAAAACAGGATGCAAATGCGTACAGATGGCCGATGACATTGGTTTCGAAATATCAAAAAGGGAATAGCAAAAACGTATATACTTTTTTATACAAAATAGAGCTTCCGAAGAAGCTGTAATGTGTTCCTTCGTATGAATAAAAAAATATATGTGCTGCTCAGTATTTGTGCCTTGCTCGTTGCAGCTTTTGTCGTGTTATTTCCCGTTTTTCGTGAAGGTATGCTGGTGACGGACGACGGGAATTGGATGGTAATCCGTTTGTCCGCATTTTACCAAAGTTTTCGTGAAGGTCAGTTTCCAGTCAGATTTTTAGGCAGGTTGAACCAGAGTTATGGGTATCCTGTCGCGAACTTTTTATATCCCGGTTTTATGTATATCGGAAGCATCCTGCACGCAGCCGGAGTACCGTTTCAGACATCCGTAGAGGTAATCCTTGTCGGATCAGTGGCAATCGGGGTGATAGGAATGTTTTTGTGGCTACGCCGTTCATTTTCAGGAATTGCGAGCATAACAGGCGCGTTGTCATATCTGTTGATGCCCTATCTGCTGTTTGATATGTTCAAAAGGGGATCAGTGGGGGAGGTTCTTGTGCTGGGGCTTTTGCCGTGTGCGATGTATATCGTGGAGTCAAAAAAGACATGGCTGCTTGCACCAGTGATTGCGGTAACGGCCATAAGTCATAACACCCTTGCGGCATTTTTTATTCCTCTGATCCTGTTGTACATCATGCTGAAAAAACAGTGGAGTCTTATGCCGCAGTTCATTGTTGGCATCGGTATGTCTTCATTTTTTTGGCTTCCTGCGTTGTTTGAACGGCGGTTTGTCAATTTTGACACAACGGTTATTTCCAATCCCGGCGCCTATTTTTCCATAAGCAATTCTCTGATGCTCGCAAGCTTTCCGTTTTTTATCGCCGCATTATATATGGCATTCAAGCGGCCGATGCAGCAGAAAAGGGAAACGGTATTTTTTCTTGCGTTTTTTGCAGTCAGTGTTTATTTTGCTTCACGGGCGAGCGCCTTTTTCTGGCGCATAGCGGATTTTGTCAAGGTTATCCAATTTCCATTCCGGTGGCTATCCTATATGGTTATTGTCGGCCCGTGGATGATCGGAGCCGCGCTGCATAAGGCAAAAAAAGGGGCGATTTTATATGCCGTTTGTCTGATTATGTTTTTGGTGGCAGTGTGGGGTACTCAATACATACAGGCGGAAAGTGTCATACATCCTGAAGGATATTTTACGACGAACGAATCGACTACGACCGTGCATGACGAGTATATGCCGCGCTGGGCGGCAAAACAAATGTCGACGCGCGTTACAAAAAAGGTAGAATTCTTTACGGGCAACGGAAAGATAGAAGAAAAAATAATTACCACACAGCGAATAGATGTTGTGATTGATGCGGAATCCAAGAGTGAATTACAGATAAACACTGTGTATTATCCGGGATGGGGAGCGATGCTTGACGACGCACCGGTAAAAATACTGTCAGATAACCCTTACGGGTTTATGCGCATTGCGGTTCCTGAAGGGAAGCATCATCTGTATATGGAATTCCGCGAAACACCAGGACGATTTCTTGCCGATGTGGCAAGCGCGGTATTCGGTATAGTATATGTCGTTTCCTGTATCTGGTTTGCGGTTGCCAAAACGACAGCGTCGCACAAAAAAACTAGAAAAAAATAACATGAAAAAGTATTTTGGGTTGCTGTGCATTATCCTATTGTCATTTTTTTCCATCAAGCCGTTGTTTTCTGCCGGATATTTTCCCATGCATGATGACACACAGGTTGCCAGGGTTGTTGTTATGGGACGTGCACTTCGGGACGGGCAATTTCCCGTCCGTATGGTTTCTGATCTCGGATTCGGTTTGGGATATCCGGTGTTTAATTTTTATGGACCGTTGCCGTATTATGTCGGCGGATTTCTGTATGCAGTCGGACTAGACAGTGTTATTGCAACAAAAATCATGTTTGGCATCGGTGCGGTGCTTGCGCCTATAACATTATATGCATTGTTGTTGCCTGCATTCGGTACAATAGCTGCGCTTGCAGGTGCCATCGTGTTTCTTTTTGCTCCCTATCATGCCGTACAGATATACGTTCGCGGATCAGTAGGGGAATACTGGGCGATTGCTCTGGTTCCGCTTGTCCTGTCGGGATTGATTCGTGCACTGAAGGAAAAACATTTTGTGGCACAAACGGCATGCGCGGGACTTGCCCTTGCGGGTGTCATTACCGCGCACACCATTTTTGGTTTTTTGACGTGTGCGATGCTGCTTTTGGGAATATGTATATTCTGGGCAGTGAAGCTGGTAAGGCATAGACTGACAAAAAAGGATATTATGGTTCCCGTCGGTGTTGCTATTCTGGGACTTTTGCTTTCCGGATTTTTTTGGCTTCCCGCGCTCCTTGAGATGTATGCGACGTCGGTAACCGCAATGGTACAGTCTGCAGGTACAACATTTTTTGACCATTTCGTCTGTATTTCGCAGTTGTGGAATTCGCCATGGGGATTTGCCGGTTCAGCTTCAGGCTGTGTGGACGGTATGTCATTCAAATTTGGGAGACTGCATGTTGTGTTTTTTGCGGCCGCCGTCTCTCTGCTGCTGTATATGAGAAAGAACAGAAAGGTGCAGGAAAAAAATGCATATATGAAGGTGGCGACCGTGTTTGTGTTGTTGTGTTCAGCCGGTATGCTTGCACAGTCGGCACCTCTTTGGCGCATGATCCCGTATACAGCATTTATCCAGTATCCGTGGAGGTTATTGGCATTCGGTATGATGGGGATTGCTGTAGGCGCAGCATATGTTGTTTCCGTTTTCCGTATACCTTTCGTCAGAATACTGTTGGCGAGTGGTATCATCGTTTCTACCATGCTGGTAAACGTCAAGCTGTTTGTTCCGCAGACGCAATACGTGCGTGACAGCAGCGCGTTTGAAAGTTTTGAGGAATTACGGTTTTACAAGTCAAAAATTTCCGATGAGTATCTTCCATCCGACATCGTACGACCTACCGCGGTAGGCGAAGTGGCTAAAGTCACCGTTGTTGGGGAAAGTACGTTTTCCGTGACGAAGCTTATCGAATCAAGTACTTTTTTTCTTGCGGAAATCAAAAGCGATACAGCACAGAAGATTACGATACGTAAGGCGTGGTTTCCAGGTTGGCAGATGACGGTCAACGGGAAACAAGTATATCCCAAGATTACATACGGTCTTACTTCCGTGAATATACAGGAGGGAATGAGTATAATAGAATTGCGCTTTCGTGACACGCCGGTTCGGATGCTCGGAAACTGGATGAGCATAGTGGGACTGCTTGCCATCGGTGCGATATATATTTATGGAAAAAAAGCCAACACTTGATATTGTTATTCCTGTCTATAACGAGGAAGCCGAACTAGAAGCGCATACGGAAACACTTATCACGTTTCTGACGTCGTATCTTTCTGATGTGAGTTGGTCCATTACCATTGCAGATAACGCATCAACCGATACTACTCCTGCAATATCCAAAAAGCTTGCAAAAAAATATGCAGCTGTCCGTGTACTCAGACTTGAGGAAAAAGGAAGAGGAAGAGCGGTAAAAAAGGCATGGCTGGAAACAAATGCGGATCTTCATTGTTACATGGATGTCGATTTGTCGACTGATTTAAAGCATTTGCCTCCGCTCGTGCGGTCTCTCATGCGGGGATATGACATTGCCATCGGTACAAGGAATTCGTTTGCGTCCCGCGTGTACGGGAGAAGCATGCTGCGCACGTTTACGTCAAAAATGTATATTTTATTGATAAAAATGGTGTTTTTCGTGAAATTTGGTGATGCGCAATGCGGATTTAAAGCCATTACTGATGAAGCCGCAAAAATGCTGCTTCCGCACGTCGTTGACAACGCATGGTTTTTTGATTCGGAACTGCTCATTCTTGCGGAAAAATTGGGATATCGTATCTATGAGGAACCGGTGACGTGGATAGATAATCCGGGCTCAACGGTTCGTGTTATCAAAACAGCTCAGGGAGATCTGGAAGGGCTACAGCGGCTTTTTACCGCAAAACCATGGAAAAAACTACCGAAACGGTATGGAAGAAATTGATATTGCCACCATCAAGAAAAAGTCTTTGACGGGGATTCTTGCGTTGACCTCAAGAACGTTTTTGCTGCAGATTATAGCATTTGCTTCGACATTTCTTTTGACGATTTTTCTGAACCCCGCAACATTCGGTATCTATTATGTGGTTTCTGCAATCATTTCGTTTCTTTCGTATTTCTCTGACGTGGGATTGGCGGCTGCGTTGATTCAAAAAAAAGAACAGCTGTCTGAAGATGATCTGTCTACAACCTTTACCATTCAGCAGATGCTTGTGCTGCCTCTCAGCACCATTGTTTTCATTGCCGCGCCCTATATTGCCGGATTTTATGGACTGGATGCGGCAGGCATTCTGCTGCTCCGCGCACTTATTGTTTCTTTTTTCTTCTCTTCGCTGAAAACCATTCCCTCCATTCTTTTGGAAAGAAAATTGAATTTTAATACACTGATTATTCCGCAGATTGCCGAGACTGTCGGATTTTATGCGGTTGCTGTGTTGTTGGCGTGGAAGGGGTTCGGCATAACCAGTTTCACGTATGCTGTGTTGACAAGAGCTTTGATCGGCCTTGTTCTCATGTATATCGTTTCTCCATGGCGTATCCGTTTCGGTATCGCAAAGCCCGTCGCAAAACGACTACTCAAATTCGGTGTACCGTTTCAATTCAATTCGTTTTTGTCGCTTCTGAAAGACGATTTGATGACTGTTTTTCTGGGTAAGATTTTAACATTTACAGAAGTTGGGTATATCGGTTGGGCAAAAAAATGGGCTGAGGTGCCATTACGGCTTATTATGGACAGTGTTATCCGTGTGACGTTCCCCGCGTTCTCACGGCTTCAGGAATCAAAAGTTCATTTGGGTCACGCGATAGAAAAAATTTTGTTTGGACTTGCTACAACCATGTTTCCGATTTCCGTGGCGTTGCTGTTCTTTATCGGACCTGCCGTTTCCCTGATTCCCAAATACGGTAAATGGGAGCCTGCCCTATTTTCGTTTGCTTTGTTTGTCGTCGCATCGATTCTTGCAGGATTTTCCACACCACTCACCAATGCGTTAAACGCTGTCGGCAAAATTAGGACAACACTCTATTTGATGGTGTTTTGGACTATAGGCACGTGGATTCTGACAATAACAATGGTGCATTTCTTCGGGTTTAACGGGGTGTCAATGAGTTTGGTCTTGCTGACCTCCACTCTGGGATTGGTTGTTTGGCTGGGAAAAAAGATCGCAGATTTTTCGTTCATGAGCAGCGTAAAATGGCCGTTTTTTGCTGCCCTCGTGCAATCGGGATGGTATCTTGTCACGGTGCCTTCTGCGCCGTATACATGGATGCGTTTGATCATCATCGGTGCTGTAGGTATTGTGCTATATGCAGCAATTCTGTGGCTGACGGAAAAAAGAAGAATTATGGATGTTGTCCATGTTGCAAAGGAGAAATAGTATGAAACATACACTGAGTGTCGTTATTTCCGTTTATAACAAGGCTGTATCGCTTGAACGGTGTTTAACATCGCTGAAGGGTATCGCAGATGAAATTGTCGTCGTGGACAACACGTCAACGGACAACACGGCAGCAGTTGCAAAAAAGTTTACCAAGCTCGTATTTATCAAACCAAACCAACTGATGCTCAATACCAATAAGAACTTTGGTTTTTCCAAAGCGACAGGGGACTGGATATTGAATCTGGATGATGATGAGGTCATACCAACGGAATTGGCAAGAGAAATAAAAAAAGTTATTGCGTCCAATCCTGAGGAAAACGGCTTCTGGATCAAAAGAAAAAATTATTCCTTTGGAAAATGGATACAGCACGGATTATGGTGGCCAGACAAACAACTTCGGCTGTTCAGGAACAACAAGGGGAAATTCCCCTGCGTTCATATTCACGAATATATAGAAGTTGAGGGGAAAACCGCTGAGTTGGAGGAGCCGTACGTTCACTATAATTATGAGTCCGTTTCGCAGTATCTGGCAAAAATTGATAGAGCGTCAACAAGTGAAGCAATAACCTTAACTGAAAGCAACTATCAACTTGCTTGGTATGATGCGCTCCGGTTTCCCATTTCTGATTTTATTAAGATTTATTTTGCGGAGGGCGGATTTAAGGATGGACTGCATGGGTTGGTGCTTGCGCTTTTTCAGGCATTCTATTCCTTTTGTACCTTTGCAAAAAAATGGGAAATGGACAAATGTGAAGAGCGCAATATTCAGCTTGATGCCGTATCCGGCGAGTTACGTGAACGGGCAAAGGAAATTTCGTATTGGACATTAACTGCATCAATGCGGGATTCAAAGAATGTCGTTTCCAACATTATCAAAAAGATACGGAGAAAAAGTCTGACACTGAGAACATGAAAAAGAAGTATACCATTGCGGTTATCATCGTAAATTGGAACGGGAAAGACGACACCGTAGCGTGTGTAGAATCACTATCCAGAGTAACGCTGGGCGGGAACACGCTCCTTCCCGTTGTTGTTGATAATGGATCAACAAATGATTCGGTGCGCATCATCAAAAAGAAATTTCCCCATATAACACTTATCGAAAACAAGACAAATGCAGGATTTACTGGCGGGAATAATATTGGTATGAGCTACGCATTACGGGAGAAGGTCGATCTTATCTGGCTTCTGAACAACGATACGATAGTTGACACGAACGTATTGTCATTCGTTTCGGCATTTGACGACCCGACTGTCGGTGCAACCGGATCGAAAATATATTTTGCTCCGAATCATGAATATCATCATGACAGGTATACGGACGCTGAACGTGGCAGGGTGTTTTGGTATGCGGGCGGTCTTGTTGATTGGAAGAATATGTATGCATCTCATCGGGGGGTGGACGAAGTGGATCACGGACAATACGATGTGGCGGAAGAAACACCTTTTATTACAGGATGCTCATTGGTTGTACGGTCGGAGGTGGTCAGGCGTGTCGGGATGCTTGATGACCGTTTTTTTCTGTACCTTGAAGATCTGGATTGGAATCTCCGCATGAAGCGGGCGGGATGGAAAATAGTGTACACACCGACATCCGTAGTCTGGCATGTAAATGCAGGATCTTCCGGCAGGCCGGGAAACCCGATTCATGAATACTATTTTACTCGGAACAGACTACTTCTCGGTATGCGATATGCACCCCTCAGGACAAAATGCGCGCTTGTACGGGAAGCAATACGTTTTCTGTTTACAGCTTCGGCGATACGGAAAAAAGCAGTAATGGATTGGATGTGTAATCGTTTTGGAAAACAATATGAACCAACAAAACACGTGTAGTGTCATCATTATTGCCAAAAATGAAGCAGCTCGAATTCTTGCATGTATTGAACACGTCAGGTTTGCTTATGAGATTATCGTTGTTGATAATGGCTCAACGGATGAGACTGTACAACGTGCTAAAAAGGCAAATGCAGTTGTTGTTGAAAAACCAGGGGCATATTTTTCAGCACTTCGTGATGCTGGAGCAAAGGCAGCAACTGGTGAGTGGCTTTTATATGTTGATGCGGACGAAATAATAACAGATGCGCTACAAAAAGAAATTGTGGAGAAAATACGAGATGGTGAAGCGGCAGCGTATTATATTTTGCGCACAAATTATTACCTAGGGCATCGTTGGCCTACAAAAGACAAAATGGTGCGGCTGATTAAAAAAAGCGCATTGGTATCTTGGGAGGGAAAATTGCATGAACATGCAGTTATTCAAGGAGCAATTGGAACATTGAAGGAGCCTTTGGAACATAACACCCATAGAACTATTGTAGAAATGGTTAAAAAAACAAATGAATGGTCTGATATTGAGGCAGAATTACGCCTCTCTGCTGGGCACCCCAAAATGTCCTGGTGGCGTTTTATTCGTGTTATGGGAACTGCATTTACCAATTCATTTTTTAGTCAAGGCGGATGGAAGGCCGGAGCAGCTGGATGGATTGAAAGTATGTATCAGGCATTCAGCATGTTTATTACGTACGCAAAACTGTGGGAAAAGCAGGAAGCAAAACAACTAAAAAAATGAAAAAGAAACTGCTTTTGATTATTCCTATTTTTGCAATTGTTCTCTTGTGGATTGCGTTCTGTTTTCCGTATTTTGGAAAAGGTCTTGTTCCGTTTCCTTCCAGTTATCTGGCGACGTTTTTTCCTCCATGGAATACGTCATACGGCATGCCCGTGAAAAACAACGCGATGCCGGATGTTATTAGCCAGATTTTTCCATGGAAAAATATTACAATAGATAGCTTCAAAATTGCACAAATTCCATTATGGAATCCGTATAGTTTTGCGGGTACCCCGCATGCTGCCAACTATCAATCTGCAGTGTTTTCGCCGTTTAATGTGCTTTTTTTCCTGTTTTCATTTATTGATGCATGGAGTGTTTTAGTCTTACTTCAACCTCTCCTTGCAGGTGTGGGCATGTACGTGTTTATGCGGTCTTTAGAAAGATCCAAGAGTGCTGCTCTATTGAGTGCTATTTCGTTTATGTTTTGCGGATTTATGACGACATGGATGGCGTATGGAACTCTCGGTTATGCAGCATTATGTTTGCCGTACGCGTTGTGGGCAGTGACGGTTTACATAAAGAAAGGGAACTGGCGGTATCTCATACTATTGGCGGCAAGTCTTGCGCTTTCTTTTGTGTCTGGGCATTTTCAAATATCACTGTATGTTGCTGGTGGAATACTTCTTTATATCTTGTTTGTAACACTGTCAACAAGAAATTTTGCCCGAGGAATAGCTCTTGGTCTCGTGTCTGTGTTTGGAATATCAGTCGTGGCACCGCAGATTATATTGACACTGCAATCATATCTGTCCTCCACAAGGAGCACCAGTTTTATAAAAGGAGAAGTTATCCCTTGGCAATATATTGTGACCTTGTTTTCTCCGGATTTCTACGGAAATCCGGTAACACGGAATGACTGGTTCGGGCATTACGCTGAATGGGCAAGCTATGTGGGGGTTATTCCATTACTCCTTGCCTGTTTTGCAATGGTCAGGAATCTGAAAGGATATATCCGGTTTTTTTCGGTTCTTGCGTTGTTTTCGCTTTTTCTTGCCTATCCGACGCCGCTGAATGATCTGCTGTTTGCATTAAAACTTCCGGTTGTTTCAACAAGCGCCGCTTCCCGCATCATTATCCTGTGCAGTTGTTCGCTTGCCGTTCTTGCAGGATTTGGTTTGGATGCGCTTATAGCCTCATGGAAAACCAAAAAACCGTCTGGTTTTTACCTGTTTGCTGCAGGAACAGCGCTTATATTGGTAGGAGTATGGTTTGTCATGTTTGTGATTGAGCCATTTACGAATGACGCAAACAGTATTGCAAAAAGAAATCTGCTGTTGCCGACAGCACTTCTCAGTGTGGCACTCGTGTCCATGGGGCTTGGGTTTTTGAAGAAAATGAAATGGTATATGATCCCTGTTTTTGTACTTATTGTTGTTACTATGTTTGATATGTACCGGTTCTCGTCCAAATGGATGCCGTTTGATGAGAAAAAATATGTCTATCCGGAGATGAATGTGTTGACACACCTCAAACGGGAAATCGGTACGTATAGGGTTTTCGGAAACATCGGAGGAGAAGTGGGTATGACATCCCGACTGCCGCTTATTGAAGGGTATGACGCGATGTATCAGGGACGGTACGCGGAATTTCTGAACGCTGCATCAAGCGGTATTGTAGCTTCTGGTGACAGATCTGTTGTGATGTTTGACAAACATGGAAGATACAAAGATCAGACATTACAACTTTTGGGCGTCCGGTATATCCTGCAACGGGTCAGTGACGGAAGGAATGTCTGGGCATTTCCCGTGTGGCAATATGAAAATGGAGATATGCAGAAGACCTATGAAGACGGACAGTATGAAGTCTATGTCTATACAAAAAGTTTCCCAAGAGCTTTTTTTGCATCTTCCTATGAGGTAATAACTGATGATCAAAAAATCATTGACAGGTTGTTTGCTCCCGATTTTGACAGAAGAAATTCACTCATATTGGAAACAACACCCGATATCGAGCCTACATCCGGATCGGGCGAAGTGCAGATTACGGAATATACCCCGAATCAAGTAATGCTGAAAACAACAAGCGAATCGCCGAAACTGTTGTTTTTGTCTGATGTCTATGATGCAGGGTGGGAAGCAACAATTGATGGCAAAAAAACAAAAGTGTATCGAGCTGATTATGATTTTAGAGCAGTAGCAGTCCCAAAAGGAGAACACATAGTAGAATATAGATATCATCCCATTGGTTTTCGAGTAGGGGTGATAGTATCATTGGTAAGTAGTGGCGTTATTGTTTGTATTGCTTTATGGACAAAAAAACGAAAAAGCTAAAGATAGGAATCTATAACCCGTATTTTGATTCTCTTGGTGGTGGGGAACGGTATGTATTGACACTGGCTGAGCACTGGTCAAAAACACACGATGTTTCTCTTTTTTGGGATGACAAAACAATTATTACGCAGGCAATTGATAGATTTGGATTAGATGTCCGTACTGTGCATGTGGTTCCAAACATATTTGGAAGCCGTAGGCTCGTTCGGAAACTCATTGAATCGTCATTGTATGACCTCATTTTTTTCCTAAGCGACGGCAGTGTACCGACAACACTTGCCAGACATAACATTATTCATTTTCAGGTGCCGTTTTCCCGTATTGCCATGCATCCATGGAAAGCGACGCATTATCAGCAAGTTGTAGTAAATTCAGAGTTCACTAAAAACAATCTCGATAAAAGTATCACCATCCCAGTGTCCGTCATATATCCGCCGGTTGGGATTGAAGGGTTTGAAAACAAGGCAAAAACAAAGACTATTGTGAGTGTTGGAAGATTTAATGCACTCTACAGCGCAAAAAAGCAGGATGTATTGATTAAGACTTTTATAGAAATGAAAAAGGCGAAAGAAATGACAGGTTGGAAGCTTATTCTTGCAGGCGGATGCCTTCCGACAGATACAGCGTATGTTGCATCATTAAAGAATATGGCAAAAGGATATGACATTGAATTTTTCGTGAATTGTTCCTACAGGGAATTACAAACACTGTATGGTCATGCATCCATATACTGGCATGCGGCAGGATTCGGGGAAACCGATCCAAAAAATATGGAACACTTTGGTATTACCACCGTTGAGGCAATGGCAAGTGGGTGTATACCCGTTGTGTATAACGGAGGAGGACAGCCGGAAATAGTGATACATAAAAAGACTGGGTATGTGTGGAATACAACAAAAGAGCTTGAGCGCGCAACGTATGAAGCGATGAAACCAACTTCGGCAAACAAAAAAATCATTGCGGAAGCGAAGAAGGAAGTGTCACGGTTTTCGACGGATACATTCAATAAACAGTATGATTTGCTTTTGCAGTCTTTATGCAAGTAACATTTATTGACAAAGTACGATCCTTTCTCAAACGCTATCAGGACATTCTAACAATTGGGTGTTTTGCGATTCTTGTTTTTGTGTTTTTTTATAAAACAGTGTGTTTTGCAAAGTTGCCCATTCCTTCTGATGATCTTGTGGGTCTGTATCATCCATGGCGGGACGCATATGCGCATACGTTTCAAAACGGCGTACCGTATAAGAATTTTTTGATCACTGACCCAATTAGACAGCAGATTCCATGGAGAAAACAGGTTATTGAAGCATTGAAGGCGGGTCATATGCCGCTCTGGGATGCTACATCATTTTCCGGGGTTCCACTATTAGGAAACATTCAATCAGGCGCACTGTATCCTTTAAACGTTTTGTTTTTTGTATTTCCGTTTGAAGTTGCTTGGACTATTCTCATTATTAGTCAACCGCTTCTTGCAGGGATATTTCTGTATCTGTTTTTACGGCACAAAAAAGTTTCGTCACTTGGCGCAGTAACAGGAGCCGTGTGTTTTTCATTCTCAGGATTTTCAATTTCCTGGCTTACGTGGGGAACTATTGGTTCAACACTATTGTGGCTGCCGCTTCTGCTTCTTTCGTTTGAAAAAATACATGAAGGCAAAAGAAAAGGACTATGGAGGCTTCTTTTTATTTTCTCCGTTGTCTCGTCATTTTTTGCAGGACACATACAGGTGTTTTTTTACAGCATGGTGCTCTTTTGTCTTTATGCGTTATGGACACATCGGGGGATGAACATAAAAAGGATATATCTTATGCATATTCTTACTCCTCTTCTTATTATTGCCATAACGTTTCCTGTCTGGGCTCGGTTTATTTCTTTATATCTTACAAGTGCAAGAAGCATTGGTGCTGTGTGGCAAGCTGAAGGATTTTTTATACCACTTCGGCATCTTATCCAGTTTATAGTACCTGATTTTTTTGGAAATCCAACAAC
Organism: uncultured Gammaproteobacteria bacterium; assembly: GCA_964609895.1. Classification (GTDB taxonomy): domain Bacteria; phylum Patescibacteriota; class Microgenomatia; order UBA10105; family UBA927; genus CAIJMI01. The sequence continues at coordinate 44,547 of CAZSTG010000005.1, read as the reverse complement.
ATTAAATTACTGGGGAACATGGAATTATGGTGAACTGGTCGGCTACATAGGGGTTATTGGTCTTATCCTTGCCATTGTTGGTCTATCAAAGACAACTGTATTTTGGGGAGCAATCGTTGCTCTCTGTTTATTGTTTGCGGTAGATTCTCCTGTTGCGCGGTTGCCCTATGTGTTTCATGTTCCATTTCTTTCATCCTTACAGCCTACAAGATTATTAAGCATTGTTGATTTTAGTCTTTCCATATTGGCAGCTTATGGTATTTCAGAATTACAAAAAGGCTCAAAGAAAAGGCAATGCATGACGGTAGTTATTGGGGTTGGTATCGTGCTTTTTGGAGCTTGGCTGAGCGTACTCAAACCATATATTCCAGTTGCAAATATCAGTGTTGCTAAAAATAATCTTATTCTTCCGACTGCACTGTATGGAGTAATATTTTGTGTTTCTATCATTCTTGTATGGATGAAATCATCATGGAAAACTGCGCGGACGTTCGTGTGTATTGGAGTAGTTTTATTGTTATCATTTGAGCTCCTCCGATTTGGATGGAAGTTTACTCCATTTACAGATACGTCATATTTTTTCCCGAAAACCGAAATTATCGAACAACTGCAACAGATAAAAAAACCGTTCCGTGTGCTTGCAACAGATGACAGACTTATTCCTCCCAATGTCTTAAGTTATTACGATATTGAATCTGTCGCGGGATATGACCCGATGTACCAAAGCCGGTATGAGGAATATATCGCTGCGATGGAGCGAGGGGAACCAAATATCAAGCCGCCGTTCGGATTTAACCGCATCATTTCGCCAAAAACAATCACCTCACCACTGTTTGCTTTGTTAAACGTGCATTATATTCTTTCTATGGATACGATCAACTCGCCACTAGTCAGGCTTTTACGGGAAGAGGGAACAACAAAATTGTATTCGGTTGTTACCAAAGTGCCAAGGGTCTATTTTGCAGAACAATTCTTTTTTGAAAAATCAAAAGAAGATGTGATGAAAAGACTGTATTCAAAAGAGTTTATTCCGGGGAAAAGTGCAGTGCTTGAAGATGAAGGGTTCATCGTCGGGGAAGAATTTGCTGATGATACCGTTGATATTACCTCCTATGAAGGTGACAGAATGATACTTCAAACAGCATCGAAGAATGCGAGGTTCTTGGTCATTGGGAACATGATGGATCCACACTGGGAAGTGTTTATCGATAAAAGAAAAACGGACATTGTCAGGGTAAACTATATATTCTTCGGATGTATTGTTCCTGACGGAACGCATGAGGTTAGGGTACAATATAGATAAACCTATGAGTGAAAAATCACCAACTGTTTCAGTCGTTATTCCAAACTGGAATGGTGTGTATCTCATGGAAAAACATCTGCGCCGTACCATTGATGCATCCAACGGGGCGGAGATTATCGTGTGTGATGATGCGTCGTCTGACGGATCAGTAGAATACATAAAAAAGAATTTTCCTGATGTCATTGTGGTTGCCAACAAAAAACAGGGCGGATTTGCGGTGAACGTCAACAGCGGAGTAAAACACGCAACAGGTGATATCGTGGTGCTATTAAATACCGATGTTGAACCGGAAAAAGGATATCTGGAGCCACTCCTTGAACATTTTAAGGAAGGCGATGTGTTCGCAGTCGGGTGTCTTGAGAAAAGTCTGGAGCATGGAAAAACAGTTCTTCGGGGAAGAGGTACAGCAAAATGGAACAAAGGGTATTATATTCATGAACGCGGAGAAGTTGATAAGACGGACACGGCATGGGTATCAGGAGGAAGTGGTGCGTTCAGAAGAACTATGTGGAATATGCTCGGAGGAATGGATGCATTGTTTTCCCCATTTTATTGGGAAGATATCGACTTGTCGTATAGGGCGAGGAAAGCAGGATGGAAGATTGTATTTGAACCCAAAAGCGTTGTCGGACATTATCATGAGTCAGGAGTCATTAAAAGTAAATATACGTCTCGCGATGTCTTACGGATTTCCTACAGAAATCAGTTTACGTTTATCTGGAAAAACCTCAGCGATTTTTCCATTTTTGCATCTCACATGTTTTGGACACCGATACGGCTTCTGCAGGCACTTTTGCGGGGAGATCTGGCGTTTATACAGGGATATATGTCGGCTATACTTCGTTATCCTCTGATCGTTATAAAACGTCAAACGCAATCGAAACTGTGGAACATGTCAGACAGGATCTTGTAAATACTTTTTCTATTCTTTTTCTCCTGTGATATAGAGGCTGCAGAATTCGCTGTCTGTCAATGTTTCAACAGATACATCATGTAAGGAATTCAGTTTTGGATAGGGAAGACGTTGTGATGCGTTGCAGAGTCGATCGTTATAAATTCTGTAGATAGTACCGGCATCGGCGAGTTGGGCAATCTCAATTTTTATATCCTTTCTTGGTATGCTTTCACAGGCAAGCGATGGCTCCACGATATATGTGCCGGATATATCTTTCCTGTCAAATTGGGTACAGGCCTTGAATGTCACCGTGGTACTTGAAAAAACAGTATCGTTTGAAGCGTCTGCCAAAGAGGAGATTGTGTCTGCATCATAGATGTTTGCATAAAAAATATACTGTTTGTACAGTGTTTTTGGTGAACCTGTAAATACCGTAATTGGAGTTTTTGCGCCGCTTCGTAATAGATAAGAGGAAACAATCCGTGAACTGAAATCAAAGCCTTCTGAATTGGCTACCGGATTTCTAAAGATATAGATAAACAGAAAATGAGCAACAGAAAAGAGGTACACCAATACAATAAGGAATGTGACAGGGAAGAAAACCTTTTTAGTTTTCAGGTAATCGGTACAGGCACTGATTCCATAGCCAATGATAAGAAGGAGCGCCGGAAACAACAGCGATGAACGTATCGGATAGCTGACTCCCACTGTGCTTAATACAGTCGGTATCGGAGACAGAAGTATGATTCCGAGGAGAAACAGCAGTTGTTTCTTGTGTGCGTGAAACATGACCGCAAATCCGAACAGGAGAAAAAATATATCAATGATATAAAAATATCCGTGCGTCCACACAGAAAATGCGGATCTGGTATCTCCGTTCAGAAACAATATATTTGGAGAAAATGCGTTGAGGTATTTGGATAGTGAAATACTTACATAGGAAGTGACCTTGTTTACAAAAAGATGAGTGGCTGGGCTCGGTATGCTTAACTTCCTTTCGCCATCAACGTCGGATGTCACAATCGCGTTCGTCGGAAAAAAGAGTTCACCCATGCGTGTCTTTGTCGCTGCATGCTCGGCGTTGTATATAAAAAATACGGTTAATCCTACACTGAGGAGGATAAGTAGTCCTGCCTTTCGTTTGTCGCCATTTTTCCTGCTTTGAAGCAGAATCAGAGGCAGCGCTGAAAGCGGGATAGCGATAAGTTTTGTGCCGATATAAGAAAAAAATGCGACAGAAAATGAAAGGAATGACAGGATGTATGCGAACGAATTTTTTGACAAAGCAAAAAAGAAGAACAGATAATAAAAAAATACTGCGACAGGTGCATCCAATCCCGTTCTGCTGAAAAATATACACCATGGATTTACGGCAACGCATAATCCGACAATAAAGCTGATTTTTTGTGAACGGAATAAACGGTAGGATAGAAAATACAGGAGTATGGACAGTAATGAACCGATACATGCATATCCGAATCTGGCGGTAAACAGTGATAACGGCAATGGGCCGACAAAAGGCGCCATTAAAACAGAAGGAAGTTCCGCCATCGGGAACGTCCCTGTCGGAGGTGTCAAAAAGTAAGGCGACCAACGCTGACTCATGTCTTTTCCTGTCATCCATAGGGATTTTGCGTTGAGTACGTAGTCCAGCTCATCATTCGTGATACCGGTCGGTATGGTATCCAGAAAAAGAAAACGACACAGAACCGCAACAATGAGAATGGTGAGAAGATGAAAGAGAAAGACGGAATTTTTCGAAAGCCGGTTCATATATTAAATAACAGCGCTATGTATTATGATAGAAGCAGTCGGTCAAGAAGACAACTATGAGAGGTAAAATACCTGCGGCAAGAATTTTTCTGATACTCTGTTATCAGATTATTTTTGCCGGTATCTCATTTTTTCTCCTGAAACGCGTCGGCGCATTCGGCTGTTTTGATGACTGTTTTAATTTCGGCGCAGGGGATTTTATACTTCAGGGAAAACAGCTCTACAGTCAGATATTTTTTAACCATCAGCCGTTCATGGCGTATATAAGTGCGGCTGTTCAGTATAGTACCGATCCCGCAACACTGTTTGAGCTGGTGAAATTTCACCGGATTGCCGCGCTCGTGTTTGCAGACATATGCGGAGTTTTTCTTATTCTCCGGTTTGGCGTTCCCGCATGGGCGTCGCTTGTAGTTTTTGAAACAACAAAATTTTACATTTTCGGTGACAGATTTCTTGCGGAAGGACTGATTGTCTATCCGATGATGTACAGTACCATGCTCATTGTTTCACTTTTGTACAAAAAGGAATTGTATCATTGGGAGTATGTGCTTGCAGCTGTATGCGCGTGGTTTATTTTTTGGATGCGTGAGCCGTTTATGCCATGGGCAATCGTTGCATATACTTTATTGATGATGTTTTCATGGAAGGCCAAAAATCAAGATTGTATACGAGGGATTCTGATATTTGCATTGCTGCATGCTATGACCCTTGCGGTACTTCCGTTGAAAGAATATTTTTTTAATGTGATTGCCGTGAATTTTCAGATGGAAGTCGGAGTGCAGGCATGGACGATTGATACAGCGGCACAAATTATCGCGTATCCGTTATTTGCGGTTGTCAGCGGGTTGGGAAATGTCTTTCAGAATGTTCTGTTTATACTGTCAATATTGTTTCTTGCATTTATCCTCTACGAGACGGTGCGAAACAAACGGTTTATGCTTGTGGGCACGGTATGTATTCTGCTTGCAGCTGCAAATTTGCGTGTCGTTCCGGTCGGAAGTCTGTATTACGATGCCTTTCATCTTATCCCTTGGTATGGAATTTTTCTTGCCGTAACCATGATGTGTGTTTTTGCGTCAAACAAAGGGAAAACAGAACGTATAATCCGTTTTATTTTGTTTGGTGTATGGGGTCTTTTCACTGTGTATGTGATACTTTCTCCCTCATCATATATTCATGAACGTATAGATACCCAAACGGAATTTAACAACGGGTACGGAAATTATTTTGCCAAAGGGGAAGTGATACGTCTGCTTTCAGCACCCGGTGACACCATGTTTGTCGAGATGTGGGAAGATCCAATTTATTTTGTCGCAGGCGTGCCGACTGCGTACAAATACTCATGGTATACATCAATTATGCCGGAATTTTCGATATATCGGCAGGCGCGAAACGAGATGTTTCAGATGTACCCGCCGACATTTTATGCCGGTGCATGCAGAAACGGTGATGTCGAATCCGGTTATCTGTCTGCAGATGTCAAGGATCTGTATGTACAACTGCTTAATTCCAACAAGCCATCCTGTATATACGTCAAAAAATCAATAATGCAGAGAATAACGGATGAGGTATCTGCAGGAATAAAAACATACGGGTATACAGTTCCATAAAAAGAGGCGGGGAAAAAGAGTATCCTGTATGTCGGGATATTATTTCTTTTTTTTCTTTATGATGCCAACTTCGAGAAAGATTCCAAGAAGAATAATACCGACGCACGTTCCGATGAACCCCGATGTTACGCTGGTGGGTCTGTAGATGAACCGAATGGTGTGTGATCCTTCAGGCACAGCAACGGCGCGGAATGCATAGTCGGCACGCAGCACTTCCGTCCTCCGGTTGTCAACCGTGGCAATCCATCCCGGTGCATACGCGTCCGAGAGAAACAAAAGCTGCGGTGCGTCACTTTCTGTCTGAATAATAACCTCCTCCGGTTTATAGGAACTGATTATGGCCGTGGCATGATCTGCACTTCGTATTGGAATCGGTGCTGTTTTTTCCGGCAGGAGAAGCGTCGTTCTCGGATTAAACGAATCCGCAAAAAACTGTTCTTCAAAGGATTCTAAGGATGCATATGTTTTGTATGTCGACACCAAAAATGCTCGCGGATAGACAAGTTTGTTTTCAAAAACTGTATAGTTGTTTTTGAGTGTCGTGACCGGCATGAAACGGGAAGCGTCAAATGTGAAATTGTCTTTTGGATTTTCCGGCCTGTCCAGCACATATTTGACGCCGGTCAGATCCATGATGCGCAACCGGTATCTGTTATCAGGCAGATCACGCGGACCGTATCCTTCGGCAAGTCCCGAGTCAGAACGGGTTGATCTGGTAAACACGCGTGTAAGTTTCCCGTTTTTGGATGCCTGCATAAACTGGTTGTACCATTTGATATTCAGCGGATCCGTGCCGTCGGTGGAAAACAGGCGATACTGTACATTGAGATTGGACTCAAACCGTGCGGTACCATACCCCCAGAAGCGGTTGATGCCGGAATTTTTTTGCAGATATGTGATTGTTTCATTCTCCGGATAGAGAAAATCTGCCGGAACAAAGGGGTTGAATTTTATGAATCCGTATCCCAGTTCTATGGAGACAAGCGCTATAAAAGCGTAGGCAAAGACGGATTTTTGTTTTGCCGCGATGAGTATACACAGGGAACATCCCATGAGTGCGGTGATGATGACTGCACTTTTTTTGAGAACAGAGGGAAGAAGAAATGGAAAAGCGGACGGCAATATATATGCCACTGTCCAGACAAGGGCAATGGTTATGCAGGTGACAATGCAATTTTTTCTGATTGAATATTTTTTTGTGCGAACCATTTCAAGACCAAAGCCTGCAAGCAGCGCTAAGGCAAACATAAGAATGAACAAATTCCTTGTCGGTGTTCCCGTGGAAAGAATGGGAACAGGGAACTGGTAGAGGATGTATGTGATCGGAGAACTGATGGATATGCACAGCATACATACAAGTACCAAGGAAAAAAACGTTTTGTGCCAATTTCGTATCTTGGAAAGAAGCGACCATAGGACAAGCAAAAAGCCAACAACACCGATGGAGATAGTTTTACCGACGTAGGTATCGGGCGTGGTGTACGTCTTTGTTGCGGGGTTTCCGAAGAAATCCTGATACACAAGCATGGGCAGTTGCCAGAGTTGTACAAGCATAGTTGAGAGAATATGTCCTACATCATGCGGAACGCGCGAAGAGAGTGTAAACAGCTCGATGGTCGGCAATAATTGTATGGAAGCAAGCAAAAAAGCAATACACACAATCGGAACGATCGTTTTTATAAGAAATGAAACTTTTTCCTTAGAATTCCATGAGGAACAAGTGATCACTCGGAAAAAAGTGTATATGCCAAAAAACAGGAATACGTTTATAAAGTCCTGCGGATGTCCCGCTGTGATGCTGGAAAAAAGTGCAAAAAGAAAAACCAACTGCTGCTTAACGGATAATTGTTTCTGAGCTATTCCCCTTTCCACAATATATAAGAGCAGGGGAAGCCAAAGAATGGTATGCCACACCGTGTTGAATTCCGTCCAGACAACGGAAAAACTCGATAAGTTAAATGCAACTGCAGCAAGTATACCTGCCGGTGCAGATAAGCCGATCACGCGTGCAAACAGGTACATAAACACAAGTCCTAGAAACAGCTGAAGCATCATCATAATAGTCCATGCAATGTGTTGCGGCAGAATAAGATAGAGGAAGCTAAGTGGATACAACGCCTGCGACTGGTAATTTGCAAGAAGGGGTGTCCCCGAAAAACTGTACGGATTCCATAAAGGCAGTGTTTTTTGTCGTATGGCGTCGATGACAAGAGTTTTCCATGGGTACAGTTCCCGAACAACGTCAAAGTATTGTCCTTTACTTGGGATAGCGCCCGATGCATAGCCGAAATATTCCGTGTGTCGAAATGGGGCGTATTCTGAAAGTAAAAGGTCTGCCGGAAAAGGAATATGTCCGTGGATGGCAGTTTTATAAAACAACCCTCCGACAAGCATGAGGAAAAAAAGAATGGCGATCAGTATCTTCTTATGACGACGCACCATATGCGTATCTATTATATACTATATATATTCCTACATTTGCCATAGGGCGTATGCAGAAAAACATCAGACGCATCATCCTTATATGTTTTCTTGTTGCAGCGGCATTGTGTTTGAGATTGTATAAAATCGGTGACACGACGGAGTTTTTGGGCGATCAGGGAAGAGACGGACTGGCAATTTACAAAGCAGTAGAGCAACGGACAGTACCTGTCGTCGGTCCGACTGTCGGTGCCGGTCAGTATACAGGACCATTCTATTACTATCTTATTGCTCCTGCGTTTTTGCTGTTTGGATTTAATCCGGTTGTGCCCGCGATTGCAATGTGTGTACTGAGCGTCGTGGCGATTCTGCTGTTTTTATATGTTGCCTCATCACTGTTCGGATTTCAGGTGGCATACATCGTGAGTTGGCTTATGGCATGTTCGCCAATACTTATTATGCAGGACAGGCGATTGTGGAACCCGACGCCCATTCCGTTTTTTGTACTGTTACTAGTTGTTTCCTTATCTTTGGTGGGAAAGAAGAAAAAATATTGGGGGTTTCTCCCTATGGCTGTTGCGGCGACAGCACTTATACAACTGCATTATGTGAATGCTATTTCTCTGATTCCGACGGGCATTGTTTGTATCGCCATTGTGATACATCGGGTAAAAAATGATACAAAGAAATCAATATGGTTATGGATAGCCGGAGCAGTGATTGTAGGAGGTGCATTGTTGTATCCGTTTCTCGTGTATGAGGCAAATCGCGGATTTATAGATATTACGAGGAGTTTCGCGACGATGTCCTACAAGGATACATTATTTTCAAAACGGGCATACATTATGAATGCGGGAGAGATCGTCATAGCGTTATGGAAATATGTTATTGCTCTTGAACACAAAGGTGCACTTATCGGCATTGCTTGTGTTGTTTTGCTTGTGAATGGAATAAAACGAAGCAGGGAATCATTGCTGTTTGTGGTATGGTTTTGTTTTGGAGTATGCGTGTTGGCGTTCTATAAAGATACGATACAACCGCAATATGCATATCAGCTGATTCCTGTTGTTTTTTTGCTTCTGGCTGGCGCACTTTCAAGTGTGCATACACGAATGATTATTGTCGTGAGTATTGGTGCGGCCATATGCGCAGGCTGTATCTCTTGGACAGCAATACACCCATACAAGATCATTGATGCTGACCTGCCGAGAATTACGGCAATAACCGAAAAAATTGCATTGCTTGCAGATGGCCAGCCGTTTGCATTCACGGTAATGAATTCCCGTTCATTTAATGATTTACATATCAGGTATTTTTTCAAATTGTATGGATTATCATCTGTATCCATCGATGAAGTCGATAATAAAAGGCTCTTTATTATTTGTGAGAACGCATGTCCGGAAGCACCGCCAGCAGGAAAGCTGAGCATCATGTGTTGGTCGGAAATTTGTCCGCTTGATACACCGAATGTACCGTTTGACAAGTGGAAGTATGAGAAAGCAGAACACGTAGGAAATTCAGTGTTATTTCTTTACTCGCGGTGAGGAAAAAGCCGTTCTTCCATGATACAATGAGATATATCGTATGAAGACCTTCGGAGGCAAAAATCTTTTTTCGGCGTTCGTGGCATCACTTCTTTTTATTGTTACAGTTCCGGTGGTCATGGGATATAAAATATCTCCTGGAGAGGGTACATCATACGTATTGTTTCTTTTCTATTTTCTTCTCAATATCGTCAATATTTTGTATTCGTTGCTTGCATCAGGGAATGCAAAAAAGATTGAGCTCATAAAAACCATACTTACATGGGCTATTGTGCTTATTGTGCTAGTTGGAAGCATCGGCACAGCTATTGTGGATCGTGGGCGCATTGCACCGGGGCAGAATTATAAAACACATGACATTATTTTGCAGCTTGAGGCGGCTCTCAGGTATTTGGGTGACGGAAAAAATCCGTATAAAGAAACATATTTTGGTACGCCGATGGAGCAGTGGACATACGGAGAAGGTGATAAAGATGCGGTAAACCCTGCCTTATATCATTTTGTGATGCCACCATGGTATTTGCTGTCCGCGTATCCGTTTTATTTTATGTCCATGCGAACTGTTGGGTATTTTGACGGAAGGATGCCACTTCTTGCAGCTACAATTGGACTTTTGGTTGTGTTATATTTGTGGCTTTCAAACAAAGACATTGCTCGTCTTGCAATTATGGCAATTGGACTAAATCCTGCGTCAATTGGATATTTAATTGAAGGAAGAAGTGACATGCTCGTGTTATGGTGGTTTGTACTCGCTGTATTTTTAATCAGTAAGAAACAGTATGTGTGGAGTGCGATGATGGTCGCACTTGCTGCGCTTACCAAACAGACCGCGTGGTTTGCCGTGCCTGTTGTATTGGGGTATCTCATATTGGTTTCTAAAGTGTCATGGAAACAGTTTTTTGGGTATATCATCGTCGGTGGAGTGGTTGGCGCACTATTTGTTACCCCATTTCTTTTGTGGGACGCGAAAGCATTTTTAGACAGTGTGATTTTTTATCTGTCAGGTAATAGTCCAAACAGTTATCCGATATCAGGGTATGGATTGGGCATGCTTCTTATTGGTTTTCGCGTAATCAGTGATACGCACGCATTTTATCCGTTTATGGCGTGGCAATTGGGTATAGGGATCCCTGGGCTTATCGCCGGCGTTACAATGCTAAAGAAATATCAGTCCATTGGATTTATTTTTGTTATCCATGCAATCACACTGTTTTTATTTTGGTATACAAGTCGGTATTTTAATAACAGCCATGTGGCATATATCGCAACGCTTTTTATGATTGGTATTTTGAAGTTGTTGGATGAGGAAAAAACGTTTTCTGTATGAAAAAAGCAGGAACAATTATCGCACTTGTCTGTATTACACTGGGGGCATTCTTTTTGCGGATAAACAAGGTCGCTTCCATACCTCCTGCATTATCATGGGATGAAGTGTCTATCGGATACAATGCCTATTCTATTTTGAAAATTGGAAAAGATGAGCATGGGAAATTTTTCCCTGTAGACACATTCGTAGCATATGGGGATTATAAACCGCCCCTCGCCATATATCTCACGGTGCCGTCTGTTTGGATATTCGGACTGACTGATTTTGCCGTCAGGTTTCCTTCCGCGTTGTTCGGTACGTTGACCGTGCTCCTCACATTCTTTTTAGTGACGAGATTGTTTTACCTATCGAAACTGGGAAAAGCCACCATTCAACAAATTGCACTTCTTTCATCCACTGTACTTGCTGTTTCCCCATGGCATGTGAATCTCTCAAGAGCGGGATTTGAGGCAAACATCGCATTATTTTTTGTCGTTCTTGGTGTTTACCTGATTCTTAATGCGGTTGGTAAACCCAACGTATGGATTGTCGCATGGCTTCCGTTTGTATCTTCTGTCTATACATTTAATAGTGCTCGATATTTCGTCCCACTATTTGGATTAGTTCTTTGTGTACTATTTTGGAAATCAATTATTGCATGTTGGAAACAATTTCTTGTGGGTGCAGTGATTGCAACGTTTATGATGATACCTATTGTGCCGCACCTTGTATCACCTGAAGCACGACTACGCTTTGAAGAAGTGAATATATTTACAGATGCCTCTGTAGTCGTAACTTCAAACGAACGGATGGCATATGATGGTAATTCGATGATTGGGAAAATACTGCATAACCGTCGTGTCGGATATGCATTGTCCTATCTCAGGCATTTTGCGGACAATCTTCAGCCGTCATTTCTATTTGTAAAAGGTGATGGGAATCCGAAGTTTTCTACGCAAGTAGTTGGACAGATGTATATGATAGAAGCTCCTCTTCTTGCAATCGGTTTGATTACCTTATTTGTGACAGCTCCGCAGATTGCATGGGTATTGCTCGTTTGGATTTTACTTGCGATTGTTCCTGCTGCAACTGCCCGTGAAACACCGCATGCACTGCGGATTCTCAACTCTCTTCCTGTATGGCAGATACTGGTTGCATATGGAATAACAGTGATTTTCGGATGGGTAGCAAAAACATTCGGGAAGTACAAAAAAACTGCAGCAATAGGAATTGGAAGTGTGTTTGTGTGTATCTATGCGTTTAGTATTGGATATTATGTACATAATTATTACGCTCATTATGCCGGAGTCTATTCCGGTGAATGGCAGTATGGATACAAACCTGCAATTGAAGCAGCTCAAAAAATAGAAGCGAATTACGACAAAATTTATATTTCATCAACGATCGGCAGACCATATATGTACACGTTGTTTTATACAGTGTTTGATCCGACGGAATATTTGAAATTGAAGGATGCCACATTTGACACGGCCGGTTTTTATCATGTGTATGGGTTTGGAAAATATCGCTTTATTGATGCCATGCCGTCAGGGGCGTTGGAAAAGAATGCTTTGTATATAGGAGATGCGGGTTGGGTGCCCGACGGCGCACACATCGTTCAAAAAATCACGCTTTTGGACGGAAGTGACAGATTGGTATTGTTTGATGCGAAATAATATGAAACGAACATGGATAGTATTGATAGTGATTGTCTTTGTAGCGGCCATGGTGAGGTTGTGGAATCTTGGTGCGACCCCGCCAAGTCCCGACTGGGATGAGGCGGCACTCGGATACAATGCCTATTCGGTTTTGCTTACGGGAAGAGATGAATACGGCACCGCATTTCCTTTGTCCCTTCGGTCATTTGATGATTACAAGCCACCATTATATATGTATATGACCATCCCATCGGTTGCGATATTTGGTTTATCTGTGTGGTCAACTCGATTGCCATCAGCATTGATGGGAATACTTGCCGTTATCGGTACGTTCTTTTTTGTCAGGGAACTGCTTTTCAAATGGGGCAAAGACAAAAAGATTATTGGAAGTGTTCCGCTTATTGCCGCATTCCTGCTTGCTGTTTCTCCGTGGCATATTCAGTTTTCGCGCATCGCATTTGAGGCAAATACCGGTGTGACACTCAATATCTGGGCTGCGTATTTCTTTTTAAGAAACAAAAAGACATTGTGGGTGAGTGCACTTTTGTTTGGTCTGTCTCTGTATGCATATCACAGCGAGCGGATATTCGCACCGATGTTTTTGCTGCTTTTAACCGTTCTTGACTGGAAAGAAGTTTGGTTGAACAAAAAAACAGTGTATGCAGCCGTCGCAGTCGGACTTGTAACCGTTATTCCGATGATTGTCATGTTTACGAATCCGACGACTTTGATGCGTCTTAAAGGGACAAGTTCCCTGTCAGATCAGACAGCACTGTTGTCGTCGAGTGTGAAGCTTCTTGAGGATGATATTGCACGAAACGATACCTTCGGTATGTTGTTTGATAACCGGCGGATCGTATGGGTAAAAACTGTTGTTGACGGATACCTTTCACACTTTTCATTCAAATGGTTATTCTTGCAGGGTGATCTTCCGCGTCATCACGCACCGGACATGGGGTTGTTGTACCTTGTTGAGCTTCCGTTTCTTTTTTGGGGAATTGTGAGTATCGCAAAACGTGGCGGAAAACTCGCTGTGTTTTTGTTTGTTTGGATGTTTCTCGCACCGATTCCTGCCTCTGTAACCACAGGACTTCCGCATGCAATCCGTACATTGGTATTTTTGCCGGTGTTCCAGATTTTTACGGCATTTGGAATATATGAGTATATCGTGTGGATGAAGAATGGAAGAAATTGGAGAAAAACAACACTGCCTGTTATTTTATTTTTTGCGTTGTTTAACGTTGTGTATTATCTGCACATGTATTTTGTGCACATGGATAAAGAGTACTCAGATTATTGGCAGTATGGATATCAACAAGCGGTGGAGTATGCAGAAGCACATAAGGGTGAATACAAAAAAATTGTCGTCTCGACGAAGCTGGAACAGCCGCATATGTTTTTCTTGTTCTATACGAAATACGACCCAAAAAAATATCAGCTTGAAGGTGGTACTGCGTCCGGCGGATTTCGGGAAGTGAAAAACCATTTTGATGTGTATGATTTTAGGCCGATCAACTGGAGTACCGAAACAAAAGACGGCACGACGTTATATATCGGAACTCCGAGCGAGATTCCCGATGCCAATTTAGGAGTGATCAAATATCTGGACGGACGCGCTGCGATACATATAGCACAATAAACAATATGAACTGGATTATTCTTCTTATCGTGAGTCTTGCACCTCTGACAGGACTTGTTCCGCAGGGACTGCCCATAACACATGATGGGCAGGATCATGTCGCACGTATCGCAAGTTTTTTTGCGAGTCTTTCTGAAGGGAATATTGTTCCACGTTGGGCGAGTAATTTGAATTGGGGATACGGACATCCGATACTTATGTTTTTGTATCCGATGTCTTCCTATGTCGGTTCATTCTTTCATTGGTTCGGATTTTCCTATGTTGATGCAACCAAGATGGTGTTTGCCGCAGCGTTTATCGCAAGCATTCTTGCCATGTATGTATGGATAAAGACCGCGTTCGGAAAACGCGCAGGGATGATTGCAGCCATTCTCTACGGGTTTGCCCCGTACCGGTTTGTCGACTTGTATGTACGGGGTGCAATTGGTGAACATATGGCATTTGTGTTTCCCCCGCTTATCTGTTATTTTTTGTTTTTATTGTCAAAAACCACTGATTATTCAAAAGGCAGGCGGCTCATGCATGGCATTGGTTTAACGTTGTCCATTGGCGCACTGATTTTGTCTCACAATGCCATAGCAATCATGTTTTTGCCGATTATTGGGCTATATTGGATATATCTTTTTTTCACCCAAGGTAAAAAATCTTTGCGTTTTTTAATTCCGTCTGTATATTTTTTCTTATTGGGTTTCAGTATAGCCGCATTTTTTTGGGTGCCAGCGTTTTTTGAAGGAAAATATACACTTCGAGACATCGTAACTGCAAATGAATTTGGTAGTAGATTTGTTCCATTTTCATGGTTTTTTTATTCCCCATGGAACTATGGACAAGGGAATGAGATAACGAAGTCTGTTGGTGTTGCCCAGTGGATTGGCGTGCTTGCCTCACTGCTGGTCGTATGGAAAATGAAGGAGAGGTCACTCCGTGTATTTGTTATTGGCGCCGCGCTCTTGTTTTTTGGTTCATTGTTTATCATGACTTCTGCATCAAATGTTATTTGGCAGAACATTTCGCTCCTTCAGAAGTTCCAATTTCCATGGCGATTCCTCACAGTGTCCGTATTTTTATCTGCGCTTCTTGGAGGAGTGAGTATTGCCTCTATTATTGAACGACGAAAAGTGAATAAACGGCTTGTCGGTAATTATATTGTCAGTATATTTTGCATTATTGCAGTGGCATCAACTGTTTTTATGTGGAAACCAAAAGCGTACAGTCAAAAATCGGAGTCTTTTTATAGTGGCGTATACGAATCAACAACCGACACAGGCGAAAGCAGTCCGATTTGGTCTGTACGGTTCATGGAGCATCGACCAACGGCTCCCATAGAGATTGCAGAAGGTGCAGTGATCATCACACATGGGAAAAGGACTACGACAACGCGCGAATATCGCGTGGAAGCACGTGAGCCCGCAAGACTTGTGGAAAATACGCTGTATTTTCCAGGGTGGAAGGTCTATGTTGATGGGGTTCAGACGGGTGTACAATATCAGGATCCGACATATCGAGGTCTCATCACATTTCGGGTGACGGAAGGGACACACGAGGTCAACATTGTTTTTGAAGATACGAAACTCAGATATATTGCAGATATGGTGACACTTAGTACAGTTGGACTTATGCTGATTACAGTATGTGGAGTACTTCTATGGAAAAAAAGAGCATGAAATTATCAGTGGCGATTGCAGTGTATAACGAAGAAAAAAATCTTGATGCATGTCTTGCATCCGTTGCTTCATGGACGGATGAAATTGTCGTCGTCGATGGTGGCTCAACAGACAAGACCGTTACTATTGCCAAAAAATATACTTCTCACATTATTCCTGCGAGTAATCCCGCTATTTTTCATATCAACAAGCAAAAAGCTATGGATGCGTGCAAAGGAACATGGATTCTCCAGATGGACGCTGACGAAGTGATTACCGATGAGTTAAAAGATGAAATTTTACAGATTGTGAATGAAAATGATGAAAAAATAAACGGATATTATATTCCAAGACGGAATAATTTCTGGGGACATTTCATGAAAAAAGGCGGGCAATATCCCGATTACGTGATTCGTCTTGTGAAAAACGGGAAAGCAAAACTGCCATGCAAAGATGTCCATGAGCAAATTGCTGTTGACGGGGCTATCGGGTATATCAAAGAGCCGATGCTGCATTATTCGTACAGAACATCTGAGGATTATTGGAAAAAAGCCGATTCATACACGAGTTTAACTGCGATGTTTATGAAGGAAAAAAACATTCCCGTGAATATCCGGACATGGTGTTCTTATATGATTTGGCAACCAGTTAAAATGTTTTTTCTTTTGTTTGTAAGGCACAAAGGGTTTATGGACGGGTGGTATGGGCTGGTGTTTGCATATTGGTCAGCGCTTCACTTTCCGATTGCGTATAAAAAATACAGAAACATGCTATGAAAAGGTTTTTTGTTAATTTGCTCGTTTTCTTTTATGTATCATTTATCATTGGCCATTTGGCATTGGTTCGTGCCGAGTACGTTCTTCCATACCCGTCTTTTATGCCGGGGAACACAATGTATCGTGTGTCTCGAATTACGGATACCCTGAAAGGGTATTGGCATTGGGGAACAATTGCGCAGATACGCTACCATCTCGGACTGTCGGATAAGTATCTAGTTGAAGCAAAAACGTTGTTCGAATATAAACAATATCTGCTTGCAACAGATGCGCTTGTAAGATCCGACGAAGCGCTTGCGGGCATCGTCTCCCTTATGGAACAGGGGACACGTGAAGGAAAAGACATGAGTGGTCAGAAGACCATACTCATTGAGGCTATGAAAACGCATATATCGACACTCGCATACATGAAACAATGGCTGCCGGATGAATTTCAATGGACACCGGAAAAAGAAGAAGCTACGGATTTGGCGATCGGCACGCTTATTGATGCATCGCTGCAGACACGGCACACATTACTTGGAGAGTTGGAAGGTAACAAACAACAGTATACATATATAAATGTAACGGTTGCTCCATGGTAAAAAAAGTTTTTACTATTCTTCTTTTGTTCCTCATATGCTTTCGTGTCGGGTGGATGTTCTATCAGCATAAGGATACATATGCTCTAGACTATTGGACACGTTATGAATCGTTAAAGGAAATGTTTGGGGCTTCGCAATATTCAATGAAGGAATGGAAATACTGGTTACCTGATGAAACCGTTTATGCATATGCGGGCGGTGCCTATTTGAAAGGAGCAAATCCGACATTGGTGGAATCAACTCAACCGCCCCTCGGAAAATATCTTATCGGGCTTTCAATTTTTCTTACCGGAAATGAGAATATTATTGTTTCAGTATTTTTTGCTCTGCTGTTTTTTGGAATATATATACTTATCTGGATGATGACAAAGAATTCTCCCGTTGCACTTCTTGGGGTATTTGTTGCCTTACACGAACCATTATTTATGGATCAGTTAACGTATACTCCTTTGCTGGATATGTTTCATATCACATTTATTTTGTATGCAATAATTTTTGCTTCTTACGCCATACAAAAATCAAAGCCAATGTGTATTGTGTTGTCATTTTTATTCCTCACCGCGTCCATGATGACGAAAGTATGGGTTATGGGGTTTGTTTATATGGTTGCTATAACACTCTATATAGTATTAAAAAAACCAAAATATTATGGATATATTATCTTTGGAGGCATTGTTCTGTTTTTTGGCACGTTGGCTGCGTATTCACGTCTTTTGTTTGATAAATATTCAGTTATGGAGATATTGAAAGTTCAGAAGTGGTTGTATTGGTATCATAATAGCAAAATGAATAGATTTGGCACTATTTGGCCTCTCATTTTTTTGAACAAATGGTATGTGTGGTGGGGTAATTCTCCGGTTATTAAAGATGCGCATTGGTCATTGACTTGGCCCGTTGTCGTAGGCTCTGGAATTGTGTCAAGTATATATACTGTATGGTCAATGATAAAAAAAACTGAGCCTGCGTTACAAATTTCGGCGATCGCAATAATTACATATGCGGTTTTTATGTCGTTAGGTCAGGCGAACGCACGGTATTTGCTTCCATTTCTACCGATTTGTTATAGCATGATGATATGGGCTGCTTTTTCGGTTGCAAAACCGGGTATACAGAAGAGGCATCGTAGAAAACGAATATGATATTACTGTATGTGACTATTCTGATTATTTTTTTCGTTTTTTCTTATGGATTCATTGATGTGAATCTTCCGCTCACAAATAACGCAATGCTTCTTCAATGGTTTGAACCACTTCGTCATATTGTATATGTCGAACGACCACTGGCTGCACTCATATGTTGTTTGATTCTTTTGGGATTAACAGGCTGGTATCTCTATGCACTTTTTCATTCAGAAAAACTGTTCGTTTCAGGGAAAAAACTATGGATTGTGATAGGAATGACGACAGTGATACTTGCTTGTTCTTTTTCTGCATTAAGTTATGATCTGTTTAATTATATGACGACGGCAAAAGTCGCGTTCACACATCATGAGAATCCGTATATCGTGATGCCCGTTGAAATTCCAAATGAACCGTATCTTGCGTTTACGAGAGCTGCCAATAAAGTTGCGCTCTATGGCCCCGTATGGATTGGAATAACCGCCTTGCCGCATATGCTCGGTGGCGGAGATATCTGGAGAACAATCATCTCTTTCAAGTTGGTAAACGCAGTCGTATATCTTTTGTTCGTATATTTTATCTATCATGTCACTAAGTCAAAGAAAAATGTGGTGTTTTTTGCATTCAATCCGCTCATTCTTACAGAGGTGTTGGTATCGGGTCACAATGATATCGTGATGATGCTGTTTGCGATGCTCGGATTGTATCTGTGGCATCAAAAAAAGAAACTGTTTGGTTTGTTTTTTCTTCTTTTTTCATGGTTGACAAAGATACCAACGCTTGCGCTCGCACCACTTCTCGTGTTGAAAAACGTGTCATGGGACAGAATACTTCTGTATGCATACAGCCTCATGTCTTTTGTGTTTTTCGTGTTTGCCCCGCTCCGTGAGGAATTGTATCCGTGGTATGCCGTCTGGTTGATCGTCTTTGCGGCTTTTTTTGACATGAAGAAGCACTCGTTCCTTATCGGTTGGACACTTTGTCTGTCATGTGCGCTGGAACTACGGCACCTTCCATATATATACATGGGCTACTATGGGGGATTCGGACCAATGGCACGGACATTGTTGACGGTTATTCCGCTTGGTATATATGTCGCTGTATATGGCGTGAGGAAATATCATGAACACAAAAAATAAAAAGACAGCGCCAATATTAGGATTATTCATTGTTTTTTTGTGCTGTGTCGCCGCGGTATTGCCCTTTTTTGGCAAAGGGTTTCTGCCGACGCATGACGGCGAATTTCATTTTATCCGTTTTATGGAGTTTTTCCGTATGCTCGAAGCTGGGTATGTGTTTCCCCGATGGGCACCGACGATAAACAGCGGATACGGTCTTCCCGTATTTGAGTTTTTGTATCCATTTGCCAATTATGTTTCAGCATTGTTGCATAGTATCGGTGTGGCATTTGTTGAGAGTTTCAAGATAAGTTCCGCATTGGGATATCTCACGGCAGCAGTCTTTTGCTTTTTATGGTTAAAGAAACGGTTCGGTGTGTTTCCCGCAGTTATCGGAACGGTCGTATCCGCATATGTGCCGTATTGGTTTGTCGAACTGTATGTACGGGGGGCAATAGGAGAGGTGTGGGCAATTGCGTTTATGTTCATGGCTTTATGGAGCATGGAAGAAAAAAGACCGATGCTGTTTGCGGCAGCAATTGCGGGGATTATTCTCAGTCACAACATTCTCACGGTTATTTTCGGTCCGTTTCTTCTGGTATATCTTCTTTGGAGGCGAAACTGGAAATGGGTATGGTATATGCTCCTTGGTATCGGTCTTGCTTCATGGTTTTGGCTGCCGGCCATTTTTGAATCAAAATATATGGTCGGGCTGAATACAGTCAACTACAGAGATCACTTTGCAAGCATTGCCGAGCTTCTGATTCCGTCATGGGGGACTGCTTTTTCAGGAGTTGGGGTTAATACAGGCAAAATGTCTTTTCAGATAGGGATTGGACCAATCATATGGATTATGCTTACGGGCATTCTGCTTGTGGCAAGGAAAATAAAAGGCAGGGAGAGGACTGAACTCTTTGGATTGTCCGGAGTACTCCTGTTGGCGCTTTTTATGACACTACCCTCATCAGCACGTCTTTGGGAGACAGTGCCTGTTATCCAATATATACAGCATCCGTGGCGATATCTTGTGTATCTTATTCCAGTTACTGCCTATATCGCGGCAGTTGTGGGCGCTGTAATCAAGAAAAAATGGCTCATCATAGTATTTGCGCTCCTGTCTGTGGTTTTTTCTTTCGGATATACGAGGGGTGCGGTCTATGAACCAAGAAATGATGCATATTACGCATCCCGTCCGAATTTTACCGACGGCACATCATCTATGGGCAACAGCCTGTCTACCATCTGGACACCTTGGAAGGAAACACGGTCGCTGACAATTGCAACGGATATGGAGAATAACCCGATTATCGTGGATGGGTCGGGTGAAAAATATCTTGATCGTCGGTATACAGTGACCTTAGATAGCGATACGGTCATCCGATTCCATATACTTTATTTTCCGGGATGGACTGCCTCTGTTGACGGGGTAGTGACACCGATTGCGTATCAGCGTGAAGGTACACTCGACGTGCGTGTTCCCCAAGGAACGCACATCGTCCATTTGCGATATGAGGAGACGGGTATCCGTCTTGCGGCTGATTGGATTTCAGCGGTGAGTTTGGTGATTTTTGCTGTATTAGGTATACTTTTATACAGGAAAAGGGCACATGTATGAATATAGCAATAGACATTACTCCGCTTTCTTCTGGGCATGCCGTGCGGGGAGTGGGCGTATATACAAAAAACCTTATTGATGCATTACGGCGGTATGAATCAAAGCATTCGTATAGTTTTTTTACTCGAGGTGAAAAAATACCCGATACAGCAGAAATAGTGCATTATCCTTATTTCGATCCGTTTTTTTTGACATTACCATGGGAAAAATCGATTCCTACGGTGGTAACGGTTCACGATCTGATCCCGTTGGTGTTTCCGGAACAGTTTCCTGCCGGTATACGGGGGAGAGTAAAATGGAACATGCAGAAAATTGCCTTAAAACGTGCAGATGGGATTATTACGGTTTCCAAAAGTTCAAAAAAAGATGTTGAACGCATTGTGCATATACCGGAAAGCAAAATTCATGTGGTATATTCTGCAGCAACTCCTGGTTATGACGTCAAACAGAATAAACAAATGCAACAGGCAATTGGTGAAAAATACCGATTGCCAGAGCAGTTTTTGCTGTTTGTCGGTGACGTAAACTGGAATAAAAATGTGCTTGGACTGTTATCGGCTTTTTTGCGAGTTCTTCAAAAAAAGAAGAATAGTCACTTAGTGCTGATTGGCGGGGCATTCAAAAAAAGTGAATTACCGGAGACTCAAAAAATTGAACAAAATATTCATGATTTGCATCTCGAAGATCATGTCACAATGACGGGTTTTGTCAGTCAGGAAGATTTAGCTGTCTTATATAACATGGCATGTTGTTTAGTTGAGCCTTCATTATATGAAGGGTTTGGACTGCCTGTTTTGGAGGCAATGGCATGTGGCTGTCCTGTTGTCTTAGGGGACAATTCAAGCCTTTCTGAAATTGCAGGGCCTTCATTGAAGATGGATACAAGTAGTGTAGAAAATATGGCAGATACAATACTCACTATGCTTTCATTATCGCCTCAGGCAAGAAAAAAGATGTGTATGGATAGTATAGCTTGGGCAAAAACATTCAGCTGGGAAAAAACTGCTCATGAAACCGTTGCTGTATATGAAACAATTTTGGCAAAAAAATAAGTTTGTTTTCTTCGCGTTTGCAGCTTGGGGGATACTTTTGCAACTGATAGAAAAGGTTTCGGATAGTATTCCGATACGGACCGGCTATTTTGGTGTTTCTCCATGGGGAAATTTTGACGGGGTGCATTACGTAAAAATTGCTGAATCGTGGTATTATCAGTATTCGCATGCATTTTTCCCTGTCTATCCATTACTACTGCGTGCGTTTCATCAGATAGTTCCGATATCGTACGAATATATAGGTGTAGGAATTTCACTTGTTTCATTTTTGATAGGACTGATGGTTTTATATCGGCTTCTGGTAAAAAAATCAGTCGAATATGCGAAGTTTACGATACTTTTTATTCTTGCATTTCCGACAAGTTTTTTCTTTCGGGCGGTGTATACTGAGGGTCTGTTTTTTCTGTGTGTGGCTCTTGTGATGTATTTTGTATCGAAGAAACAGTTCATGTGGACAGGCGTTGTGATAGCTGTTGCCGGCGCAATTCGGATTGTCGGTATTTGTCTGGCTATATATGCATTGATTGAATATATAAAGTGGAAGCCGAAAAAAATACGTGGTATTGACCTCATCGGATTCTGTATGATGCCTGTTGGATTGTTTTGGTACATGTATTTTTTGAATGTAACGCAACAGGATCCGTTTTTGTTTATGCATGTACAGTCTGCGTTTGGTGCAAACAGAAGCGGGAGCACACTGATTTTTCCTCCACAGGTAGTGTGGCGATATCTGAAAATGATCGTCACTGCGTATATGCAACCGACAATCATGTCCTATCTTGTGACCGTGCTTGAATTTGTGATGACCGGTGTTTCGTATATCGTGTTATGGTTTGGAAGAAAACAGATTTCCTTGGCGGCATTTTTGTATTGTCTGTTGGTTATCACAATCCCTACGCTTACCGGCACATTTTCTTCCATGCCTCGGTATATTTTGGCAGCAGTGCCGCTATTTATGATTCTCGGCGCCGTCAAATCAGCGAAGGTTCGTACAGCACTCTTGTCCGTCAGCGCCGTTTTCGAGATAATGGCTACAGCTCTTTTTTTACGCGGGTGGTTTATTGCATGAAGAAATTATCCATTATTATCCCTGTCTACAATGAGGTGCACACCATTGACGAGATTTTACGTCGTGTCACGGCCGCAGTACTTCCTCATTGGATCAAACAGGTTATTGTCGTGGATGACGGGTCAACCGATGGGACAAGGAAAAAATTGAAAGCATGGGAGAAAAAAGTCACAGTGATATATAAAAAGAAAAATGAGGGAAAAGGAAGTGCCGTTACTATTGGACTAAAACATGCAGCAGGAGACTTTATTTTATTTCAGGATGCGGATCTGGAATACGATCCGAAGGACTATCCGGTGCTTCTTGAACCGTTTACCAACAAACAGGTGCAGGTTGTGTACGGGTCAAGGTTTCTCGGACCACACCTTTCCACCATGTTTGTGTATGCGCAGGGAAACAAATTTGTGACACTTGTGTGTAATATATTGTACAACGCCAATATTACCGATATGGAGACGGGATTCAAGGTGTTTCGGAAGGCTGTGATTACGGGAATGCGGATAGAGTCAAAGCGGTTTGACATGGAACCGGAAATAACCGCGAAAATTCTGAAAAAAGGACACCAGATCTATGAGGTTCCAATCTCATATTTTGGGAGGAAGTTTTCCGAGGGAAAAAAACTGACATGGAAAGACGGAGTGGTGGCGTTCTGGACACTTATGAAATACCGTTTTGTTTAGATGTTATGAAACATACAGCACTTATTACCGGAGCTGGCGGGTTTATCGGTCACCACATGGTGAAGTTTTTGAAAGATAAGGGATATAGTGTTCGTGGTGTAGATATCAAAAAACCGGAGTTTGAAAAAACTGCTGCCGATGAATATTTGCTGCTTGATCTTCGCGACGCGAAAAATGCAAAGAAAGCTGTGAGAGGTGTAAGTGAAGTATATAATTTTGCAGCAAACATGGGAGGGGTTGCATTTATTGATTCGGTGCATGCGGATATCATGCATGATAATCTGCTGATCAATATCAACATGCTTGAGAGCGCAAAAAACGAGAAGGTGAATCGGTTCTTTTTTTCTTCCAGTGCATGTGTATATCCGAAGGAAAAGCAACGGCGAATGGCAAATAGCGGACTTCGTGAATCCGATGCATTTCCTGCTGATCCTGATACCAAATATGGGTGGGAGAAACTGACAGCGGAACAGTTGTGTCTTGCATATTATGAAGATTATGGGTTGGAAACGCGCATTGCGCGGTTTCATAATGTATATGGGCCGCTTGGAACATGGACAGGGGGCAGGGAAAAATCACCCGCAGCTCTCTGCAGAAAAGTCGCAGAAGCTGAGGACAACGGAACTGTTACTGTATGGGGGGACGGGAAACAAACACGATCTTACTGCTATATAAATGACTGTATCAGAGGGATAGATGCATTGATGCGGTCGGAGGTGAGAACGCCGGTAAACATAGGCTCTAACAGATTGATATCCGTTGATGAAATGGCACTCCTTATTGCGGACATTGCCGGTAAAAAAATTCATCTCACGCACGACAGATATAAGCCGCAGGGTGTACGGGGGAGAAATGCTGATATCCAAGCAGCAAGACGTATGCTACAGTGGAAACCAAGAGTGTCTCTTGAGGAAGGACTGAGACAGACCTATACGTGGATAGACAAACAGATACACCTGCACACAAAAAACAGATGATATGAAGATAAAATCGTTGATTCAAAAAATAGCATCTCATTCTCTTGCCAGAGACAGCATGATCATGTTCATGGGCTCTATGGGAGCAAATGTTGCTTCCTATGTATATCACTTATTGATGGGGCGTTGGATTGGTCCCTCAGGATACGGAGAATTGTCGTCACTTTTGTCGATTTTTTATATATTTACCGTTCCACTCAATGTCGGCGCGCTCGTGCTGATAAAATTTGTATCAGGATTTAAAGCGCATGGTGAGATTGGTCAGACAAAATCATTGTTTACCAGAGTTACAAAAGCTGCAATCATCATGTGCACGGCGTTATTGCCGGTCATTATTGTGGCATCCCCCATCATCACGAAATATTTACATATTCAGTCTCCCATTAAGTTTATAATCGTCTATCTTATTTTTGTTTTTTCGCTTCTGACTGTCATCATGTCGAGTGTTCTGCAGGGATACCAAAAGTTTTTTTGGGTAAGTATATTGGGTGCGAGCGCGGTACTCGTAAAACTGCTTCTCAGTATCCCGGCGGTGCAGTTTTATGTGATGGGCGTGCTTGTTGCGACACTGATATCAGTTGTAATTATGTATGGGTTGAATTTTTTGCCGCTTCGGTTTTTGTTTACCGCAAAGCCAGCGCCAATGCATCTGACGAAACGGGAAGCGTTTTTGTTTGCGGTTCCGACACTTTTGGTGACACTTGGTATGACCTCTATTTATTCAACGGACATGATTTTGGTTCGTCATTACTTTGCCGCTGTTGACGCGGGGGTCTACGCATCGCTGGCACTTTTGGGTAAAATTATTTTTTATGCATCCTCAATTCTTGCAACGGTGTTTTATCCTATCCTTTCGGAACGTACTGCAAAAGGGGAAAAAACAGGTCAGATCATAGGTATTGGACTTCTCAGTGTCACTGCAATTTCTTTGGGAATTACCGCGATGTACTTTTTGTTTCCAAATTTCATTATCAGCATACTGTTTGGTTCATCCTATGTTGGCGGATCCTCATTTTTGGGACTCTTCGGTTTGTTTCTCGTCCTGTATTCCATAGGTAACATGTTTACTACGACTTTTTTGGCAACGGGAAAAACGAAGATATGGATTATCCCTGTGGTATGTGCTCTTTTGCAAATTATCGGTATTTCCATGTGGCATCAGACTATCCAGAAGGTGATTTATATAAATATCGGCGTTTCAGCCTTGCTTGTTTTGGGTCTTGGAGCGTATTATCTGTATGTAAAAAGAAAGGATGTATGAAATTATTCAGCCTCATTATTCCTGTGTATAAACAAGAAAAAACGATCAGACGTGATATCGGGGCGATTATGGAGGTACTCGAATCCATTACTGTTCCTTTTGAAATAATTCCTGTGCTTGACGGCTATCTGGACAAGAGCGGCGAGGAAGTGCAAAAGATTAAGGATCAGCGGGTGAAGTTAGTGGGGTATGCGACCAATCATGGAAAAGGGTATGCAGTCAGATATGGATGTGCTCATGCGGAAGGGGATGTGATCGGATTCATGGATGCAGGGGGCGATTTGTCTGCAAAAGCGCTTTTGCCGATGCTTGCGCAGTTTGATTTTCAGGATGCAGATGCAGTGATTGGGAGTAAACGTCATCCGGATTCGAAAGTGGAATATCCAATGTATCGGAGAGTGTTGTCTTGGGGATATCAACGAGTAATACATATATTGTTTGGCATCCACGTCAGAGATTCGCAAGTTGGAATGAAATTGTACAAGCGGAAATTGCTTGAAGATGTATTGCCACGCCTTCTTGTCAAACAATTTGCATTTGATATAGAAATTTTGGCTGTTGCCAATCGTTTAGGATATACAAAAATTTATGAAGCGCCTGTTGAACTGAATTTTGCTGTTGCCACCTCCTCAATTACCATGAAAAAAATAGTAGTGACCGTGTGGAATATGATGAAGGACACGCTCGCTGTGTTTTACCGTCTTCGGATTCGTCATTACTATGACAATGCAAACAAACGAAAATGGCGTTATGATCCGGAATTGAATTTTCGAGTGAATGTGGGATAAGTATGAACATACTACTTCTTAATTGGCGGGATCCATGGCATCCAAGCGCGGGAGGCGCTGAAATTGTCACGTTTGAGCATACAAAGGCGTGGACAAAGGCAGGGCATACAGTGACGTGGGTATCAGGCGGGTATTATGAACAAAAAAGCCGTCAGGAGACAATCGAAGGGGTTGAGTTTTTGCGTTTTGGTGGAATGCTCACTATTCATTTGATAGCTCCTTTGTTTGTTTTGGCAGCAGGAAAAAATTATGACGTGATTGTTGATGAAGTACACGGACTGCCTTTTTTTGCACCATTGTTTACCCGCACACCTGTGGTTGCATTCATTCATGAAGTAGCAGATGAGATTTGGGACTATATGTATAAGTGGCCGATTGCACCAATTGGGAAGCTTCTTGAACGTTGGGCATTCAGATGGTACCGGCACTGCCGTATATGGACGGATGCACCCTCAACGATTGATGAGCTCGCCTCATGGGGAATTCCGAAAGAACAATGTGTTGCCATACCGTGTCCTATCATTAAACGGATTCATGCAATTGAAGAAGTAAAGGAGTCTGTGCCGACGTATATTTTTGTTTCCCGCGTTGTGCGTATGAAAGGAATAGAAGAGGTGATAAAAGCGTTTTCATTTATAACAAGAGAGCAAACGAACGCAAAGCTTTGGATTGTGGGCAAAGGTGAAAAAAAATATTTGAATGAATTAGAGCAAATGGTGGAAGAATACGGTATTAAAGAAAACGTGACATTTATTGGAGCGGTATCAGAAGTTGAGAAATATGAATACATGTCGCGGGCACATATACTGCTTCATGCATCAGTGAAAGAAGGATGGGGGCTGGTAGTCTTGGAAGCAGCCTCTGTCGGAACGCCTGCAGTTGTGTATAACGTTGAAGGACTGAAAGATGTGGTACAACACGCAAAAACCGGCGTGGTAATTCAGAATAATTCTCCGCAGGACATGGCGCGCGAGGCAATCAAATTGTATAAAGATACAAAAAGATACACCGCGTTTCAAAAAAATGGAAAGGCGTGGGAAAAAAGCTTGCATTGGAATACGGTCGCGAAACAAAGTATGACATTGCTGACAAGCGTGGTTAAAAAATAGTATGAAAAAATGGCTTGTTTCCATTCTATTCATAACAATACTTCTTGTTGGGGGTCTGCTTCGTCATCATAACTTGAGTGTGTGGCCGAGGGAAGGGGCGACATTTGACGAATTTGCATGGACGTTTCAGGGGGTAAGCATCATCAATACAGGTGTCCCTGTTTCATGGTCTCCCCATGCCGTGTATACAAATAAAACAGAATACTTTAATCCGCAGGGTGCACATTTCACGCTTGTACAGCCGTACTTGGAACATCCGCCATTATTTGGGATTGTCGCAGGAACATTCGCTAATCTTCGGGGAGTAAGTACATTTGATGATGTGACTATTGCAACAATGCGACCGCTTGCACTACTGATGGGCGTGATTTCCATATTTGCCGTGTTTGTATTGGCACATGCCGTATATGGAAATGTGGTTGGTTTACTGGCTTCTTGTGTGTACGCTATTTTGCCAACGGTTGTGATCGGATCACGGTTGGTGCAAAACGAAAACTTTTTCATACCTTTGTTTTTGTTCGCACTTTATTTTGCATATCGATATATTGAAAGCGAACCGAAAAATAAAAGATTGAATACGTTATATTTGACAGGTACAGCACTGCTTTGCGGATTGTTACCGCTTGCAAAAATACCGTGGATCACGGCTTCTCTTGCCGTGATTTGCATGTTTCTTTTTTCTAAAAAATGGAAGGCTGCCGGAATCGTTGCAGGAGCAACTGTATTGTTTCTTGTCGGGTGGCTCATATATGGATATTCCATGGATGCCGCATTGTTTGGAAATCTCTGGAAACTGCAGCTTGCGCGCTACGATATGGCGTTTGACAGTCTGTTTGTCTTGTTTCGGGATCCGATTACGGCAGACAGGCTGCTTGTTGATGGGTGGATCTATTTTGGATGGGCTGCAATCATCTGGTTAAGCACAAAAGACCTGAAAAAGAATTTGCCTATTGTTTTGGGATTCCTCGCGTATTTTGCTGTATTTGTGTTTGCCATCCCCAGTGAACCAATGCACGGATGGTACAGGTATCCGTTTTATCCGTTTTTATCAATTGCCATTGCGGTATTTTTCAAAGAATATGTTAATAAAAATTATATTGTGACGGCCTTGTCATTTGTTGTTATTGGACTTTCCATGTTTGCCGGCAGTTGGGGGAGAGTATTCGGATTTTCTTATCCAGTTTTTCGGACATATCTTGTCATGGTGGCATGTGGCGCATTGCCCGCGGTTTTTCCGAAGCTTGCAAAGAAAAAGCCGTTTCTATGGATCAATAGATTCCTTCTTGCGTTTGTCGTACTTCTGACTCTTTGGACGGTGATCGGATATAACGAACAATGATATGAAAACTCCCCTTGTTTCAATTGTGATAACGACAAAAAATGAAGCGCTGCATATCGGCGCATGCCTTAATAGTATTACCAAGCAGACGTACAAGCATGTGGAAGTGATTGTCGTGGACAATCATTCTTCAGATAACACAAGGGAAATTGTTCAGAATTGTGGTATACAGGTTGTTGACAAGGGGCCGGAACGTTCCGCCCAGCGTAATTTTGGAGCAATGCAATCAAAAGGGGAGTATCTTCTGTTTTTGGATGCGGATATGCTGCTTGCAAACGACATCGTTGAGAAATGCGTCGATGAAATCATAAAGTCACAAAAAAGCGGTGTAAAGTTGGCAGCACTTGTCATTCCGGAGATATCAATAGGAACGGGATTTTGGGCCAACTGCAAAGCGCTGGAACGTTCGTTTTATGTCGGCGTTGATTGGATTGAAGCCGCCAGATTTTATGCAAAAGAAGCATTCAATGCACTGCACGGATATGACGAATCGTTGACCGGTCCGGAAGACTTTGATATACAGCAGCGTTTACATGATATGGTGGGAGAACACGCAATCGGGAGAATTACATCGTGTATCCTGCATAATGAAGGAAGCCTGTCTTTGTGGAAAACGCTGCGGAAAAAGTTTTATTATGCAAAGAATCTGAACATGTATTCCCAAAAGGTATCCAACAGAGGGTATTACAGAAAACAGTCAAACATCGTTGCACGGTATCTGCTTTTTTTCAAAAATCCTCTGAAACTTTTTCACAATCCCTTTATGGGTATAGGAATGCTTTTTTTGAAGACCACAGAATTTGCCGCGGGGTTTTGTGGGTTGGTATATTACTCATATGTTGGTAAAAAATAATATGACGCGATCAATTGATCTTTCCATAGTGATCCCGGTATACAATAGTGAACAGGATTTACCGCTTTGTCTTACCTCCATCAAGGCACAACAGTATCCGAAAGAAAAAATTGAAATTCTGTTATGTGACGGCGGATCAACAGACCAGACGATCGAGATAGGCAAAAAATTTGGTTGTACGATCATTCACAATCCCAAAAAACTTGCCGAATTTGGTGTAACACTGGGTATGTCACAGGCAATCGGCCGGTACGTGACGATATTGGCTGCGGATAACGAGCTTATCGGTACGGACTTCATTACTCATATCATATACCCGTTTAAAAAGGACGGACGGGTGATGATAACCTATCCGATACAGGTGAGCACAGAGAATGATTATTGGATCTCTAAATATATTAATATGTTTACCGACCCGATCAGTCATTTTGTCTATGGAAATGCGTCAAATACGAGAACATTCGAATTATGTTATCAAACGATCCAGAAAAATGAACATTCTATTATATATAAATTCTCGCCTGTGGATTATCCGATGATTGCGTTGGCGCAGGGAACGACGATACGAAGACAGGAAAACGAACGAGCTAATCCCGGTGACGATATTTTACCCATTGTGGACGCGATTACCCGTAAGGATTACCTTGCGTATGTCCCTCATGCTCAGGTGGCACACCATACCATCTCCTCATTGTCTCAGTATTTCAGAAAACAGCGATGGGCGTTTGACAATTACCTGCTAGGCTCGGAATACGGGATTAAAAAGAGAATCGTCTATTTTTCAGCCATGAGAAAATTCAAAAAACTGGTATGGCCGATATATGCAGGACTGTTTGTATTGCCTCTGTGTGTTTCGGTCGTTGGATATATAATCACGGGAAAGAAAGAATGGCTGTATCATTTTCCGTTGACCATGGCTTCCTTCGTAGCTTTGGTATTTGAACTGGTGCGTGTTACAATTTTAAGAAGACAAAAGATTCACAGGAAAACATAATGAATATAGTTTTTGATAAGGCAGTGAGACGAAGAGATAAACGGGGTTTTCTCGTTGACTTTATTAAAGGTGATGAAATGTCGAAAGACCATCAAAAACTCGGTCAGATATATTTTGTGACCTTTGAACAAAGAGGCGTCATACGGGGAAATCATTATCACAAGACGAAAGACGAGTGGTTTGTCGTGATTGCGGGTACAGTGAAACTTGTTGCAGAGGACATGAAGACGCATGAACGCATGGAACGGGTTTTAGACGGGAATAACGATGAATACGAGCGGGTATTTATAGGAAAAAATATTGCTCATGCATTTCAAAACATTTCTGAAACCGCAATGATGATTGATTATGCAGATAAACCGTATCACCATGACGCACCGGACACTATTCCATACTCACTACTGTAGCTATGGCAGACATAATTGATGAACTGACATTTAAAAAACAGCACCCAGATGCAATAGTCCGCTCGGGGACGGTTATCTATGACGGAAGTGTGTATGGAAGCGGTTTCGTAACCGGCCATAATGCCGTTATACGGGAACAGAACACGATCGGTGATCGGGTTTCGGTGGGAGTAAATTCCTATTTGGGTCCGGGTAATAAAATTGGCAATGACACAAAAATTCACACATCGTGTTTTTTGGAATCGGTTACTCTCGGAAATAACGTTATTATCGCTCCCCATGTTGTGTTTACCGATGATCCGTATCCGCCATGTCCGAAATGCGTCCAAGAAGTAGGCGGTGCTATTGTGGGGGACGGAACTGTCATCGGGTCAAATGCGACGATTCTGCCTGGCATTCATATCGGGAAAAACTGTCTTATCGGCGCAGGGAGTGTCGTTACCGAAGATGTTGAGGATGACGCGGTGGTTGTCGGAAACCCCGCCCGTGTTATAAAACATAAAAAGGATATTGCCCACACGCACAGTCTATGAATGTACCGTATCTGGATCTGCAGGAACAATATGTATCCATACAGTCTGAGGTAAATGAATCATTCAGTCGGATTTTTCATGAGATGCAGTTTATTGGAGGCAGGGAAGTAGCCGCCTTTGAAGAAGAATTTGCTTCATTTTTAGGCGTCAAACATGTCATTTCCGTCAATTCAGGTACTGATGCGCTCATTTTGGGAATTGAAGCGTTACATTTGTCACCTGATGATGAGGTTATCGTTCCCGTGAATACGTTTTATGCAACCGCGGTTGCGGTAGTGCGTAATAATCTTCGTCCGGTATTTGTTGATAGTGACGAATACTACGGCATGTCGCTGCCGGATCTTAGGAAAAAAATAACCAAAAAAACGAAAGCAATTATCGCAGTTCACCTCTATGGTCAACCGGAAAATATATCAGGTATTCAGCAGGTGATTCAGGAAAAAAACAAGGAAATTTTTCTTATAGAAGACGCATGTCAGGCACACGGCGCCGTATATGAAAACAAAAAAGTAGGTACCTTCGGCAGATTTTCTGCATTTTCGTTCTATCCGGGGAAGAACCTTGGTGCATACGGGGATGGCGGTGTCATTGCGACAAATGATGATGATTTGGACAAAACGTATCGTTTGCTCAGGGAATACGGGCAAACAACAAAATATCATCATGAATCTATCGGCGTGAATTCCCGTTTGGATTCGATTCAGGCTGCTGTGCTTCGTAAAAAATTGTCACATCTTGATGCATGGAACAGTCAAAGAAGAAAAAACGCCTCCTATTATAATGAGTGTCTTTATGGGTGCAGTGATATTGTGATGCCGATGCTACTTCCTGACAGACAAAGTGTGTTTCACATTTATGCAATTCGGGCTCAATATCGCGATGAACTGCAGCAGTATTTGAAAGATCATGGAGTTGGGACATTAATACATTATCCCGTTCCACTTCATTTGACCGGTGCATTTTCACATTTGGGTTATACAAAGGGAGATTTTCCAAATGCTGAACAATATGCGGAAGAGTTAGTATCGTTACCGATGTATCCGGAACTCACACAGGAACAGATAGCATATGTCGCAAAATTTATTAAGAAGTTTTATTCGGAAAGATTATCATGAAAGGTCTAGTGTCAATCATTATTATTAATTGGAATGGTCTTCGATGGCTACCAGATTGTTTTGATAGTCTGTCCAAACAAGAGTATAAAAATTATGAAATTATCTTTGTTGATAATGCTTCAAAAGACGAATCAGTATCTTGGGTGAAGAAAAACTATCCGAAAACAACAATTCTCATCAATAAGGAAAACCTTGGGTTCTCTGACGCGAATAACGTGGGGTACAAGGTTGCAAAAGGTGAGTATATTCTTTTCTTAAATAACGATACACGGGTGACAAAAACGTTTTTGACAGAATTGGTGAGAGTAATGGGAAGTGACAAAAAAATCGGCGGAGCACAAAGTAAGATTCTTCTGATGGATCATCCTGATACACATGACAGTGTGGGGGCATTTTTAACTCCGACAGGATTTTTGTACCATTACGGTTTCGGCGCAAAAGATACTCCGAAATACGATAAACAAATTGACCTTTACACAGCAAAAGGTGCGTGTATGATGTTTAAAAAATCAGTGTTGAAAAAAGTGGAAGTTGAAGGAAATATCCTCGATCCTTCGTATTTCGCGTATTTTGAAGAAACGGATATGTGTCATCGGGTGTGGCTGGCGGGGTATAGGATTGTGTACGCATACAAATCCGTTATCTATCATAAAATGGGTGCAACGAGCAGTTCGATGAATAACGCCTTTATTCAATATCATTCATTTAAAAACCGAATACACTCATATATAAAGAACTTGAGCGGCGGTTGGTTGATAAAGATTCTGCCAATCCATCTGCTATTCTGTGAGGCGTTTTTTCTGACCTCATTGGTTAAGGGGAAATATCAACTGGCATGGAATATTCAAAGAGCCATATGGTGGAATATACGGCGGCTGCCGACACTTATTAGATACCGGAGATATATACAAACACATATTCGGTCTGTATCAGATGATACAATATGGTCTAGAGTGTTCAAAAAACCTACACTGCACTATTATTGGTATCTATCAAGAGGAGAAACAAATTATGAAGAAAACATTTGACATACGGAATAAGACAATACTTGTTACAGGAGGAAACGGATTTTTAGGAAAGCACGTCATTCATGAGCTTCAACAACATGGTGCAAAGCATCTGCTTTATCCTTCTTCAAAAGAGCTAAACTTTTGCAGATTATCTGATGTGAAAAAGGCGGTAAAAGGAGTTGATGGTGTTATTCATTTGGCCGCAATGGTTGGCGGCATAGGCTATAATCGAGAACATCCTGCGGAAATGTTTTACAAAAATTTGCTGATGGGAGTTCAACTTATTCATGAAGCATGGAAGGCGGGTGTTGAAAAGTTTGTAGCTCTTGGAACCATCTGCTGTTATCCAAAATTCACCCCAGTTCCGTTTAAGGAAGAAAACTTATGGAATGGATATCCAGAGGAAACAAATGCCCCCTATGGGCTTTCCAAAAAAATGCTTTTGGTACAATCCGAATCATACAGGGCGCAGTATAATTTCAATTCCATCTTTTTATTGCCAGTTAATTTATATGGACCGGGTGATAATTTCAATCCGGAATCTTCCCATGTTATACCCGCGCTTATCCGTCGTATGATAGAGGCAAAAGAAAAGCATATGAATGAGGTTGTCGTCTGGGGTACGGGAAAAGCCACACGTGAATTCTTGTATGTCGAAGATGCTGCCAGAGCAATCAGGCTTTCTTTGGAGTACTATGACAAATCCGATCCGGTGAATATCGGTGCAGGTTTTGAAATATCCATAAAAGATTTGGTTGAAAAGATTAAAAAGTATACCGGTTATGAGGGCAAAATCGTGTGGGATAAAACCAAGCCGGATGGCCAGCCGCGCAGAATGCTTGATACCACTCGGGCGAAAAGGGAATTTAATTTCGCCTCAACAACGGACTTTGATACAGGATTAAAAACTACTGTTGACTGGTATACTCAAAACTTTGTTCACCGCGGGTATGAAAAAGCCTAAAGATTTTTGTGTCGGATTCATCGGGAATCTAAAGAAAAGATATATCTTTATTCTGTATTTCGTCCTCATTGTCCTTATTACGCTGTACAGCTATGAAAAATTGCCTCAGCTGTATTATCTTAATGATGAATGGCTTTCTATGGCAGGTATTTATACCGACGGTTTGAAATCAACGATTGTTAATTTCAGTGTCTTCGAATTACTGATGGGGAAGGGAAGATTGCTTGGGAGTTTACTTATTAATGTATTCTATTATTATTTTCCATTTAATCTTCTTCCATTTGCATTAACATCCTATGTTTTTCATATAGTGAACGGTTTGTTGGTATTTGGCCTGCTTAAGAAATGTAATAAGAATACGTTTATTGCCGTTTTCAGCGGACTCTTTTTTGTGACTGCAAGCATAGCAAATCAGGCTTTTACATGGATAGCCAACGTTACGCAGGTGCCAACATCAACAACATGCATATTGTTGTCCGTATGGTTCATGATGATGTACTCGAAAAATGAAGAAAAAAGATATTATATTTTGTCATGGGCATTCGGCTATTTGGCTTTTCTGTTTAAGGATGCAAGTTTCTATATTTTCATATTTTTGCCGGTTTTTCAGTATTTGATTTCAAAAGGCCGACAAAGTGTCATAAAAATCCTGAAAAGCAATTTGCTATTGATACTGCCGATGGTTGCACTTGGAGTCTATAGAATGATATCAATGTACGGGAAAAATATTGTGTTGACGGCATCGGATAGTACCGGTTCATTCTGGCTGAAATTTTTGTTTAACTCCGTTTTTTACCCATTCATATCGCTGTCGCAGACATTTATTCCTCCTAAGTATATGTTTCGCATGGCCGAGAGATTCTTAAACTTTAATTATTCCAATATTGCAGCGTACATAAATAGCGCCGGTGTTATATCAGAAAACATCATTTCGGATTTTCTATCGGTTGTTTTCTCATTTTTCCTATCGATCACAATCGGTGTTGCGTATGCTACGAATAAAAAACAGCAAAAAACGCTGCTTATAGCTCTTTTGTTTTACGTTTTGAGTTTTGTTCCGATAAGTGTGTATCTGTCACAGAGAGGTACTGCGTACGTTGAGTCAAGATATGTATACGCCAGCATCATCCCGATTGGAATAATGACGGCAATTATTTTGGATACGTTCCGCAAGAGATTTACAAAAACCCTTCCTAAACTGCTGGTAACAGCAATTATAGTCGCAGGAAGTGTGTTGTATTTTTATAAACAAGTGGTTCTCATCCGCAGGGATGTGTATCTAAATGTCATATACGGTCAGGATACCAAGCAAGTATTGACTGAATTTTCCCGTCTTTTGCCGACATTACCCAGTAAGTCGGTAATATACCTGACGGGAAATACCAATTACTATAATTACATGAATCATCCTGTTCCGTTGCAGCTCGATCCGGGTTATATTTTGATGGTTTGGTACTATAAATCGGGAAATGTTCCAGATAGTCTCCTGCCGGTAAGCAGAAGACTCTGGGGTTTTGGCAGTCAATGGTATGAAGAATCCTCAGGAAAGGGGTTCGGCTATTATTGGGACAAGGAGTTGCTCTTGCAAGATTACAATGACAAAAAATTTTCCGCGGGTCAGGTGATAGGGTTCTCCTACGACGGATCTTCTAAGAGACTGACGGATATTTCAAAGGAAATTCAACTATTTCTTACAAACAACGGCAGCGGGCAATAGTACATGGCATGACACAGGATTTTTTCAAAAAGCGAAGATTTGCGGTTATATGTCACGACTTCATTTACGGTCCCCCTCATGAGCTACGAGATTATCTTCTGTCTCAAAAGGCAAAAGAAGTTTTGTTCATCGGACATGTAAATAGGTATGTGGGCAGCAATACAATCAGAAAATCCTATTGTGAACATTGGGTAAACGGAAAACTCGTTAAAAAATACGAGGCGATCGATCATCATTTACCTGAGATCTGCGCGTATGGTATCGACCTGTTCTATTCGCTTTTCTGGCTGTTCAAAGTAGCCACGGGGCCGGTTGATGTTTGTATCGGTTCCGGCAACATAAACGCGTTTGCAGGATTGCTGTCGCAATGGTGTCGTAGAACAGTGCGGTCAGTTTACTACGTTATAGACTATGCGGAGAACCGTTTTTCCAACAGAATGCTGAATTATCTGTATCATCTGTTGGACGCAATATGCGCAAGATATGTACGCTGTACATGGAATTATGCAGATTCCATGATACAAAAGAGAAATAGAAAGTGGCATACAACATTTGCACATCAAACTGTTGTTCCAAATGGAATCAGACTCCGCAGAGATATCATCATTCCGCGGGAGCACTGTACCATCCATGAGATTCTCTATATGGGCACATTAACCGGTTTTCAGGGTGTTGATATGGTCATACAGGCACTTCCAGACATCCGCGCTGTCTATCCCGATACCGTTTTTACAGTGATAGGGAATGGAAAAGACATGTCTTCACTAAAGGCACTTGCCAAAAAACTGAAAGTTACAGATGCAGTGACGTTCTTGGGATTTATCGATGATCCAAGAGAAATGGAGAGGAGAATCGCGCATGCCTCGCTGGGTGCAGCTTGTTACGATACCCATCATCCCCTGATATTTACGACAGAACCGGGGAAAGTCAAACGATATCTGGCCTGCGGAGTGCCGGTTATTATGACAGATGTTTCTCCCATTGCCGATGATATCAGGAACAGATGCGGATTTATCATCAACAATGATTATAAAGATTTTGTAAAAACCGTGGTTGGGTATTTTGGAAATGAGAAGCTCATGGAAAACTATAGAAAACAGGCGGTTCTATATGCAAGTCGTTTTGAATGGAAATCGATTTTCGGACGCGCTTTTGACAAGATATAGAAATACCATATAATTGTCGTTACTATGATTAAGCTGATTAAATCCACCTTTATCAACGAAAAGGAAACAAAAAGAAAGCTGTGCGCATTTATTACCAGAGCAAAGCAATTAAGCATCGGTGAGGAATGCAGGAAATTTGAACATAACTTTTCCAAATATCAGGGGAGAAAATACTGTATTTTTTTAAACAGCGGAAGCAGTGCAAATCTTGCCATTATTCAGGCGTTGCTCAATCTGGGAAAACTAAAAAAAGGAGATGCCGTCGGTTTTTCCGCTTTAACGTGGTCGACCAACGTTATGCCTCTTATAGAACTTGGATTGACTCCTGTTCCTATTGACTGCGAATTGGATACGTTGAATGTATCGCCACGTACACTAAAGGAAGTGATAAAGAAACAACATATAAAAATGCTTTTTCTTACCAATCTTCTGGGGTTTTGTGACGCAATTGACGAGATAGGAAGGTTATGCAGGAAAAATGACATTCTCCTTGTAGAAGATAATTGTGAATCACTGGGAACCGTATATAAAGGTAAAAAGCTGGGCAACTTCGGCTTGGCGAGTACGTTTTCTTTTTATGTTGGGCATCATATGTCGACCATAGAGGGTGGAGCAGTTTGTACGGATAATCGGGAGCTTGATACCATGCTTCAATTTGTCCGAGCGCACGGGTGGGACAGAAACCTCACGGAGGACAGACAGTTGAAGATACGGATTAAGAATCATGTAAATGAAACTTTTTATTCACGCTATACTTTTTATGATTTGGGATATAACCTTCGTACTATGGAGATTCAGGGATTTATTGGTAATGAACAACTAAAGTATCTTTCGGAGATAATTTCCAAAAGACAACGGAATTTCTTGACATTTGCTAAAGCCATTTATGGACAAACGGAAAAATATTATCCGATACGGCATAATCATATCGATACAAACTCGAATTTTGCTGTCCCGGTGATTTGTAAAACTCAAAAAATCCGGGATGCGCTTGTGAATAAGTGTGACGGAAAAGTGGAAATTCGTCCTATAGTGGGAGGAGATATTACAGCACAACCATTTTATAAAAAATATATAAAGAGGAATGCTGTCAAATGTTCGAATGCTCGACTTATCCATGAACAAGGATTATATTTCGGTAACAATCCGGAATTAACAACAAAGGAAATAGCTACCATAATCCAGTTGTTCGTTTCTTAGCGCTTAGTCCATAAATAATTTCTGATAAATGTCAGTATATTCATAACATTTTGCTAATCTTATCGCGCTGGTGTGGAATTTCGTATAGTTTTTTTGAATTTCTTGTATCGATAGGACAAATGACCTCGGATCATTATAAGAAATGACAAACCCCGCTTTTGCATTTATTATTTCTTTTGAGAATTCAAACACATTCGTTGTGATAACGGGTAGTCCAACACTAATATATGCTTTTATTTTTGAAGGATCTCCAAAGTAGGAAACATTGTCGGGTTCCGGCTTGTATAACGCCAAACCTATTGAACATTTCATTAGTTCTTTTTCCATAAGACTGCTATTTGGCATAAAACCATGAAAGATGATTTTCATATGGGAATGTTTTGCTCGGTTTCTAAAATATTGTTCATCAGGACCCCCTCCGAAGATATGAAACTCCGCCTTGGGAAAATAAGATAGAATTGTTTTTTCATAGTCAAAAATAAAATCCAATCCTTGGCTTTTTTTGATTGCTCCCAGAAAAGCAAATTTTAAGGTTAAGTTTATGGACTTGTTGCAAACGTTTCCTACGTGAGTGCCAATTCCGACAATTGGAAACGATTTGTTATTTGGAACCACACCAATATTTTGTCGAAAACGTAACAAACGGTTATTCAGAAAAACCAATCTGTCCGATTTGGTCGCCGCCTTGTCAAAAAGCCAATAGAAAGAACGCATGAGCATTACTGCTTTATCTTTATGAATAGGAGGATAATAGTCCCACACCCAGAAAATAGTTTTTTTAACGTACCCCATTTTTTTTAGTACGTTTCCACACCATGAAGTAAAAGCATTGACGCTAAAAAATACATCAAATACACCGTATTTCCTTTTTAATTCGTGAATGTTATGAATAAGTTGGAGAAATATAGCTAAAGACCGTATCGGGAGTAAAATAAAAACAAAGTGAGAGGGTATATACAGCTCAAAAATTCTTTTGTTCAGTACCGGACGCCCATTTTGATAGACTGTCAGATTGTTTTGTCTTTGATTTTTACCGAGATTATGAAAATTAAATTCAAAAAAAACGACCGTGTGATATTTTTTTAGAATATATGTAAGAATATTTCCCGAGTTGCCGTACGGTTTGAAGTTAACATATACGATAGAAGAGCGTGCTTTATTATTATTCATATGTACCAAGATGTCCACGCGGTCTGATCGCGTGCATAATATACTCTTTTATAATGATGTACGCCATAAGTATGGTTGCAGGTAGATGGATGAGCATATCTTTATCACGGTGCTTCAGGCTAAGAAGAACCGAGTCGATTATGGGGAGTATGATAGATAGCGCATAAGGAATAAATAGAATTATACGGATTTTTCGAATAACTGAGTGGTATTTCATTCTATTTACAAGTCCAGTTTCCTTATATGTTCGGGTGAGGTTGTTTTTAACGCGCCACGAATATTTACGGACGTAGTTGGTAAAACTGGATACATGATAATGATATATTCCCGCTTTTGGTACGTATGCAATTTTCCCTCCTTGTTCTATGATGTTAATGCCCGCGAGTATGTCATCACCCTTCGTTTTTGCATTTCGATGAAACAGTTTCGCATTGACGCCAAACCCTTGTGCAGTACCTAAGAGTGGATGGTTTGTGACTGGAAACTGATAAACGAGGTAATCGGATGCCTTTTTGATTGGGTGGTATACAGATCCATAGTCTCTTGGACTTGTAGCTTTGCCATAAATAAACCATGTAAACGGATCTGTTGCAAGCATACCTAAATACCGATCAAGTATGTTTGTGTCTTTCGGAGCTATTGTTTGCGGTAAAAATCCGATTATCGATGGGTCATCAATATATGGTTTGGTCATATACAGAAGCCATTTGTTTATAGATAGAACATTATCCGCATCGGTAAAAAAAAGCATGTCTCCCTTAGCTCTGTCCATCGCTCGTGTCTTTCCCTGCTCGTGGAGAATTTCAGGATTATCTATGACAATGGCGCCAAATTTTTTTGCGACAGCGCGGGTTTTGTCTTTTGAATACGCATCGGCAATGACTATTTCAATGTGTGACTGCGGATACTGTTGAGATCGGATTGCTGATAAACAACGTGGAAGATTATGTTCCTCGTTCAGCGTCGGAATGATAAATGATACTTTTGGATAAATCATAACGTCATTATATGTTAAATACCCTTTTAATTACTAATGTAAATCGACGCTCGATGAAGTGATGAGTTATAGAACTTATTATTACGGTGACAATCAAGGCGAAGAAAAAATTTATAATTGGTGAAAACATATGAACATATTGGAGTATCATAAAATGAGTAAGATAAAATGAATAGCTTATTGTTCCAAGATATACTATTATTGGGTTTTCAAACAGTATCTTTATTAGAGTTCCTCTATAGGATGAAAAAACAATAAGTAAACAAGTGTATATAGTTATAAAGATTTCTTGATTATTGTTCATCTTGCCCACATAGCAAAATCCAAGGATAAGTGTAGATAAAAAAAGAAGGTTTTTTGAGAACGCTGACATCGACAAAAAAATTTTTTTGGGTTTCTTGCTTGAAAATAGGAAAAAAAGTGAAAAACCTGCGGTAAATGTAAAAAGATATTTTAGTGCGCCCCAGTGGTCAGAGAAACGGATGTAGCTAGAATTAAGTATGTTTTCCGAAATAAAGGATCCGAAAGCAGAACGTGATAACAACAAGGCAAAATCTTCTGAAAACAAAGGGCGAATAATACTGAATGAGTAAAAAGACATAATGAATGTTAAAAGAAGGACTAAGCTTATCATTAGCCAGTTTTTGATTTTAGAAAATAACGTATATAGGCAGGGAAATAATAAGTAATAGAAGAATTCAACGGAAAGTGCCCATTCAACACCCAAAAGATTATTTCTATGTCTAACAAATAGAACGTTTAGAAGGGATATTTCATACAATAGATTCCACACGTCGTTTTTTATATTAAAAAATTCAAAATAATATGTTTGTCCACCTAAGAAATACGCAAGGAGACCAAATACGAAAAATAAAGGAAAAATTCTTAACCAACGTCGTAGAAGATATTTTAGATATGAAAAATGTTTTATGTGAACCGATCTATTAATGCTCATTGCGATTGTGAACGAAGAAATAACAAAGAAGAGAATAATCCCGTATTTGCCATTGTCGACGATACTGTTAGTAAAAGAGGATAATGTTCTCAATCCGCCGCCGCCAGAATGTATTAAAAAAATTGCCAATGCGGCATACCCTTTTAGGCCTGTTAAGAATGTAGTAGACGTGTGTGTATTACTATCGTTCATACTTAATTACTTGCCGATAAGAAAGGTAATTGTATTAAAGTTATTAGTAACATTTGTTTGCGCTAAAAGGAGCATGTGCAGTTCAGCTTCATTTGCTGTGGATAGTAAATACAACAGAAGTTGTAAATGTTGTTCTATCGAATTTTTTATTTCTGCATACAGTTGTTTATCTATGTCCCCTGAATTTGAAAGCGTATGAATTTCGGGTGTCATGAGCGTTACGAAATTTTCCGCCTTAAGTAAAGTCTTTAAGGCAAGCTCTCTCTTGTTTTTATTCCATAGGACAAATGACTCGGCATAGGTTTCATCGGATAAACCCAATAGATATCTGATTTTTGGTTTTTTGGACAAGACAAAAATATCATATGATTTGAGCATCATGTTTCTCCATACGCGTTTTCCTGCATACAATATATTGTCCGGCAATAAAACAGGAACAGAATCGTTTTTCTCTGTTTTCTGTTGAACAGATGACACCATGGTTTTGTTACTGCCTTGGACAGGGGTCTGACCCGTGGAATGTAAAACTGTCGATGCAACGGATTCAATCAGCTCTATGTTATAGAGCAGTGAATAATACTTGAGCACTGCGTTATCTGACGACTGATCCGCAATTAGCCGCTTTTCCTGAATTTCCTTTTTCAGCTGTTGAGGGGTTTTTGACAGGAAAGACAGTTCCGTAAGATACGGATACGGATGTATGGACGTATAGGGAAGTTGAGTCGTAAACAGATAGATTCCTGCAAGTAGATTACCAGCAAGTATACAGCATGCAATGCACCTGAAATACAGTCTTGTCATGCATGTAGCTGCATAGATAATTGTGAGATGTACAACCATTGGAATAAACAACCCGTTTCTCATAAAAGGCGGACGTGCAAGATGTAGTTGAGAAAGTATATAGATAGTGACTAAGTAGCTCATCACTGCGATGTTGAGATAGAGAAAGAATCGTTTAACGGATGAGGAGTTTTTCCTAAAGCAAACAATGCATACGCTGAATATATAGAGCATGACATAAAGAGAATGCAATATCCATCCGTTGGGCAGAAAAGAGTAATTTGACAGGGATTGCACCGTTTCCGTAAGAAAAGTCCAAAACGAATAGGTCGTCCATTGGTTTGTTGAGGCAAGCACATATTTAAGAACCGGTATATACAAAAGAAACACAAACATACCAACGGCGAATCCTGTCGGTACAATGAAAGGTCTGTCTTGTTTTTTATTCAAAAGGAATACCGCTATGTACAAAAAAAGAAGTGTATAGAGAAACGTGGGCACTGTCCAAGCGGACAATGCCAAAGGGATGACGGCGACCGCATACTTTTTCCGTGCAAGGCAGTATACGCCAAGAAAAAGCAGCAATGATCCTAACACATAACCCCGACTGACAATGAAATAGGTGG
Source organism: uncultured Gammaproteobacteria bacterium (assembly GCA_964609895.1). GTDB lineage: Bacteria > Patescibacteriota > Microgenomatia > UBA10105 > UBA927 > CAIJMI01. The sequence continues at coordinate 590 of CAZSTG010000005.1, read as the reverse complement.
TGACAAGAGGTGTAACGAAAAACAGTGAAAGTAGGACAGGGATATGGAAATATTGGTATTTGGGAAAAATTGTTCGCAAAAAGATAAACAGCAGCAAAAATAATACGGAACAAACAATGATGTTTACCAGCCGAAGCGCATACGGCAGGAAGGGAAGTACTGCAAAGGGTGTGAGAACGCTTTGGAGAGCAGTGAAGAATATATGGTTATTGGGGAACGGATAATGCGTTATGACATACACTGGTCCGTGTCGGGATATATCCGTAAAATTCCACGCCTCATCATATGTAAGCGGAATAACGGGTTGAACAACGGACAGATAACCGAATATGACCATGAGGAGTGTAAACACAACCGCGAGACGAAGTCGAAATGTACATTTTCCTTTTACAGATGTAATTGTTTGTACCATGAAGAAAAATCCTACACATATATCATTATACTTCCATCATTATTTTATTTTACAGTTGCCTATGTTTTATCGCGATTTTTGAGTATAATGAGATAGTTTACTCCCACTGAATTTATTATGAATGATAATTGGGATGAATATTTTCAGAAAGAAATAAAACCCTTAGGCAGAAATTGGG
>CAZSTG010000004.1:0-110729 GCA_964609895.1 uncultured Gammaproteobacteria bacterium | reverse complement strand
GCGGAGGAGACAGGATTCGAACCTGCGATGAGGTTGCCCCCAAACAGACTTTCCAGGTCTGCGCCATAAACCAACTAGGCGACTCCTCCGTGGAAAACTTATCAGATTATATCATTCCTAGCGTATAATCGGAGTATGTCGAAAAAACAACTCGCCGTTCTTATCCTTGTTTTTGTATCTCTATTATGGGCAACAGCGAGCGTCACGGCAAAAATACTTGTTTGGGATGTTGACCCGTTGGGTATGGAGACCTGTCATCACCTACTGTCGCATCTAGTTTAGAACCATCTTCTCCGTTTTGTAGAGCCATGTTTTTAGTAAACGCATTTGCTTGATTACCAGCCCAGTCGGCCGAACTCGTCCGATTGGCTATTAATGAATAGCCTAAGAAAACTCTACATGTCCAAATAGTGAACCCGATAGCCAGCAAAAAATGGCGGATACACTATCGTAATGTTGCTTGTACTACTTCTGTTGGAAACAATTTTTGTATCTGTTAAAATCGATAACAACCGTATCGCTTGTGCTTGAATTATTTGGAGACCAAGAGAATTCTACCGGAATATCGTATCTTTGTGTTAACTTTTGAAATAACATTGCATAAAAATATGCACTGCCTTCATTGGATCTTGCAGCTATGTCCATATGTCTTCCAAAATATCCTTCACATGGTTCAAAAAAACAAGCCATATCAGAATTTATTATCAGTATTTTTTTTGTTTTGCTTGTCTCTTGAGATTTAATTTGCTGATTAATATACGCAAGAAATCGCACTCTTGGGACTATGATACTAGTATTAACTTGTCTATATGCGCCAACCGAAATTATTACCATCGTTATGAACCCCATGACCAAGATCACAATCAGAACCTTTTGGACACGAAATAATAGAGTTTTCAGACTGAACGCTGCAATGATAATAATTATAGGAACAACGGCAATATACATATGCTGTCTATGTGCAAAATCCGCCAATACAACCACGGGGATTAAGGAGAGTATGAAAGCAACTAACACTGTGCCATATTTTTCAACTGTAACGAATGACCGTTTAAACAAAACTTCCGCCGTTACAAATATTAAAAATACAGAGCCCCAGATAATCATGCTTGCGATAGATAAACTATGATTGATAAGAATCCGTGAGGTATTAAAGATAGGGAAATTCCACCATTCAAACGGCCTACTCATCATATTGAAAATCGATAGTGGTTCCTCAAAAAAATCTGGCCCATTATAAAAAAATGAAAATGACTGTTGTACTAAAAAATATACATCGTTAACATGCAGAAAGTTTACTAATAAATGGTACAATTCTATATACACTGCGCCTGCGCCTATTACGGTAATTAAATATATAAAATATCGCTTTCGTTTCTGTATAAATTCCTGTTCAGACGAAGCTAATATATCAATAACTAACGGTAGCAACCCACAAAACAGAATTGAAGGGTGTATCAAACACGTCGCGAACAATAATATAAACGATAAAAAGTATCTCCCTGCGTACACAAAGAGTGTATCCTTTTTTGAAAGGATGATCCGAAATGAAAAATAACTCATTAAAATACCGATTAAATTCGGTAAGGTACCCGCATAAAACATATATACCTGCATCACCGGTTGACTCCAAATTAAAATTATTAATATATAAGCCGCTAAATGAGAAAATCCCTTACGGATTAACAGAGAAAAAAGATATAATGCCACAACACAATTTAATGTGAATTGACAAAGCCTTATATAGAGAATGCCGTTGGAAAAATGATGAACCATATCGGACATCAAACCGATAATAATGTAGGTTATCGGGCGCCCGATTGTTGCCCATTCGTTGAGCCTAGACAGGATATTCTTTCCAGACCAGTAAGGCGTAAAAAAATCCGTTTCATCCAGAAAATAATATGTGTTATGGAACATTGATGAGTATATTGCGTACAATGTGATAACGATGAATAAATAGAAAATAAATGTGTACGGTATCGTTAAGGACCGGTAACTAATTATTTTTCGCCGCAAAGTGGAAAACGATTTATCTATCATAATAAAATTTTTTGATAGCGGAGGAAACAGAATTCAAACCTGCGATGAGGTCGCCCCCCAAACAGACTTTCCAGGTCTGCGCCATAAACCAACTAGTCAACTCCTCCGTGGAAAACTTATCAAATTATATCATTCCTAGCGTATAATCGGAGTATGTCGAAAAAACGACTTGCATTTTTAGTATTGATCATTGTTTCCTTGTTGTGGGCCACAGCAGGAATAACGGCAAAAACACTCATCCATGACGTAGATCCACTTGTCGCAGGATTTTGGCGTTTCTTCATCGCGTCCTTAATCATCACGCCGTTTTTTTTGCGTGAACGACATACTCCATCTGCATGGAAACAATTGCTTATCCCGAGTCTGATCGGCGCGCTCAATGTTCCCTTATATTTTTTAGGGATCAAAACGACAACTGCCAATTCCGCAACACTTATTTATACAGCTGCTCCGCTTACCACTGCGATCTTATCCTATTTTTTAATTCGTGAAAGAAATTCAGTTTCTAAATGGATCGGAATTTTTCTTGGTCTGATTGGAGTAAGTATCATCGTTTTTCTTCCACTCGTCGAGCAAGGAAAGGCAATGACTGGCGACATCCATGGAAATCTCCTCATGGTAAGTGGCATGCTTTCATGGACGATCTATGCAATCATCTCGAGAAAACTTCGAATGAAAAAACAATTTTCACCAACCACGATGACTTCCATATATTTTTATCTCTGTTCGTTGGTCTGTTTCTCTCTTCTCCTTATTACTCGCCAACCATTGATACCACAACAACTTACTTCCATCCCATATCTCTTTGTACTCCTGTACTCAGCAATTTTTATCACACTAATCACCTATTTTCTCTTTCAATGGGTGATCGAACATCTTAGTGCAACGACGGCATCTTTCAAACAATATATTGAAACACTCTTCGCCGTCATACTGAATTATCTTTTTCTTGGCGAAAAAATGACGCTAGGATTTATCCTAGGTGGTTTACTCATCGTTATGGGTCTCATCACAGCAACCTTGGGAAAACTACATACCCAAAAAAACAAATAGTGCGCTCCTGTGCAGAGTCGAACTGCAATTACAGCCTCCGGAGGGCCGCGTTCTATCCATTGAACTACAAGAGCAAAGTCTTATGCTATTTTTGTAATATCCCCATTGAGGACAATCGGTTTCATCGCGTGCATTTCTGATTCATAATCCATCATTGGTATTGGATGTAACACAAAAATCTTTTTCCCTAATCCAAAAGCATGTCCCATTTCCAAAAATGTGTTTCCGCCAATATATCCATCTATTCCCTTTCTCGGGTAATTTAAAATAAGAAGAGCTTCTGAAACCTCAATGTTTTTAAAATGTTTCCGAATAAAATCATATTCAATCTTTGCCGCAATCAGCTCATCTCTCGTAATATCCGGCCTTGCTTCAATCGGGATGTCCTCGTCTGTACCCATAGGAACAATAACCACATGTCCCCGCTGTTCCAGTGATTGTTGAACCAATCGCATTTCTTTATAAAATGTCATGCTTCCGGAAATAGTAATTTTCATATAAGTCAACAATTATTGCTTCCATCTGCGTTAGCGGAGGATGCAGGATTCGAACCTGCGCCTCCCTTTCGGGAGAACAGTTTTCGAGACTGTCGCCGTAAACCGCTTGGCTAATCCTCCCTTCTGTATCGCTTAACCCGCTCATTGTTGCGCTCCCGCGCAGAATCGAACTGCGATCAGAGGTTCCGCAAACCCCTATTCTATCCGTTAAACTACAGGAGCCGATCTCTCGCATTTTACTACGAAACAGCGTGCGAGGCTATTACTGAGGTTTTTCGAGAGGAATTTTTTTAGACAGCCATGATGAGGCATTTTCCACCCATGATCGCTCAGGATGCTCACGGAACGGAATATGTTTTTCCAATACTTCCTGTACCCTTTTTTTATCTTGTTCCCCCAATAATATAATGATGCGCGGTCCGATTATCGGCTGTAGCAACAGCAGCGGTTGACCCCACTGCGCCTCAAACCAAAATGCGGCCACTTCTTCCCACCGGTAATAATGTCCTGCACTTTCAATCCCCAGACTAGTAATTCTGTGGGCAACATCTTCAGGAGGTACGGTGGATAATACATAAATCAAAAATACGATGGAAAGAACCGCGGCAACCAATACAAATTCACGTGCAAAAATAAGAATGACAACCAGAAGAAAAACAATTGCTCCAATGTTGGTAAAATACTCTTTGTTCCGTCGCTTGAATAACCGAGATGGAGATGTCCAGGTAATATATATTTCCTCTTTTACATTGGGAGTGTCTGAGGCAGCTTGATCCATATAGTCAGTATATACTACCGACTAAAGAAATAAAATAACTTTTGCGGAGGATACAGGGGTCGAACCTGTTAGGGATTGCTCCCACGAGTTTTCAAGACTCGCGCATTACCGTCCTGCCCACCCTCCATTTGAGACTTTAATATATGTTCTTCGTAATGACAATTTGGACAAAGCAACTCTAAATTATTCAAGTTATTATTTTCTCTATTTCTATTCTTATGATGTACTTGGACAATTTCGAATTTATTGTATCCACATTTTTCACATTTACTACCCCTCAACGCAGCCAGTCTCTTTTTAAGAATTCTATAGTTCTTAACTTTATCTTTAATCGGTCCTTGGTGATAATGTGTTCCTAACCTTAATTTATTTGAGCACTCTCTACTACAGGTTTTTTTATTTAAACCGGCTAAAATTGGTTTTCCACATATCAAACATGGTTTTTCTTTCCGACAAGAAATTCCATAACACTTAACACTGCAATATACTTTCCTTTGATTTACTTGAATTTGTGATGGCCGTTTATAAACTGGCTTACCACAAATTATACATTTACAATTTGGCTTTCTATTATTCTCATGCACTTAACCAGTATACCATAAATCACATACCAAGTTTATTTAATATTTGCGGAGGAGACAGGATTTGAACCTGCGCGAGCTATTACTAGCTCAAGGGTTTAGCAAACCCTCGCAATGGACCACTATGCGACTCCTCCAAAATCCAAGCCTGCAATAACGCATTATACCAAGATTTTCCTTCTTCTGGCGAATATCGCTTTCCCATTTGTCTTCTGCTAGACTGAAAGAAAGAAAGGGGCAACCATATATGCAACAACGCCATCAAATCTATCAATGCTCTGTTTGCAACAATGTTGTGGAAATCCTGCGTGCCGGAAGTGAGCATACCGAAGCATGTCATACACCAATTCTTGTTCCAATAAAAACAGGCGATGTCGGACAGGAAAAACACGTTCCCGTTGTGACAAAATCCGAACACGGCATTCATGTCGCCGTCGGTTCTATTCCTCACCCCATGGAAGAAACGCATTTCATTGAATGGATAGAGGTGATCGCAGGCAAAAAAACATATCGTGTGTATCTGTCCGCAGGCGACAAGCCCGAGGCAGATTTTCCACCTATGGAAGGGTCGTTTGTTGTACGAGAATTCTGCAATATTCATGGACTTTGGGAAACGACTGTTGAATAATTTCCTATTGGGCTATCGTCAGTCCCCACACTGTGGGTACGCCACTTCGTTTTATTACGGCAGCCGCACTTCTCATTGTTGCACCGGTTGTACACACATCATCGACTAATAACACCACGGAATAGCACTTGAAGATGTGAGCATCCCCTATCTCAAAAACATCTCTCATGTTTCTTAATCTTTCACTTCTGTTTTTCATGTTCACCTGTGGCAAGGTCTTCTTGATGCGAACAAGCATTGTATCTTGTATCGGCGTATTCAATTGTTTTCCGATGCAGTGAGCTATAATTTTACTTTGATTAAATCCCCGAATATACTGCCTCGATGTGTGCAAAGGAATCGGGACAATAAGGATAGTGTCCCTCCCCAGCTTCTGTGTCCACTCAATGACACGATCGATATTTGTGTTGTCCAATAAATCTGTTATGACACGATAGGCAAAACGGTATTTCGTCTCCTTTATGGCCCGCTGAACAATTCCTGCATACGGAAACAGACTCAACAATCCATCAAGTCCATATCTTTTCTTGCATGTTGGATGCGTTTGTCCATCTATGGCGGGCTTGTGACACTCCGGACAAGTGAAATGCTGAAGTTGCCCTATTTTTTGCACACACTGTCTACAACAGTACGTTCCGAATTTGCCACAGCCCAGACAAAATCGCGGATACAGATAGTCAAAGAAGGACATAGTAAATAAAATTTAAAAAATGCAAAACAGGAACTACTGTAGCTGTGGCACGCGAAGCCCTGATGCAAATCAGGGCGGAGTGTGGAGATGCCGGGGGTGAGCCCGGGTCCAAAAACGCAAATAACAAACGTCTACAAGCGTAGTCTGTGTGATTTCCCATCCGCCTTAAACACAGACAAAAAAGCAGATAGGGTGTGACTGAAAAACTTCGAAATTGAACCAGTCTTTTCAATTTCTGCCGTTCCAGCTATGTTTTCACCCAGAAATTACTCGCTGGAAAACAGTAAAATCCGGATGATTCCTTATGCTCGTGCGTATGCAAAAGCGCGGGAATTCTTGAAGGCTAATGCCTGCTCAAGTTGAGCAAGTTTTGCTTCAAGCTTACTGAGGGTTGTATCAGCATGTATTTTTTGATACCTGATTAACGACAATGTATCCATGTCGGCTTGCTGTTTGTCAAAGTGCATCCCTGTCGAATCGTACATCCCCAAAAAAATGATCCTCACTTAATTTTTCCCCGAAAATCAATCTCAAGTTCCCGTTTGATATCAGCGTTTTTCTTAAGTTCTCTTTTTTCAAACTGTTTTTTACCGCGAGCAAGGCCGATTTCGAGCTTCAAATGAGGGCCTTTAGTATACCAAGAAAGCGGTATGAGGGTCAATTTGGCGCTATCTAACCTGCTTGTCAAAGATACGAGCTCCCGTTTATGAAGCAGTAATTTTCTTGTTCGCTGCGGCTCAAAACTATCTTGTCTTGCGTAGGAATACGGAGCAATAGTCGCGTTAATCAAATATGCTTCCCCACCCATAATCTTCACAAATGCCCCCTCCAGTTTCCCATGACCCAACCGCAGTGATTTCACTTCCGCACCCATAAGAGCGACACCGGCCTCAATCCGGTCAACAATAGTGTATTCAAATGCTGCTTTTTTGTTCTGCATCAACATATCATGCATTATCTGATATCGAGGCTATATATCTTGTCATTACCAAGAAGCAGTATTTTACCGTGTTTTTCGGAAACTGCCAAATGTGTAAAAGGTGTGTTGTCTGCCCAAGTATATTGGGACATATACAGTCCGTCTTTGTCGAGTACCACTACCCGCTTGTTATTGTTGTCTAGTACATATATGTTATTTGTTTCATCGCTGGTATACACAACAAGATGTAACCCGAAAGCGGGATCAACTCCTTTTGGGTAAAAAGAATTTTCTTTTCCCTGTGTAAATCTTAGAATCTTCCCGTCACTCGTACCGATCCATACTGATCCATCAATAACCATACCCGTGCTTCGCGACAAATCAGGAAGTGTATCTGGATTCAGATACTCCCGTATGTCTGAAAATCCCGTCTCTGTCGCAACATATTTCCAAATTCTGCTTTTTCCGGAATCAAGCAGGTAGATATTCCCTCCGAAGGATGCCATGGCGGCAATGGTTCCCCAGTCATCACTTTTCCTGATAATGTTCTGTTTTATCTGTTTTTGCTGTATGGAAATCGCGTTCACTCCTTCTGCAAGAAGTACGTACCCTGTTGCTCCGTGTACTGTAACCTGCTGTACTGTTTCATAACCCGTCCCGCCACCAATAATGGATCCTTTTTTCTCTGGAAGGGACACACTATATATTGCTTTTTGCTTTGCATCGCCCAGAATGACCGTATCGCTTTCAATTGCCATTCCGGATACCGTCCCGCCGCTTTTTAGCAGTCCTGCATCATAAAATATCTGCGGTTCACTCTGATACGCATGCATTGCGTCGGTAAGCGCGCCGTCAATTTGTCCATATAACTCCAGCACGCGACGGCCTTCTTTCGTTTTATTAGTCGCTTTGTCTTTTGCAGACTGCAGTGCTGTTTTTGCACTCACTAACCGTTCCCTTCCTTTGACAGGATTCAGCTCCATCAGTGCAACACCCTCTTCATACATCCGGTTTGCTTCTGCCATAACAGAGACAATTTGCTTATCCTGTTTTGTCGTTAATTCTTTGTGTACGCCAAACAGCACACTTATTCCGAAAGAAACGAGGAGAAGCATGGTGATGCTTACCTTGGGATTTTTTAATCTGCGGCGCCATAACAGTAAGTGCCGGCGCACGGTTGACCATTTATCCTGCGGATTTGCATGAACAAACCGGCGAATTTTCCCCGCACCGGTATTCAGATGAATTCTCTCCACCAAAACACCGAGTCTTGACGCCTGTTTTGCCGGCATCTGCGTTGCTGCACTCATATGCTCCGAAGCAATAATTGCGTCTACTTCCATGCATATTGCCGCGCACCCTGCCGAATCCGGTTGCTCATTCAGTACCATCGCCAATTTTTCGGCCAATTCCATTGCCGATGCCTGTTCCGCCAAAGCAATAAGTTTGCTTTCCTCAATCATCAGACGAAACGCGCCGGATGTAAGAATGACGACATCACCGATAACACCCTGTCCTGAGATGCTTCCTTCTCCCGAAAGGAGTTTGGCATATTGCCCGTTTCGTTTAAGAAACACTGTTCCTGAACCGCGGACAACAATATAGAATACGGATCCCACCGGCACAACAAGCACAATAGAACACATACCGTCACGCATTCCTTCATTGGCAATGGCTTCCACCTCATGCAGACCGACGGGTGCTTGCTCCAACGCTTTTGTTATTTTTCCAATCGTCTGCATGCCGATAGTCTGGGCGATTCCTGCATTTTCCGTCACTTCCACAATACCGTATGCAACCGGTGTTTTAATGGTCTGCGCCCAATGAAAAGGAGAATTCTTTCCTACTACCGACCCGATGGAGGTTTGCATCTGCATACACCCTTATCGTATCACGTTCCAAGCTTACAGTAAGATCAGTGCAAGAATGATGGCAAATACTGCACCTGCAAGATGAATCAGGGTGAGCAATCGCAGCACCGCTTCGGAGGTTTCTGCAAGCACTTTTGACATCAACTGTTCCTGTCTCACCATAATCCATGCATAAATTGCATACAAAATCATGCAAATGACGATACATATTTTTGCGATCAAAAATCCGATGCTGGTATAGTCCTGCGGTGTCATATTCTTTTTCTTGTTTTTAATTTTGCCTCATCACTGATAACATCGACTACTTCGCTTGGCTTCGGAACACGCTCAAATATAAAATTCGGCATTTCTCCTGCGGTTTGTATGGTCACATCTCCAAAATTAAACATAGTCGCAAGAATACCGCTTGTTTTATACGAAATATCCTGTACCCTCTCAAGCTGAGTTTCCGAAATATCCTTGTGCAGCAGATTAACAAAATCAATATCAACAATCCGTTCGTTTGTTACGATAAAAATATTAAAAAACCAGAACAAGAGTTTCGAAAGAATGAATCCAAACGTCAATACATACCAAAATACAGTACCGACAATCATATATCCGGTTGGAATAGTCCAAGACTTGGACAAAAACCGATACACCAACGGAAACAGCACTGTGGGCATGAAAAACAGAATGGCACCGAGGATGAGCCATGGAATCAGTACAATTAAGTGTTGACGGAGAAAAAGGATAATCACTTCCTGCTTTTCCTGCGTTTCAAAACGAAGATGTTTTGGCGTTCTGGCAAATGAGGTTAGTAAATTCATGGGCGTATCGATTTCTGGCGCTCTGACACCTGTATTGTACTACTTTTTTTCAATATTAAACAATCCACTCATAAGAGATATTCTACCGGGAGCGCGCAAATTAAATGATTTCTTAAATTCACCACCGTTTATTGAAACACTTCCTTTGTTGGTTTGGAATGTGACCGATGAAGTAATGCCGGCATCAGAATATGTTACTGATGCGCCGGACACGCTCGTAAACCCACCAATGGATCGAAGTTCCGCCATAGAATATGGGTTTCCCCCCCAACAAGAAGAATTCGGTGTGACACGGGCGCTATCGCCACCACCCTGATACAGTACAACCCACGCATTCAAAATGTCGGCCATTTCTTCACTGGTAAGCCATGGGTGACTTCTTCCACATGTATCTCCCGCCCTATTTTTATACCACCCTTTATAAAACCATGGACTTCCTCCAATTTTTTCATAGGCCTGACTGGTCCAACCAGACCTTCCATTCTGTGTGTCCCAGAATCCCGGCGTTGTGTATCCATTACTCGTATAGGATTCCTGATACCCTCCACTGGTTGAGGCATACCATGTTGAAAATGGGGATCCATTTGCATACACAACCTTGCCTCGTGTTTGATTGACTGCCTCTTCCCATTTGCCGCCTTTTGGACTTGATTTAAACACCTGACAACTTTCCGTTGCACAGATAGAACCACCACGCGCCAGTGCATAACTTCGTGCCGCAATAGCCTGTGCTTTCAACGCTTCCATACCACCTTCATCACCCCAACTTCCAGGCATTTCATAAATACGTTTTGCGTACTCTTCAAGTGAATATGTTCCATACCCTTCAACAGTAATTTGCGCATCGGGATTATGATCCCGTATTTCAATCCCAGCACCATAATACGCTTTCAAAATAGTCTCGTAATTTTGTCCTTGTTTTGCCCTTCCAAATGCTCCATATTGACTCATACCTTTGTAATGCGGCGCGCCGAAAGAAAATGCAGCAAACGCAGGAGAAAATCCCGGATTATAATCCGGTCTACTTGCCGCATCATCAGCAAGCGGCACGTCACCGACGCTTGTTTGAAATGTTCCGGTTTTTGCAGCCAAGATGGATTCTTGGAGCGCAGAAAGACTTGCAATCGTCGTTGACAATTTTGATTGATATGCATTTGCATCACCCACCAGTTTTCGGACTGACACCGCGCGCCTGTCCACTTCTTCCTTCATACCCGCAAGTGCGAGTTTTTCATTTTCCAACTTCTTCTTTTTATCTTCCAAATCTTTTACCATGACGGCAGTTTGTGTAATTACCCGTTTATCTTCATTGGTAATTGCCTGTTGATACCCATAATTACGTAAGGTTGCGCCAATATCCGACGAAGTAAGAAGTGATGCCAGAAGATTAATATTGGAGGAACGAATATAAAACGACCGGATCCTTCTGTTTGCAATCTGCAACAATGCCGACAATTCTTTTTCCCCCTCCGCAATCGCTGTAGCCTTTTTGGCCATTTCACTTTCAATTACGGTAATGCGGCTGAGAAAAGCAGTTATATCAGCCTCCATTTTTCTCAGTGCATCCACATGCGGTTTTTTGGCTGCCTCCATTTGATTCCATGCTTCCTGACATTTTGCAATTTTGGCACTGATACACGCCACGTCATTCGGATCAGGACATGCGCTTGTATCACAGGATTGTGCGGCAGCAGGACGACCACAACTGAGAAACAGTGTAATAAAACCCAAAACGACAGATAAACGGAGAAATTTCATGCGTATTCCTATTCTACCATGCCCTTTTCTTTAAACTCCCGCTTTGATACACTTATACATGTGAAACACGCATTCGGCAAACTACTAACAGGCCTTTTTCTTGTTGGCATCTTTACTGTTGCAATACCCGCAACAAAAGTTTTCGCGATTTGCGGATATTACACAACCTCCTGTTCAACTTCCACAGTCTATTGCCGAGATAGCGGCAATGACACAGTTTTGTGCTGCAGCACTCAAACAGAGTGTGACGCACAACCCACAATTTCAAATTCAAATTGTATCCAGACCGGATCTTGTAAACTTGCTGGACAGACCTGTTGCAATGGAAAACAACCGGTGTTTGCGCAAGAATGCTATCAAAAAACGAAATGTTCTGATGATGGAGATCCACTCCCTACATCTGCGTCAAAAGCAAAACCCCTTGTGGATCAGTGTGAAAATACGTCGTCAGTTACACTCAAAGATGAATGTAAGAAATGTATGCAAAACAATGATAAGATTTGGACAGCAATTGGCTGTATCACTCCAACCGCATCAGGACTTATTTCAAAATTTCTTCCTTTTAGTATTGGAATTGCGGGTGGCATAGCGCTGCTTCTTATCTTATTTGGGGCGCTCCAAATGATGATGTCCGCAGGCAATCCGGAAAAACTCAATGCCGGTAAAGAGCTTGTCGGGGCTGCGGTAACAGGGCTTGTATTTATTATTTTTTCTATTTTTATTCTGAGGCTTGTCGGTGTAGATATCTTAAAAATTCCAGGTTTTGGTTAATATCATGACTATCAACCGTATGCTTGCACAAAACTTAAAACTTCCCGGCGGTGAAGACACAATATCGGGGCCGCTCCAACAAGGTCAATTTTTGGGAAACAAAATTACCTTAGGATCAATTCTCGGATCATTGATGCAATACTTGCTTCCCATAGCAGGTGTTGGTCTTCTTGTTGTCATTTTAATTTCCGGTTTTACACTGCTTACAAGCGCAGGAGACACAAAAAAAATGGAAAAGGGGAAACAAACGCTGACGTACGGCATTGTCGGGTTTATTATCATTTTTCTTGCTTATTGGATTACCCAACTTCTGGGAATTATGTTCGGCGTCCAAGCAATCACTGAAGTTTTCAAATAAACGGGTTAAGTGCCAAATCTCCGCCGTCTGTTTTGATATTCCTCAAGAAGTTCGTCCAGTTTTTCCGGAGAAAAATCGGGCATATACCACACAGGAAATGCCAACTCAGCATATTCTATCTGCCAAAGCAAAAATCCGGATAATCGAAGCTCCCCTCCTGTTCTGACAACAAATTCAGGATCCGGAATACCCGCCGTATCCAACTGCTCTTCCAGCATTTTTTCCGTAACTACTGATTGCCCCCGAAGTTTATTCACTGCTCGAATAATCTCATCACGCCCCCCATAATTTAATGCAAAAATAGTTGTAATTTTTGTATTATGCTTTGACTGTTCCACAACTTTTCTGAGTGACTCTTGAATATCTTCGGGAAACCGAGACAAATCACCAATGACTCGAATCCGTACGCCTTTTTCATGTAAGCGCTGCCAGCGTTTGGCAATAACATGCCGGAATATAGACATAATTCCCGTTATTTCTGTTTCCGAACGATTCCAATTTTCTGTTGAAAATGCCCAAAATGTCATATACTTTACGCCACGTTTTGCCGCATGTTCAATCAGCGGCTCAAGCGTTTCTTCCGCAACTTTTCTGTGTCCTTCAACAGGTCCCAGTCCCCGTTCGCGAGCCCATCTGCGGTTTCCATCCATGATTACTGCAATATGCGTTGGAACTGAAGTTTTTATATCCATATTAAAATAAATGCTGCTCAACACAGTGCGTTCCACAAGCCGGAGCATTGACTAAAACTGATTGTACACCAAATACGTTTTTCAGCGCACTATACACCATTTCCTCATTTTTCTTTTCGCAGAGAATGTGCACATTCGGACCTGCGTCCATTGTGTAATATGCAGGAATTCCGGATTCCCGAAGTGTATACACTGTTTCCATCACACGAAGCGTTGCATCATTCCAGTAAAAAAGCGGAGGGCGCTGCGTCATCATAATGCAGTGCATAGAAATTGCGTCTTCCTCAATAAGTGTTCCAAACATATACATATCTTTTGCTCTGAGCGCATCTTTCATCGCAGCAATTTTCTCAGGAATCTGCTGTACACGAGACTTCCAATTTGGACTTGTCTTTACCGCGTCCATCCCCTCAGTGCTTGATATTTTCTTTGTCTCTTTTGAAACAACACATACGATATCCCGGATATTCCACCATGTTTTAGGATACAGTGATTCCGCATAGGAATCATTTGATTTTTTCCCCGAATGCCACCAGACAAAACCATCCGGAATACTTCGACATGCAGAACCTGAACCGACACGTGCAAGAATAGTTAATTCTTTCTCCGGTATTGTAAGGCCAATTGCTTTTGTTGCAGCCAACGTAAGTGCTGCAAACCCTGAAGCGGATGAGGCAATTCCTGTTCCTTTTGGAAAAGAATTTTTGGTCATAACTTTGGCATATATTTTTTTGCGCGACAGTTTCCTTATCCGGTCAAGATGCATTGCAATCCGCGCGCTTTCAGGTTCAGTAACTGATTCATCGACAAACGATATATCATCGCGCCTTAATAATGGGGAGTATTCAACAGTCGTAGTTGTATATGCACCGCTCAAATTCATGGAAATAGAATCGTTTAATGGAATTCGAAGCGCATTTGATTGTTTTCCCCAATACTTAATAAATGCGATGTTTGCCGGAGCCATTGCTGTTATTTTTTTTGTCATTGGTCTATCCTCACTCCCTCTTCGTGGACTGAAACCGGCACAACTATTCCACCGACAGACGTTATAGCATCTTCAATTTCTTTTTTCTTTTCTGTCAGGACAAGTGCAATCATACAGTCTCCTCCACCTGCTCCTGATAATTTGGCTCCATAAGCGCCAGCTTGTTTTGCTGCATAAATCATGCTCTCCAATTTTTCCGTACTTACACCAAGATCCCGAAGATACTCCTGATTAAAATTCATGAGTTTCCCAACTGTTTCCCAATCCTTTGTATCCCCTGCCTCTTTTGCCTGCAATACTAGTTTTCCTATCGCTTCAAAAATACGGTTCACTTTCTCCGGTTGTGATTCTTTTTTCTTAGCAATATCTTTCACAATTGCAGGAGTATCTGCTTTGCTCCCACTATAGCCAACAACTAAAGAAACACCATTATTGAGATCCCATGGCAGTTGTTCAGATGCACTGTTTCCTTTTGTATATAATATCGTGCTACCAAATATTGCTGCCGCAACATCAAACCCTGAGCCCACCCCTTGAATTGTTAACACTGTTTTATATGCAAGTTCAAACAATGCGCTCTTCGTAATCTTTTTATCAAACAATAATGCGAGCGCATGGAGTGTTGCAACCGTAACGGCTGATGATGATCCAAATCCATAACAAGTAGAAAAATTACTATGTGTTGTGATATGCAAACCACGATGGGTAATGCCAAAAGCAAGACATCCATCAATAATTGCCTGATCGACAAAGCGCGTATCTTTTACCTGTGGCGCATCTACTGTTATTTTTCCATCATTCGTCTCTTCAATGGAAACTGATAAACGTTCAGACACAGCAGTCACAAGACATGGGTATCCATACACAACTGCGTGCTCACCCATAAGCATTAGTTTTCCCGGTGCAGAAATTGTCATCATATTATTTTTTTTCAAGAGTAATCCCATCTCCACCCAATGTTATTGGCTGTATGGCATGCCCAAATTTTTCCCCTATTTTTTTTATAACATCAGTGTCTCTATGATAACAGAGCAAAAATCCTACCCCTTGTTTTTTTCCTCCACCTCCCAAAATTTTTGCTGCACCTCCTTGACGCACGACCTCTTGTATACATGGAAGAACTTTTTTTCCTACTACTCCCATTTTTTTGAGCGTTGTCTCTCCACAATTGATTGCCTCGATCAATTGCTGTTCATTTGCATTTTTTAACGCGATCACTATTTGTTTTACTTGTTCCTCATTTTTGAAAAATAGGGTTCGCATGGCAACTTTATTTTTTTCGTATTTTTGTCTGACAAGCGACACCATCTCGCCTGTTGTTTCAACGGGCCTGCCGGTATTCATAAGAAAAAAATGATTCAATGCATCTGGAATTTTGACATCGAGTTTCCATATACTTTTTAGAAATTCCAATTCTTTTCGAAACCATAAAATTCCCCCCATCGTCACAATAGTGTTATCGCCACCTGAAGGATTTCCATGTTGTTTCTTTTCCACCTCATACGCAAGTTGGTTAAACAACGTAGGATTCCATATCTTTTTTGTAAAATAGGTAACAGCTGCGACAACGCCAACAGCAGTGGCTGCAGATGAGCCTAAATGAAAACCTGCAGGAATATCTGATTGAATTGTTATCCTCATCTCAGGAAGTACTGCTCCGCGAAAATGTTCTTTAACAATTTCAATTGCGTGTAACACATAGTCTGGTGATTCTGTTGAAACGACCTCTGTTTGTTTTGCAGCTTCTACCGAAACACGCATACGAAGATTGATGGCTGCAAGGAGCGCTGGTGTGCTATACACCACTGCATGTTCTCCCATCAAATGAATTTTTGCTGGAACTGAAACAGTTATCATATTGGTTTTACCTTCACTCCATATGGGATGACTCCATCTGCGGTGGTATCTATTGTTCTTCGAATGACTGTTTTGACTTTTTGATGCGTCGTCAGTTGCTCTTTTTCCCAATCAACAACTTGGACTGTTATGAGCATGCCTCCATCAAGACGAACTACAGCAAGTGGATACGGCGCCTGTTCACTAAATCCATCAGGCGGTACTCGAATCATTGTCCACGAAACAATTCTGCCGGTTTTGCCTACCAGCTTTGCAAAATGTTTTTGATTGCGCCAAATTTTAACAGGACTCATCATACGTTAAATTTTTAATATATGTACGACTGCTGTTGCACCGGATCCCCCCACGTTATGGGTAAGTCCAACACGAGTTTTTTGTACTTGTCTTTTTCCACACACTCCTCTCAGTTGACTCGTCACTTCCACAATTTGTTTCACACCGGTTGCTCCAATCGGATGCCCACACCCTTTTAATCCACCTGATGAATTGATGACAACGTGTTTTGCTGTCCCAAGCGTATATGCTCCTTGTTCCATATTTTTTGCAACTTCTCCTTTTGTATCAAATCCCATATCCTCAATTGCAAGAATTTCTGCGATGGTAAAACAATCATGAACCTCAGCAAGTTGTATATCATTTTGTTCAACACCCGCTTGAGCAAATGCTTTCGTAGCTGCTTGTTTTGTCGCCACAAGCTCCGTCAAACTTTTTCTCCCAGCAAGCCCCAACGTATCTGTTGCAACAGTTGAGGCAACTATTTGTACACCGGATGTTTTACTTTGCTTTTTTGTAAGAATCACTGCGGCAGCACCGTCAGTCACAGGAGAGCAATCAAGAAGTTTCAATGGATCAGCAACACAAGAACTTTTCATCACGTGCTCTATCGTAATTGGACGTGTAAACTGTGCAAGTGCATTGAGACTTGCATGAAAATGATTTTTTACGGCAACATGTGCAAGTTGTTCTTCTGTCGTTCCATATTTTTCCATGTGACTTCTGGCAAGAATCGCATACAAGCCTGGAAATGTTGCACCTGATAACCGTTCTTCATTTGACCCTGCTCCCATAAGTGCAGAGCTCACAAGCTCTGGTTTATGATCTGTCATCTTCTCAACCCCCAAAACACACACCGTGTCATATTGTCCGGACAAAATACTCATGATGCCCGCATGCACCGCAAGTCCTCCTGATGCACACGCTCCTTCCACTGTATATGCAGGAATACCAAATAACCCCAGCTCTTCTGCAAAAAGTGCACCAAGGTGTCCTTGCATCCCAAGCATTCCGGATAACATGTTTGCAACAAACAGCCCCTGAACAGATTTCTTTTTCATCCCGCTGTCTTTTAGTGCGGCAGCAACCGCCTCACCTGCAAGCCGCCTCGGTGATGCATCCCACAATTCTCCAAATTTTGTCATGCCGATTCCTGCAACAGTTATATTCATACCTTGTGTGTTTGTTTTAAATACCCGAGATAATCAACATATGATTTATGTGCAATTTGTTGACTCACTAAACCGTTTTGTCCTTTTCGTTTTTTTTGCATCGTCACTAGCGCATCTGTGGTCTTCCAAACAAATGCATCACTTCCAGCTCCTGATCCATAGGAAATCATACAAATCTTTTTATTTGGCTTTGCCACATCCAAAACTGCGGAGAGCCCCATCATAGATGATGCGGAATATGGATTGCCGATATGATCGACAGTCAGCGAAGGGCTAAGCTGTTCACTCGTAAACCCTAATCTCCGTGCAACTTCCCGTGGAAATTTTCCGTTTGGCATATGAAACACACAATAATCAAAATCTTTTGGCTGTAACTTTGTCTTTTGAAACAACAATTTCGCCGCACC
Source organism: uncultured Gammaproteobacteria bacterium (assembly GCA_964609895.1). Taxonomy (GTDB): domain Bacteria; phylum Patescibacteriota; class Microgenomatia; order UBA10105; family UBA927; genus CAIJMI01. The sequence goes on along the minus strand of CAZSTG010000004.1, from coordinate 92,583 downwards.
CATCACATGTGCAAAATATGCAGGTTCTCCTGTAAATCGTCCCGCGTGTGATGGGTACCGAATCCCATCTCTTCTCCAAAAATCAGGAGTATCAGATGAATACGATGTGTACGAAAGAAGCGAAACAACGACATTTGAACTTCCAAGAATCAATGCAGATCCTGCTGATGCTGACGTATATTCCAGTGCATCATGGGGTTTGCTTTGTGCAGTGTCTGATCCAATCGCCATTCCATAAGTAATTTGTTTTGCTGACAAGAGTCCTGCAATCATTTGCACTCCAGCAGTTCCCGCTTTACAAGCAAACTCAAGATCCGCTGCTACATAGGAGGTGCCCACCCCCAACAGTTCACCAATAATGGTCGAGCTTGGATTCACTGCATATGGATGACTTTCTGATCCAACAAGTAACGCCTCTATTGCAGATGGTTTACCTTTAAAATACGACAGACTTTGGAGAGCTGCTTCAAGTGCAATGGTCACCGCGTCTTCATCAACATTTGGAACTGTTTTTTCTGTCACACCCAAAGCCGAAATAATTTCCATGGGATTTTTCTTCCACGCATGGGCAATATCCTCTGTGTGTACCCGATATTTTGGAACATATGTTCCGTATGAAACAATACCAATCATATGTGTTTCCCCCGAGCTAATTGTTGATGTGCCCGTGCAAGCGTTCCTTCAGACAAACTGGCAAGCAAAGAAATCTCACCCGCAAGAACGGTAGCACCGATAATTTCAGCAAATTTTTTCTTATTGTTTCCATCATCACCGCCATAACACCCAAGGATTGTGAGTGATTCCTTTTGCGCACCAAGTGCTGTTCCTCCACCGATTGTGCCCACCATAAGATCAGGTACATATATACTCATATACAAATCACTGCCTCGCACTTCAGCTGTCGTGATGCCAACACTACACTCTCCAACATGTGCGATATCCTGACCCGTTGCCAAAAATATTGCCGCAAGCACATTTGCAAACTGTGCATTGTTTCCCATTGAACCACTCATGACGCTCCCCATCATGCATTTAGCAATCCAAACGTCATACAATTTTTGCGCTGTCGTTTTGAGTGTTGTTTGTAATACTTTTTTTGAAAGAACAACTTCCGCCCATACTTTTGTGCCACGTCCTTCAATGTTATTGAGCCATGATGGTTTTTTGTCTGTACAATAATTTCCGGATAGTGCAACACAACGAATCTTTGTTTTTGCTTCTATATATCGAATGACTGCTTCTGTTGCAATCGTCACCATATTCAGTCCCATTGCGTCGTTCGTATCATAGTGAAAACGGACATATCGGTATTGACCAACGCCACGTGCAAATACCTTCGTCAACTTCAAATGACTCGATGTGGATGCTGCCGTTTTTTGCATGTCAGACAGATGTGTCTCCAAAAACGTATTGAGTCTGTCACTTTCCGCCAAGTTTCCCACATAAAACACAGGACCACGTGTTGCGCCTACTGCATACGAATCAACAATTGCACCACCACTTTCTCTGATTGCTTTACATCCACGATTGATTGATGCAACCAATGCTCCTTCCGTTGTTGCAAGTGGGACAAACACCTCCGTATGTTTACGCGCATCCAGTAATCGGAAATGAAGTGGACCCGCAAGACCGAGTGGTATCTGTGTCACACCAATCATATGTTCACAGTGTCTCATTGAAGCAATAGATTCATCTACAAAACTTCCACCAATTGCAGGTAATGACATCTGAAGCGCACGTTCTACTTTTGTTCGCCTCATTACAACAGAATCAGTTTTATCAAGCGTCATAGATTTTAGATAAATGGAATTTTCCATATTCCCAAACGATACATACCAATGCTGTAAAATACCATACTTCCGCCAACAATGCCAAATACAGCGATAATACGCCATAAATCCAACTTCATCCCAAAGCGAAGTGTCAAATACGTCAACATCGCTTTCCAAAAAAATAGCACGGAAGAGAACGTTAAAAACAAAATACTAAATACGATTCCCAACACACTGCCGGTTCTTGGAGGCGGAAACAATACATACAAAATTGATGTTCCCAAAAACCACAACAGTGTTGGAACCAATGTGTATCCCCATGCAAGGGCAACTGTTCGTATGTTTCCTCTGCCACCAAACCATTTTCCCACAACAAAAAGAAATGCTGTTGTCACTCCATAGGTCACCAGTACGGAGAGCGCAATGAAGATAAATTGTTTCGTTAACACAAAGGGCCTGAATGCCGCGGTTTTTACAAGCGATGCAACCGCAAAATAACAGGAAAGCAGCACTCCGAGCGGAACAAGTTCCCATAAAGAACCGCGATGCGCAATGCGTCTGTATGTTTCGTACGGTTTTGTCGCCAATCCGATGCAGGATCTGAAAAACGCAACACAACCAATAAGGAGCGAGCCCGTCATACTGAATTAGTCGTACAAATCACCAAAAACCCTCGCCAAAAAAACTAAAACCCTTTTTGCAGAAGAGTGACGATTGTTGTGATAGAGGGTCCAAGCCACAACACAAGCAAAATAACAAGGAGCGCACTGATGATGATAAGCGCCGGAATTGGCATAGTTTTCAACTGATGCGTGATGCGTTTATACAATCCGGTGAACGGTCCTACTGTCTGCGGAGGGAGTTCCATCGTTTCTTTCCACTTCGACACAAATTTACGATAGTTAGTTGTGACCATGATGTTTTACAAATGCTTTTTTTGCCCGAAACAGCATGGATTCGGCACCTTTCAGGGTGATTGCCAGCTTGCGCGCAATTTCTGCAACCGGCATATTTAATATGTATCTGGCATACAACACTGTTTTATATTGCGGAATAAGCTTGTTTAATGTGGCGTGCAGCTCTTCTTTCAACACTCGTTCATCCAGCACAGCCTCAGGATTGAGCAGTGGAGAAACCAACTCCTCTATCTCGGGCATTTGGGAAAACACAAGCTGTTTGACCTTCTTTTTCCGATAAAAATCAATGATCTTGTGATTGCAGATGGATTGTAAAAATGTCCGGAGACTGCAATTCCCCCGAAAATCACGAAGCGCATCCAGAAATGCATATAGTGTTTCTTGAAGAATGTCCTCAACATCATGCGGATTCTGCACCTTCATCCGGATAAATCGCTTCAGCAACGGAGTATATGCGCGATAGAACTCATACAGCGCCCGTTCATCCCGAGCGAGAATACGACTCAACAACTCGGACTCTTCCATAGGTGCTGTAACTATACCACGGATCGGAAAACCAAGGCAACAAAGCCAAGCCTTGTGTTTACCTGCGATTTTTCGTACACTTTTGCTATGGAGAGGTTATTGGCATACACAACAGCGCCATCTGTAGATCTTAGCAAAGAATTTGCTCCGGCGGAAACATTCAAAAATCTGGGCGACGTGGTCAATGTGCTGTTACAAAACGCATTTGTAATCGCAGGTGTTATCTTTCTCGTTTTATTGATTTTTGGCGGATTTACCTTTATAGTATCAGCAGGCAGCGGAGACGCAAAAAAATCAGAACACAGCAAACAAACCATCACCGCGGCTGTAACTGGTCTTGTGCTTGTTTTTGCGTCCTACTGGATTATTCAAATCATTGAAATTCTGACAGGAATAAAAATATTAAATCTGAAATAATATGCTCTTGATAGAACGGGTTTTTGCGAAAGGCGCAGAGGATATTGTCGGAACCATCAACAATCCGATTCCCTATGCCGGCATAAAAGATGGCGGACTGGTTGTATTTTTTTCCAACATTCTCCGTCTGGTTTTTGTTGTGGCAGGAGCCTATGCGCTTATTAATCTTATTCTCGCCGGTTTTGCCTATATGACGGCCGGAGGAGACTCCAAAGCACTCAGTAAAGCATGGGACAAAATCTGGCAAACCTTGCTTGGTCTTGCCATTATCGTCGGCTCGTTTGTCATTGCGGCTGTCATTGGCTTTGTGTTATTCAAAGACCCGATGTTTATGCTTAATCCGACAATCTACGGACCAAGCAACTGATTCTATGAAAAACGTACTTGCGGCAAACACCAAAACGTCTCTCGGAACAATCGGCGAAGGTGGCGGACTTGGACCGTTTGGAGGAATTAAATTCTCCTCAGGAGCCGATGCCATGACCAAACTCACCAGCATTGTTTCTGCCGTTATCGGTTTTCTTACCATTGTTGCAGCTATCTGGTTTTTTATTCAGGTGGTTCTTGGCGGTATCAGCTGGATCACGGCTGCAGGAGATAAGGCAAAGCTGACAACCGCTAGAGACAAGATATCCAATGCGTTTATCGGATTGGTGGTTGTTGTCGCAGGTTGGGGTATCGTAGCACTTGCAGGACAGTTCTTTGGATGGGACAGCATCTTAAATCCGGATATCAGTAAAATCATATTCCAATAATTATGGAAAAATTAGCACAAATTACGAATCCCGTTCTTCCAGCAAGTCTTGGCGGAACAGGGTCGACTGCTGAAGGTGGAACGGTCATCGGACAACTTATCAGTAATATCGTCGGTCTGTTATTAATTTTTGCGTTTGCCCTCACACTCCTCTATCTTATTATGGGGGGACTGCAATGGATCACAGCGGGGGGAGATAAGGCCAGTTTGGAAACAGCAAGAAACAAAATAACGAATGCTATTGTCGGTCTCATCGTTGTAGCGGCCGCGTATGCAATATTTACACTCGTAGGAGATTTTTTGGGAATTAGCGTTACAAATATACAGATACCTTCTTTTAAATAAAAGTGGGTTGATTGTAGATTTGCTACGTGTACCGTATAATATAAAAAGTATTGTTGTCCCGCTTCGCCCATTAAGGCTTCGTGGGACTCAAGAAACACAAAACTCAATCATAAACGCTCTTGTGTTTCTAGAGGAGGTGACGTATGTTGGAAAAAATATTTGCGGCGGATTTAACCATTGCCCAACCGAGCAATGTAAAAATTACCGATGTCGGACAACTCATCAGCGCAGCCGTAGGCACTATTCTTATTCTTGCGGCGTTACTAGCTTTTGTGTGGCTTATCATGGGAGGACTCCAGTGGATCACCTCCGGTGGAGACAAGGCAGCTATGGAAGCGGCACGAAACAAGATTACACACGCAATCGTCGGACTTATTATTGTCGGCGCGGCATGGGCAATTATGATGCTGGTTCAAAATTTCTTGGGCGTCAGTATTATTGGTTCACAAGGAGTTACTCTCCCGAAACCATATTAATTCCGAATTGACTATATTAAATCAAAAACCCTGCGTAGGCAGGGTTTTTGATTTCTGATATACTTACATACACTATGCGTGTGCTCGCGCAACAATCAAATTGGTCGAATTTAGAAGAGGTCGGAAATGCTGGAGACGGTGTTGCCACCATCGGTTCGCTTGCTTCTGTTTTTTCCAATATTCTGCAGGCAGTTGTCGCATTATCGGGTGTCGTCTTATTTGTGATGCTTGTTATCGGGGGGTTCAATTTCTTATTTTCCGGCGGTGATCAAAAAAAACTGGAAAAAGCAAAAGGAACGGTAACCAGCGCCATCGTCGGACTTATCGTGTTGATATGCGCATATCTGATATTATTCTTCATCAAAACATTTACCGGTGTCGATGTTACCAAATTTAATTTACAGCTAGAATAGAACTCTATTGACTGAATAAACAGAAGTAACAGATAATACCTATATGAAACGTGCATTTATATTGCTTTTGCTCAGTCTTTTATTGCCGTTTTTCTTTGCATCGCCTATTCATGCCCAAGCTTCAGATTCGTGGGTTGACACAGGATACGCTGAAAGCATGAAAGCCGCGGCAGAGGGAGATGTCAATGCGGCAGCACACATTTCCAACGTCAATACAAATACACAGCTTGATTTTGTACGACGCACTCTCGGACCAATTGAAGGTGTAACTATTTCCTCAGCAGATATGAACACCCCTTATGCGGATCAGATGAAACGCCAAAGCGTCGTGGCGGGATTATCCAAATATGTCTATGCTATGTATACGGCGCCACCCGCTTCAACATACGCTTTTTTCAACGACATGGGGCAGACACTTGGATTTATCCCAAAACAAGTATATGCACAAGGTATTGGCTTTGCAGGACTATCCTCCCTGCTTCCAATATGGAAGGCATTTAGAAACATAAGCTATTCAATTCTTGCTATTATCATGATTGCAATCGGTTTTATGGTCATGTTTCGGAAAAAAATTGATCCAAAAACCGTTGTTACCGTACAAAACGCCCTTCCAAAAATTGTCATCACACTTATTCTCATCACCTTCTCCTACGCAATAGTTGGACTTATGATTGATCTTATGTATGTTGTTATGTTTTTAGTTTCCTCACTTATTATTAATGCAGTGAATGATACCTCCATTTTTCCAACTGATACCCTAAATCGGGTATTATCCAGTGACTTTTCAATCGTCCGAAACGCTTTATGGGGTGGATTCAACTCATATAAGGCACTGTTGGATTTTCTTTTTGACGGAGCATTAAATAGCACTGAATTTCTTTCACAAATTCTTGGAGGATTAGGATACGGTGTTACAGGCGCATTACTTTGGCTTATTTTTAGCATTGCTTTTATGTTTATGTCCGTTCGAGTATTCTTCATGCTTTTAAGCGCCTACATACAAATCATTATCGCGGTTTTAACAGCTCCTATTCAGTTTTTGCTTGAAGCAGTACCTGGAGGCCACGGATTTGCCGACTGGTTAAAAAACTTATTTTGTCAACTTATCGTGTTTCCCATTACAGCAGTGATGCTACTCATCAGTAAATATCTTGTGCATACGTCTTCAACCACATGGACGCCACCCCTTCTCGGAACCGGTTCTGTGGGTGTGTCAGGTGTTATTGGGCTAGGATTGTTATTTGTGACACCTTCGGTTGTTAAGGGGATTCAAGAATCGCTTAAAGCAAAACCCATGGTAAATGCGGGTCTTGGTGCCGCAGCTGGTCCGTTGGGCGCAGGCGCAGGACAAGCAATGCAAATTATTTATCAAGGAGCCATGATCAAAGAAGGGTTGTTTTCAAGAAAACCAAACACAAACACTGTGGACAGCAGTATTGAAGCAGGAAAGACAGCACAAAAACTTTAATTAGTAACTAAAATATTATTTCTTTTTCTTCTCATCATTAATCGATTCTGAAGTTGCAAGCGCCACAGTAGCCACTGGAACAACCCACCAATACTTCCGAGGGATTCCATAAAAAAACCTCCAACCTAAAGTAGCATGTGTTTCTCGGCGTAATGCATTTAACAGTTCGGGAGAATTTTGAAACAAACCAGCCCGTTGAACTTTATTCAAAAATGCAGTCATTTTAAATTCATCCCACGCATTTCCTTCAGGACCCTGAAAACGGACAGACAAAGAAACGAGCTCTGATAAACATAGTGGAATGTCTTTTATTTTTCTTCCTGCAATCGAATTATTTTTAGCCCATTCTTCTAGAGCATTTTTTCCATCCCGCTTACCTTTTCCTATCTCTCCAAACAAATGAAACGGCTGCAGATGACCAATCTCAACTTGACCAACATTTTTTAACAATGATGTCACGCCAGGAATCCACCCAATAGGATTCAAAAATTTTGTCGCCCTATTCTGATTAAACAGACAAATAACACGCAACAGCTGTTGTGTCATTTTCTCGGCGTCGGATCTTGGCAGATAGTTATTTAGTGATCCTTCATATTCTTTTAATTTTTTAATGAGATCATCAAACTTTTCAGGACCCAACAGCTCCGGCTCTGACAAAATTGTAAACATCATATCCCTTGCAGCAGCCATATTTCCCATATCTCTCCCTCTCCTGTCCATGGCAGCAGTACCAAGTTTTGCGAAATATGACTTACTCCAATCTAAACCTGAAAGTGCAAGTGTAATAGGAAGTTGTCCTTTTGACCACTCCGGAATAACCCGATCCGCTGCGTGCTGTACATCGCCAATAAGAGATCTGAAAAGCTCTTTTTTCCCTGCCACCTCCGGACCCATTTGATCCATGAATGGAGCAACCACGTCGTTAAAATCCTGCTGAGAAGAAAGATTCACAACTCGTTCAATAAAGTTTTTGTCATCCCATAATTTTGTCTGTGCCTGCGCAAGAATTTCTTGAAACAACCGCTGATCTGTCTCACTAACATTATGCCGAGAATAAATGGCATTCATTTCTTTCCCCGCCATAAATTCGACGAACACCAAAGGTGTTCTTGCGGACATCTTCCGTAAAATCCGCTCCCGCGCAGTCTTATCACCGGCAACAAGCAGCTGCAATCCCAACGCACCATTCTCCCACGCTTCCGGAGATAATCCTGATTCAGCCATAGACTGTTGAATTTGTACTAGTAACCCCTCATCCAGCCTCCATGCTGTTGCATCAAAATATACTCCGCCTTTCATAAAACCAGATCCTAACAACTCGCTAAATGATATGCCCATGCGCTGTTCTGCATATTCCATCATGCGACGCACACGTTTGGTTTGTGGATTTGTCACATCCTTTTCATCCTGCCACCATGCGTCTGATTCGGTCAATTTCCCACCTTCAGGATATTGACCAGAACGGAGTAAAGCAAAAGCGCGCTCACCCATTGCACCACCCGTCTGAAATCTCCATGCAAACAGTTCAGGATTGATAATGCGTTGGATATCCTCCATAAAGGGGGAAATCATGGTGTATCTACCGTGATCCGTAAATTCGTACGATTTCAACTCTACATTTTTTGGTCTGGTTACCATAAAGGCATTACGATCAACAATATATCCAGAACCTATTGTGTGCATGCGCGCCGCCCAAATCGCATCACGTATTTTCCAACGTTGATTCATGATTTCTTCAGGTGATTTCCCCTTTGCTAACAGATAACGTTCAAGCATGTCCAAAACCTGCGCTTCCAACGGTGAAAATTCTTGGTATTTTTCAACTACACTTGAATTTGATGGATTTTTTATGGCGTCACGCTCTGACAAACGGAAAGCTTGCTCAGATTTCTGCTTAATAAAATTCGGCAATCTGTCCAATTCCTGACGCTCAGCAGTTGTCAAAGAGTCTTCAGGTTTCCTTTTTAATTCCGTATACCGATCCTCCGCATTAAGAGCTGCAATTCTTGCTTCGTTATACACTAGTACATCATCGTCATACAACTGTACTCCAAACCCAACAGTATCGATTTTTTTCTTTAATTCCCCCATTTCCCGTGTCTTGAAGTCATTTAACCGAGCTAATTGCGCAGGATTAGTAAAATTAGCCCCTTCTAGTCTTCCCTTGACCAATGCTTTTTGATATTTTACAAATAAACCGTCGTAATCTAAATTACTATCCGCATCAGTTATTTCCAATGCAGTTTTCAGCCAGTCGGGAATCGTACTTTGATCAACCTTCTTTTGAACAAACTTAAGCGCTTCATTATATGCCCCCTGTTTTCTACCAAGGAGCATTGGCACTGCTTCCTGCATAAATCCAATAGCAAGAGGAGCATATTCGTTATAACCTGCATACCAATCCAAATCTGCACCCAACAGCTTACGGAACGCCATCAACTTATCTTTGATGTCTCCCGGCATATATGCCAATGCCTTCAGGGTATATTCTTGTTTTCCTCGATCTGACCACGCCATTTCAAATTGGACTTTTATCGCTTTTGCTTTTTCTCCATATATCCATTCTAGTGCGGTTTTAAATCGATCATATTTTGTCTGATCAGGAAGTTCTGGATGTTTTTGTTCTCTTCCAACCCCATAAATATCCGCAATAAAATCCGAAAAAAATTCTTTTATTTTTTCTATATCGCCGGATAACAACAATTCCTGTTCCTTTGCACTAAAACCGTATAAATTAACTGGCTGATTGTCTGGGTGCTGAACGATTCTCTGTTTTTGTTCTGAAGATAAACTTGACCATGTAACATCATACCTTTCCTGAGCGTTATTTTTGTCCATTTTCAATTCTTCCACTTTTCGATTAGTTCTGTCGATATATGTCTGCAGTTCGTCTTTGTTTACTTTAAACCATTCTCTTTGTTTTTTGGCGTTTATTTTTACACCATCCCCTTTGTTAATATCACCAGCAATACCATCAAAAAACCTTATTTGCTGATCCCAATCAATCTTTCCCCGATGATCAATTCTGTCCTGAAATTCTTGTAAAAACCCCTGAATATCTGAACCTGCTGGTATAGCTGTATCCAATAGCTGATCATATAATACATACCCACGAAGCGTATATGTTAAGTCTTCATTATTTAAAAGGAATCCTGCTGCTGGATTGTGATCACGAAGTTCTCTAATATGTAAAATTGCTTGATTTAACATCTTAATTTCCTCTGCTCGAGCAAGTGGATCAGCACTCATCGAAGCAGATAATTCGGCAGACATGTGAAATAATACATTCGGGTCATCCGCAAGGTCTTTTGGCAATAGCGAAACCTTTTCCACAAATTTTGCCGCTGCTGCACTATGTTGAATTTGATCTGGAGAAAAAGCTTTCCCAAGCCAGTCAGGTTTTTTCTTCGCCAAATTCCACGCTGTTTCACACTGCTTCTTAGCCTGATCAAACGATGATATGTCCTTGTACCGGAGTGATTCTTTTAATCCTTCCATTGTAGCTGTAATATTTCTCTGGCTTGCCTGAATCTTTTCTGCCAATTCTTTTGCTTTCCGGCGTTCCTGAGCGCCTCGCGTTTCCGTTGCGTCTTTTGGAGTACTTTTAGCGAGTTCTTCAATTCTTTCCTGAATTTTTGTCGGGGTAACAAGTTTCTTTTTTTTCGGCTCCACTTCTGCGACAGCAGCAACCCATTTCGACACAATTTCGGGAAGTGGTTGATGACTGTGTTCTGCCATATTTCGACTCATAGTAACAACAATAACACTCTTAAGTATAAGGTACTACTATTGCTTTCACAAGAGACTGTTCATAATTTATATGGTAACAGAGGCTTATATTTGTTATTCTTCACCTGCCGCAGCACGCGCTCCGTAATATTCGATTGAGAATGTATGCTTATACCATGTTCGTTTGTTTTTGCTTCCTCTCCATACCCGCGCAAAACGGCATCTGCTTCCTGATAGGAAAACCCCAACTCTCCTTCATCAGTTTGTTCTGGCCACAAATCCGCCGATGGCAGTTTGGCAATAATTGATTCCGGAATCTGCAGATATTTAGCAAGTTCATACACCTCAGTTTTATACAGATGCAAAATCGGCTCCACGTCGCTTGCGTCGTCACCAAACCGCGTAAAATAACCGAGTTCATGCTCACTTTTGTTTTCCGTACCCAGAACCAATGCTTTGTGTTTTTTTGCCGCATCAAAGAGGTATATCATTCTCATTCGTGCCATGATATTTCCTTTTCTTATTCTGTCCATAAACGGATCAATTCTTACCACTTGATCTACTACTGGTTTAATATCAATTCTTGTAATATGGCTCATCGGAATCTTATTTTTCTCAATGATTTCCATTACGTCTATTATGCCTCTAATATTTAATGCCCCGTATGGCAAAAGCAGTGGATAGACATGTTCGGCCCCAAGAGCACGAACAGCAAGAACAAACGATACTGCAGAATCAATGCCACCCGATAGGCCAATCACAGCATCTGTAAATCCTGCTGACTGACATGTGTGTTTTATGAAGTCAATAATTCTCTCTGTTTCTTTTTCAACATCTAGTTTGTTCATATGTAAAGTTGGTGTTGTTTAATATACTCACCCACTCCGAGTGGAACAAATTCTTCGATGCCAAGTCCAAGTTTTACTCGCTCCCTAATTTTTGTAGAAGAAATATTGGAGGCAATAAGCGAAGAATGAGAAAGCGCGCGCATATTCTCATACATCGGCTCATTGGGATATCCATACCTTGGAAATATCATAAACGGAAGCTGCTGAAGCAGTCTCTTATATTCTCCCCACAAATGAAATGTGGCAAGCTGATCAGAGCCGATAATGAATGTATACTCATGTGCCTTTGGCAGATATGGCAGAAGATGGATGGTTTTCCCGTCAAGCTTGTTGTCTATTTCAATGGTTGACACCTTTGTTTGGGGAAGTGTCATACACTGTGTCATTGCAAACCTGTGCTCAACTGATGCAACGGGCTCATGAAAGCTCTGTCCATAGTTTGGAACAAACCACACTTCATCAAAGCCTCCAAAATCAAGACACTGCTCGGCAATGAATATATGTCCTATGTGCGGCGGATTGAATTTTCCTCCGAGAAGTCCTATTTTCATAATGGCTAAGTATAAAGGATTGCCTATGACTTCTCAATTGTCTTGGTGTAGCGCTCTCGACTTGAACGAATCACCTTACTTCTGCTTTGATTGTGGCTTCTCGGAAGTGGGAGGGTGGTTGCCGAAAACGGGCTTGATGTATGATTATCAATAGAAAGCTTTAAGACGATTTGATAATTGCCAAGTTGCACCAATTCCTCTTCTTTGTATTTGAGCCCGAACTCCCTTGCTAGGGGTCGCGCATCTGTGGCACCGACACAAAACGAAATAATGGATCCTGCGTTCCCAAAAATTGCATTCTGTACATCTTCGTCAATTTGCCCGATATACTGATTGGCAAGCGTCAAGTTAAGACGGTATTTCCGCGCTTCGGAAAGAATCTTGATAAATGAATTCGTTGCAAAATTCTGAAACTCATCCACATACAAATAAAAATCTTTTCGTGTCTGTTCCTGCTCATACACCCTATTCATCGCGGCTAGCTGAATTTTTGTGATAATCATGGCGCCCAAAAGTGCACTGTTGTCCTCTCCAAGTTTGCCCTGTGACAAATTAACAAGAATTATTTTTCCTTTATTCATCATCTCCTCAAGATCAATAGTGGATTTCGGGTTGCCGACAATGTTTCTGATAGTTTGGGAAGATAAAAACTGCCCCACCTTGTTTAAAATCGGCATAATGGATTCGCTTCGCATCTGCGGAGACATTTTATTAAACTCGTTAAGCCAGAAGTTTTTCAGCACATGATCGGAAAGACCCGACACAATCTTTTCCCGATACCTGTCATTTGTCAGTATCTCGGGAACCTGCAACAATGTCGAGTTTGGAACATGTAAAAGCGTCAAAATACAGTTCCGTAAAATATATTCCAGACGCGGACCCCATGAGTAGTGATACAGTTTATAAAAAATGGATACAATGCCCGAAGCAACCAGCTCCCTGTGTGCCACATTGTTAAGCTCTAACGGATTCAGATGAAACGGATGGACTATGTCTGCAGGATCAAGATACGCCACATCATTGAGCCTGAATGAGGGAATAAAATCCAACAGTGCATCCGTCAAATCCCCGTGGGGGTCAATCACTGCCATACCTTCGCCGTTCCGCATATCGTTGATTGCCATATTGGCAATCATGGTTGATTTTCCCGTGCCGGTTTTTCCCACCACATACAGATGTTTTCTCCTGTCGTCGCTTTTTATCCCGAATGTTGTCGGTTTATTTTTAAATTCTGTTCTAGCAAAGAAGTTGATTTTCTTTTTTTCTTCTTCATTTTCTGTCGCAATCGGCAGATTTTCCGGCGCCTCTCCCGTCAATTTTGTTCCCCAAGAAATATTTCTGATTGCGGAAAGAAGAATCCCTGGCGGATGCCACAGGGTTGCCAATTCCGACGCTCCGAACACATGACTCTTCGGCGCACCATCACCGGTGCGTTCAACAATTGCGGTTTCTAGTTTCTTCTTCTGCCAAAATGTTGGTTTGGCAACAATAAGCGCGTTTCCCTCGCCAAGACTAAATACGCCATACGTACCCGCAATTGTTGCAAGTGTTGTGTTTGCCTGTTCTTCTGAAATTCCGGTTGCAACAATACGGATTGCCGTTTGAAATCCAACCTGATTTGTTTTAGTTTCAATAAGCTTCGCGTGCGGATGGTTCTTCGTTTTACCCGGAATTGTAGACGTTGGATCCGGAATGCCTCGCGCAACGATGGAAAATGCCTGTTGTTGCCATGCAGAACCCGCAGGCGAGACACGAATCTGAATTGCCGCGGATTGATCCCCAGTCAGTTTTGCCAGACACCCAAGCACGCTTGCAAGTAAATCAATATCTCGGACATCCTTATATGTTTTTAATGGATAATACTGTGGACTAGATAACACCAACTGTGTTGTTGCGTGGGTCGTTTCAAACAAATGCGGCAACATGTCCGTTACAGGAGTAATCGCAAGCTTGGGATATTGCGCTGTCAGCTGACTTTCAATATATGCAAGTGTCTGTTTTTTAGTCACCAGATAAAAATGAATTGCGCTTTTGTATGCAACAATCTCAAAACTCAGCCATGTTTTTTTTGTCTTGCCGCCGAATAGCTTGTCTAAAAAACTGGTTCGACTCCCCATGCCCATCGCAGCAAATACCTGCTCCATGACAAGTGGAGTTTCTTCGCTGTCTCTCGTGTTTTTGACCTCTACAACAACGCAATCTGCGTCCATGAAGTAATCATATCATAATAAAAAGTGTTTTGATTTGTTTCGTGAAATGAAAATAATAAGTTTTCACGATTCTAACGCGCTTTTTCCCCTTGAAAGACCGCTTATTGTTCTTTACAATAAAGAGAGTTCTATGGAACAACATCCTGTCCCGCAAAATGTCACGACTTTTCAGTTCCGTTTAATCGGAGACATGACGATTAAACAGTTCGGATACCTTGCGGGCGGAGCTATACTTGCCTACATTTCCTATATTCTTCCACTTCCGTTCTTTTTTACATGGCCACTTACGGTTATTTTTGCGTTCCTCGGCATCGGGTTTGCCTTTATCCCCATAGAAGAGCGCCCGATGGATGTGTGGGTGCTGTCTTTCTTAAAAAGCGTGTATGCGCCGACACAGTTTGTCTGGCACAGAACCCAACCCACCCCCCAAAAACCCATAACACCCCCACCTGTTCCAACATCTGCAGGGGTAGCTACTGCCCCAGTTGTTCCACACGCTGCGCAACCGACACCGTCCACCCCTACTCAACAGGGTGCAGCAAAACCGATAGCCGCGGCACTGCAGGGATTTTATACACAATCCGCAGCGCCCCGCAAAAAATCGTTGATTGATTCGCTGTTTTCATGGGTGGATACGCTGTTTCCACCTCCACACCCTCAACCTTCTGCAACCGTTATAAACACAGCTCGTGTTGCTGACGCCGTGCGCATGAATCCGCCGGCTGCACAGACAACACCACCTCCCACGGCGCAGGGAATGCGGCCTCCTATTATTGCAACGGAAAAAAATCCTGAACTTGAAAAACTGCAGGAGCAGATATCTAAACTACAAACCGAGTTAAGTGGAAAAACCAATGTTGAAGACAGGGTGTTAGAATTACAAAAGGAAATCAGCGAAATCAAAAAACAAAAACAGGAAATGGAAGAGCGGATTATATCTATGAAAACCAAAACAACACTAAAAGAACCGGTTGCGCCCGCAAAACCCGCAGGAGTAGTAACTCCACCCCCCGCGGGGCCGACGGTAAAAATCATATCACCCGATGCGGCAACCCGCGCAGGGCTTCCCAGACTCACAACGTTTGCAAACGTGGTCACAGGCATTATCAAAGACAACCAAGGAGGTCTCCTTCCAGGGGTGCTCGTAACCGTCCGCGACAAAGAGGGGGTACCGCTCCGCGCGCTCAAAACCAACAAAATCGGGCAGTTTGCCGCCTCAACACAACTGCCAAACGGCATATTTTTTATTGAGGTTGAAGATCCCCGAGGACGATATATATTTGACCGCGCACAAATCACCCTGAATGGATCCGTGCTTCCCGCAATTGAGATTGTGGCAAAAAGCAAACGGGATATTGACCGCGAAGTGCTGGTAAAACAAATTTTCGGACAAACAACCAATACATAATATGGCAAATTCTGTGGTACCAATCAGAGCATCCACTCAACAGTTTACCGAGATTGAGGATGTTGCGCAGAATATCATTCTGTTCTCCAATGGATCCTGTGCGCTCATTATCAGCGTGTCCGCGGTCAACTTCAGCCTGTTGTCTGAAAAGGAGCAGGAAGTTATTATCTATTCCTATGCCAACCTACTCAACTCCCTGTCTTTTCCAATTCAAATTCTTATCAGATCCAAACACAAAGACGTGAGCGCGTATCTTCGGCTTTTGGAAGAAAAGGAGCGGGAACAAACCAATCCAAAACTTGCCAAAAGCATCCATGGATACAGAGCCTTTATTGAACAGACAGTCAAGGAAAAAGAGGTTCTCGATAAAAAATTTTATATTGTCGTACCATTTTCCAATCTGGAACTTGGCGTTTCGTCAAAAGTGCTTCTTGGGACAAAAACAAGCGGGCTTCCGTATCCCAAAGCGTATATCTTTGAACGGGCGCTTATTGCACTTTCTCCAAAAAGAGACCATCTTATCCGCCTCTTATCCAAAATAGGTTTGAAAGCGCAACAATTAACAAATGACCAAATCATACAGTTGTTTTTTTCCTTGTATAATCCAGGAGTTGTCGTACCAACAACAAAGACAGACCCAATACAAAAAAACCCATGAATATCAAAAACACCATCAAGACATTTATTACCATGCAGCCGCCCAGCCTACTCAGCGGTCCGACGCCGACAGGTCCACTCACAACAAAAGATATCGTCGCGCCGCCGGCAGTAGAGGTAGATTTTGACTTTCTCACCATCGGTGAACAGATGGTGAGAACGCTGTTTGTTGCAGGATACCCGAGATATGTCAGCGCAAACTGGCTTGAGCCACTTATTTCATTCAACCACACACTGGACGTTTCCATGTATGTGTATCCGTCCAAATCCGAAGAAATTCTCGAAAACCTGAAGCGTAAAGTCGGAGAGATGGAAGCAACCATTCAGTCAGATCTAAAACGCGGACGCGTCATTGAACCTTCTGTGCAAGTTGCACTAGAAGACGCCTTAGGACTACAACAGGAACTTGCAAAGGGCGCGCAGCGGTTTTTTCAGTTTGGGCTGTATGTCACCATTCCATCCAAAACAAAAGAAGATCTGGATAAAACAACCAAACAGGTTGAGGCGACTCTTGCATCTTTAATGATCGTCACTAAAAAAGCAATTCTACAGATGGAAGAGGGGTTTAAAACAACGCTTCCTATGGGGCAAGATCGGCTTATGATAACCAGAAACATGGACACGACCTCACTTGCCACCACTTTTCCGTTTACCACATCGGAGCTTACCGCAAACGAAGGTATACTTTATGGCATTAACGAGGGCAACGAAAGTCTTGTGGTGTTCGACCGTTTCACTTTGGAAAACGCAAACACTGTTGTGTTTGGGAAGTCCGGATCAGGAAAATCCTACATGGTGAAGCTTGAAGTGATCAGAAGCATGATGTTTGGCTCTGAGGTTATCATTATTGATCCTGAAAATGAATATGAGGCGCTGACCGAAACCCTCGGAGGCGAATACATCAGGTTTGAATTCCGTGGAAAAACAAAAATCAATCCATTCGATCTTGCGGCTTTAAAAGACGGCGGATCGGAAGAAAACGACTTAAATCAGAAGATTCTTTCTCTGCATGGGTTTTTCCGCGTTGTCATGGGAAAACTCACGCCGACAGAAGACGCAACCCTTGACCGGGCGCTTGTACTCACATATAAACAAAAGGGCATTACCCCAGATCCTGCAACACAATCAAAAGAGCCTCCACTTATGGAAGACCTGTATAAAACTCTCGTGGGCATGGAGGATCAAACGGCAAAAACACTTGCGGACAGAATAGAAAAGTTTGTCAAAGGAAGTCTGGTGGGCATCTTTGACGAACAATCAAATATGGAAATCACCAATCCTCTTACGGTTTTCTCGATCCGCGATCTAGAAGATGAACTTCGACCAACCGCAATGTATCTCATTCTCGATTTTATCTGGACAAAAATCAGACGGTCAATCAAAAGAAGAATTCTTGTAGTTGATGAAGCGTGGTATCTTATGAAATACCCCGACTCTGCGCAATTTCTAAATTCTATCGCAAAACGAAGCAGAAAATATTACCTTGGACTCACCACCATCACCCAAGATGTGGAGGATTTTCTTGCCGGAGACCTCGGCAAAACTATTATTCAGAACAGCAGTATGCAGATACTCCTCAAGCAGTCCACTGCGGCAATAGACAGGGTGGCGGAAATTTTCTACCTTTCCGAAGGAGAAAAACACCTGCTTCTTTCTTCTGAAATCGGCGAGGGGCTTTTGTTTGCCGGCCCCGCTCATGCGGCAATACGGATTATTGCCAGTCCGGAAGAACATGCACTTGCCACAACAAAACCGCAGGATGTGCAGAAGAAAAAAGAGCTTTCTCAAAACACCAACGTCCAACCGACAATAGACAATCGGCCCCTTTTTACTGTAGAGACAATTCCCTCACAACCAAAGACATAACACCTTGATATAATATGGATTATGACAGATGTTAAAAGCTCGGAAACAACACGAGACTTTGTTGTTTCTTTAGGTCAAACGGTTGGCACAACCGAAGATCGGGCGCTCTCGGTGTATTATCAGATGACTTCATATCCGGAGCTCCAAGCGCTTCTTCAGCTTCATGCCACAGAAATAACTAGAGCAATTCAAGCCAAGGATATCAACACACTTGCGGGTATTCTACAAAAGGCGCAATCTGATTTTTTAAAGGGGTTGTCTGAACAACCATATCAGATCCAGCTCAACACAAAGCAAAAAATGCAGGCGACACAACCAACGGACGAAGAATTGTCGCGGCGCGTTAACAATGTAAAACAGGCTCTTGAAAAAACACATAAAACCGCTGAAGTTGTGTATAACGCCAAGCGAAAACAAAATCGGGAATTTATTGAACGACTGGTTAAAAACTATTCAAAACTTACTCCTGATGAGGCGGCCGCTTTCTCAAACGCGGTAATTGCCGCGGCGGAATCGTATCCGGAAACATCTTCGCAGGAAATCATCCAGACTGCAGCAAAAACCGTCCACCAAACTTCACAAGAGTCGGTGCGTGAACTTCAAAAACAAAAACCTGTGAAAGATGCAATTCGTTCTTCCCAAGCAAATAGCACGTCTGTCATCGAACAACAAATTATTCAGGCTGTTTTGAGGTCAGACAATCCAACAGTCGCGGTTGAAGCAATTCAAACCTATGGAACGGAAACAGGTCCTCGCGCGACAGATATGCCAGAACTGACAAAAAAAGCAGAAATACTCGCAAAAACACACGCGGCAATACAAACGGCAGAAATACAGGCTCCATTGGATTATGCGGGGTTTTTTTCACTTGTCAGCAAAAACGGATCCGCCGTAGAAAAAGTGCTTGCTCCCCTTGCAGACACTGTGTTTTCTTTGTTTCCACAAAAAACACAAGAGGCGATAGTCTTGAGAGTAATGGCCTCATCATGGAACAAAGAGGTGTCCAACAACACGTGGATGCAGCAAACACTTGGCCCACTTCTTGATTCTCCACCTGTACAACGAGCTATTGCTAAAGGCAACTCGCTTTTTCAATCAGCAGGAAAAGCCGCTGTTTTTACCAAAACACAGTCCTTTTTTTCCGATATTTTTGTTACAGTGTTTCATCCACAGGTTTCCGAGGTATATCTGCAATTGGCAGGAGTGGGTTATGTGCCGCAAAACCCGTCGATTGCCACACACTATGCGGGGTTGTTGGCGCAACAAGGAGTATCTGTGGCCGCCAAAAAGGGGGCGAGGGTTGTTGGGACAAAAGTCGCGGAAAAAGCCGCAGGAACAACCATTGGGAAAATAGTCGGAGGAGTTCTCGGGAGCGAGGGGGGCCCCGTTGGATCATTTGTTGGGGCTGTTTTGTTTGATAAAATTATTGGGGGTCTATGGAAGGGAATAAAAAAGGGTTTTGGTTTTATAACATTCGACTGGCTTAGTCGGCTTATTTCGGGGAACTATAACAGCACCCCACTCTACAAAGATCCTGTGTTTATCATTAGCATCGTGCTTGTTGGATTGGTGGCGGCGTTGTTTGCTCTTTCTTTTACCCCACTCACCATTGTCGGAAATGTGTTTTTTCAACAAACAAGTCAGGATAATGCATATATCAATGGCGTGGGGGGCGTGTTTCCAACTGGTCAACCAGGTATAAACACAGGCGCTGGTTTTTCGTGTGCGTGGTCTGGTCCTGCGCCACCATCAACATCCATTTCTTATTGTCCTGTCCATGCCCCCATCACTCAAGGGCCAAACACCCCACAAGGAACATCTCACTATCAATCACAGGCGTATGATTTCGGATGTGGAAATGGAACACCAATACACGCATCACATGACGGCTATGTAACTTCGTTGGTGACTACGTTTCAACCAAATGAATATAAATATGCCAGCTTTGGCAACAACGTCGTCCTTGTCGGAACAGATGCTTCCGGCAAGACATTCTGTACAATTTATGCTCATTTTCTTGATGTAACGCCCGCAATAATCAGTGCCTACCAAAACAAAACAATTATCCATGCAGGAGAAGTAATCGGATATTCAGACACCACAGGGTATACATTTGGATCAGGGGGGCTTGGAAAGGGTCCTCATTTGCATTTTGGATACAAAGGATCTGGTACACTATCATTACCGTCGGGGTGTCCATAATATGAAAAAGCTTATTATCTTTACAGCCATTGTCACGCTCGGGTTACTACTGGGTCTCTTTTTTTCCCAAAAAAAATCTTCGCCTTCTTCACAATCAAAAATCTCTCCGCCCTCATCAAAAACAAAAGAGTCTATTCCCATAACGGGAGTTTCTGCCATACAACCGACCTATATCATCGACCAACAACGCGACTTTCCCTCTTTTATAACGACATACAGCTTTTCTACGCCTGTTCAGATGGAGACAATCTCTTCTTTCCTGACGCGCTTTTTCTCTTTTTCTTCTGAGCCAAAAACCATTATGGGGTCAAAGGGAACATATTCCATCTGGAATGAGTCGGGAAAAACCTTAATTGTCGGCGGTTCCCCTCTTGAAATTTCTTATTCTGTCGACGCCAGCTCAACAGGCATCCTATCTTCTTCCGTCTCTCAATATGAAATTGCCGCTTTTTCTTTTCTCTCCGACCTCACAACTCTTTTTGGCGGAGCATCACCCGAACTCACATCAACGGCTTTTCTCTCTGTGTCGGGAAAGGATTTCGTTCCGGTTAACAACCCGTCTGAGGCGAGTGTTTTTTTGGCAAATTATCGACTCTCTCTCAATAACCGCCCTCTGGTTTCCCGATCTTTCAATATGGAAAGCATTTCCGTCGGACTTGATGCCAACAAAAAAATTTTGTCTTTCCGAACATATGTGTTCCCCTCATTTGCGGCGAACACGGAGCAATCTCCCATTCTATCCTACGCGGAGGCAAAAAATGCGCTTTTTTCCGGTAAGGCCACGCTTGTCGAATTTTCCTACACAGGTGAAAAAACAAAAAAAAACATCATTCTTCAACCGAGCTCTCCCCCCGCGAGGAGCACTATTTATGATATACAACTGGGATACCTTTTTTCCCCTTTAGAGGATTTTCTTGCCCCCGTGTTTCTTTTTTCAGGAAGAGGGAGCGACTCTTCAGGCAACACGCTCTCAACAACAACTGTTATTTCTGCCACAAAATAACCTTTATGCTGTGGTTCTTACAGGCATGATGATGTGAAGGTAGTCGTCGCCGTCCGCAGACGTAAACACTCCAGGATTCAATGATCCCGTCATTTCAAACGCTATTTTTTCTCCTTCAAAGTTCCCTAAAAATTCCAGCAAAAATCTGCTGTTAAAGGCAATTTCTCCAACCTCCCCTTCTGTGTTGGTAAAAATTTCAACATTATTTTGTCCGATTGTCGGTGCGTTCGCGGAGATACTCACTTTTTCTTCTTCGATGCGCATTTTTATAATATTTGCATTATCTCTTGCAAACAAAGCGGAGGACTTAACCGCTCTTAAAAACGTCTCTTTTTCAAAAACCACTTTTGTTGTGTGGCTCTTCGGAAGAATTTTTTCAAAGTTTGGATATTCTCCGTCAATTACCCTCGTGTATATTTCTGTGTTTCCCACAAAGAATACCAGTTGCGCCCCTGCTATCTGTTTAAATAGAATCTTTTCACTCTCTTTTTCTTCTGCTCCTATGCGTATGACCTCTGTAAGCGTTTTGGCAGGTATTATAACATCTGTCTCTCCACCAAAAGAGACATCTTCCCTTTTTAAAGACAGTCGGTATCCGTCTGTTGTAACCAGAAGCACCCCTTTGTCTGTTTTTTTTACTTTGACCCCTGCTAAAATAGGTCTCCCTTCATCTGTTGCCGCAGAAAAGATGACTTGCTCCATTGCTCTTAAAAACTTATCTTTTTTAATCTCCGTTTCTTTCCCTTTTTGTGCGTCCGGTATCTCAGGAAATTCTTTTTTTGATACCCCTGGAATTGTTGCTTCATACCCCTCACACACAACATGAAGCGACCCTTCTTTTTCCTCACAAACCACGGGTGCATCAGGAAGAGTAGATATAAATTCAAGGAATATCTTCGCAGGTACACAAAGTCCTCCTTGACGGGTAACCTTTGCGTTTATTTTTGTCACTATTGTTGTTTCCGTATTTGTTCCCACAATATATAAAAATTCCTCTTTGGTTTCCAAAAGCACGGTTTGTAATACAGGAATCTGAGCCTTGGAGGAGATAATACGAGACGTCTTTGTAAGAGCGCTCATTAGATTTGTTTGTAACAGCGTAAACTTCATATTATTTCTATAAGTAGTAGTAATAGTAATGCGCGTGGAAAAGTGTATGATTTTTCTGGTGTCTTGTCAACGAACGGCGGTAATCTTCTAAACAAGCAAGGTCGCGAGAGCAAAAGACGGACAAAAGAGTGTGGATAACTCTGTTGATAAAAAAATCCGTTTTGTGGATAAGTGGAAAACTCTTTATGAAGAGGCCCATAATTGTTGTTTTATCCCCCCCACCGCCTCACGCAAGTGTTCGTTTGTGGGTAATTCGTGTGCAATCAGGTCCACTCCGTGCATAATTGTTGTATGATCTCTTCCACCAAGAATTCCGCCGATGTCATCGAGAGTGAGGCCAAGCTCGACTTTACACAGATACATAATAAGCTGTCTTGGTCTTGCTACGGGTCTGTCTCTCTTTGGCCCCTTAATGGTTGAGGGCTTGATGTTGTAATAATTGGCAACAGCGTCTAGAACCTCCTGCGGCGTTACCCTTCTTTTGGTGGCGGGCACCGCTCCGCTTGTCTGGCCTCGCGAAGATAAAAGCGCCGTTATGGAGTCGGGAGTAAGTTCGGTTTTGTGCGCGCTTACTTCCGTGGTGAGCCGTTTTAAAAAACCCTCAATGGCTCTTGTGTCTGTAAAGTTTGCGGCGACAACGCGGGCGCCGTCCGTATTAAGCTGTAACCCCATCGCCCGAGCCTTGATGTTGACAATGGCCGCACGGAGCTCAAAGTCTGGCGGAGAGATGTCAACCAAAAGTCCTCCTTCAAACCGAGATCTGAGCCTGTCTTCCAGTCTGGAAATTTCCCCCGGCGACCTGTCGCTTGTCAGAATAATCTGTCCTCCCTCTCTGTGTACCGCGTTGAATGTGTGAAAAAATTCCTCCTGTGCGGTCTGTTTTCCCGCAATAAATTGTACGTCGTCCACCAACAATAGTTCTGCAGACCTGTATTTTTGTTTGAATTGTCTGACAGATTTGGTCTGAATTGATTCGATAATTTCATTCAAAAACTCTTCTCCCATACAATATACCACCTTCGTGGCTGGTTTTTTGGAAAGCATACTGTTTGCAACCGCATGCATCAGATGTGTCTTCCCCACTCCAACGCCTCCATATAAAAACAGTGGGTTGTATGCGGACCCCGGACTTTTTGCAACGGCAGACGCGGCGGCATATGCGATTTGATTTGTCGTAGACACAGCAAAGGTTTCAAAAGTGTACTCTGGCTGAATGTGCAGTCTTTTGGCGGCACTTATTGCGTCCACGCGAGGCACATCAATTGTTTGGGAGAACAAGGGGCCCGCGTCTTTTTCCGAAAGCTGTTGTTTTTTGGGAACCACGACAAACACAAGGCTTACATTGGCGTTTGTATTGTGGTCGATGATGCTTTTTACAAGCGAATAATATCGAGTTTCCACCATGGTTCTTACCATAGGATTGGCAAGTCCAATGGTGGCGACGCCATCATGGAGAGAAAGAAGGTCACTTTGAGAAAAATGCGTTTGAAACGTTGCCTTTGAGACAGACAACTCAAGCTCCGTAAGCACAGATTTCCAAAGCCGTTGAGGTTCCATAATATATGAGGGCAAGAGATGTGGACAACTTATCCACAATATAAACTTGCCATTTCAATTTGTCAATAATGCACAAAAAACAAGGGCGGTTGTTTTGCTTTTAAAAGTGTAGTACAGTATCCGTGAAGAGAATGAGTGTTTAGAAAATGAAAAAGCGCAATCTCCAACGAACAAAAAAAAGAACATTATTTGCCCTTCTTATTCTTGTGGCAATTATTCTTAGTGGTGTGGTTTTTTCCTTGAGCTTTTTTCAAAAAAAAACTTATCTTACGGCCGACCTGTATGTTACAGGAGGAGAGTGGTGGTGGGGTACGGCATCTCCCCCTTATTGGCTTGGTGAACCCGTTCAGAGAGGCGCAGTTGAATATGACATGACAGGAAAAAAAATTGTTGAGATTCTTGGTGTTCAGAAGTTTGATTATTTAGACAGAGAGACAATGATTCTTCACGCTCGACTGCTTGTAACAAAAAATTTGAGAACCAAAAAATATCGCTTTCGTCAAAACCCTCTTGAAATAGGCGCCACGATCGAGATTTCCCCCGGAAATGTACAAATGTACGCGAATGTTATTGGGCTGGAAGGGGTGCAGGAAATTGATCAGCCGCAAGTTCAAAGAGTGACTGTTCGCTGGTATAATATTTTCCCTTGGCAGGCAGATGCAATTCTGGTTGGAGATACGATGAGTGATAATTCCGGTCGAGAGGTTGCGCGGGTTTTACAGAAGGAGGAATCCATCTCGGAAAAGACGGTGGTTACGGAAAACCCGCAGGCTATTTATGGAGGTTCATATAAAGATCTGGGTAGACTTGTGTTATTAAACGCTGATCCATCAAGAAGAGACGTCACTTTGATAATGGATATTCTTACGAGAAAAGTCGGGAAAGAAATGTACTTTGGTTATACTCAGACAGTCAAAATCGGAGAACCTCTCTACATATCGCTTTCCAACATTAATATTAACCCCCAGATTATTTCTATTTTTTCTGACGAGAAATAAACTGTATTGCTTTGTGTAATGCACCCGCCGAGAGACCCCAGTCGAAGCTTTTGGCATGTTGACGGCAATGTTTTTGCATCGCCCGCAATTTTGACTTAGAAAACCTTGTTACTAAAAGAATTTTTTTTGAGAAGGAAAAAGTTTGTTCCGGATATATAAAATAACCAGTTTTGTTAATTTTTATTTCTCCCCTGTTTCCTGCCGTGCGTAACACAGGCAAACCACATGATTGCGCTTCTATAACAGACAGACTTGCGGTAAATGCACCAACGCAAAAAGAAGACCCGCAAAAACAAAAAATGTGGCAAGAGGTGTAGAAGCCCGGAAGATCCTTCTGTTCAATTGTCCCGACAAAGAACACATGCTGTTGTATGCGCAGTGATTTAATTAACTGTTGATATTCCTTCTTTTTTTGCGGATTGGAAATGGTTTCAGAGATTAAAACAATAACCGATTTGTTATTTCGTATCACGCTGGGAAGAGCACGAAGTAAATATTCGGTTCCCTTAAGAGGCGTATAGTCTGTGCTATGTCCAATAACGGTTCTCCCCCGCCGTTTAAAAGAAAAGAGAGGCGTCGCTTTTGGAGTAAAAAAGGAAGTGTCAACTCCGTTTGGAATTAAAAAACGCGCTAATTTTCCATATTGATTTTTTACCGCCCTTTTAACATCCAAGTTTAATGTGGCTAGCGCGCCCCCGTTATAAATGGCATATGAGTCCAGAGGACGGTAGAGAAACTTCAGCAAACGCACTATGTGTTGTGACCGCGTCGGTAGATTTCGAATAAAAACTTTGTCATAAAAAATGTTTAATGGTTCAAAGCAAAATACGATCGTTCTTTTAGAGAGCAAGACAGACAAAAACGTCAAAGGAAAAATTGACGCAAAAATGACGTCCCCTTTTTGTATAGTATTCCGGAGCCTAAGAAAATTAACAAACAATGTTATTGGCAAAAGTGCCCAGTAGAATTTTTTTGGTTTCCAAAGAAGGAAGACTGGAACGCGCAGGTCAAAATAAATTTTTTCCCAATAAGGAGAAATTTTTTCTACAAACAATATAACGGGGCGCCGCTTGGAAGCATATTTTATGTGTTCATAAATATATTTTTCTCCGCCGCGCAGGTAAACACACTCCGTGTGAAACACAAGAAGTCTTTCGGTTGTTGTTTTGCCTTTTGTTGTCATGTGTCCTGTTATTTATATCACAGACCAACAGCTTTTGAAAAAGGATGTGTTCGGGTATACTAACAGACGCCGGTGGTGTCATATGGTGCTATTTAAAACAATTCAGCGGATTTGGGACACAGTAATTCAAAGAGAATATTTACTTTTTTTTATCTCTGTGCAAAACATTTTGGGAATTGTTGTTGTTTTTTCGTCTCCGCTTCCCCTTCGTCCAAAAACCAGCATTGGACTCTCAACGGGTGTCGCGGTGTGCGAGCTGATACTTTTTATTTTTCTTGCGGCAAAAAAACAGCTTCATATGCAAAAAAAGATACGCCTAATTGATTGGCTTGTGGTGGGATATATTATTGTCAATGCGCTTTCTTTACTAAAAAATCCTTACATTTTTGACTTAACCAGCTTCCGATTATTATTGGTTGCGACGGTGCACTTTTTTATAATCCGTCTGATGAGGTTTTCTGACAAGGAACAGAAAAGAGCCATATATGTGATTGGTTTAACAACTCTTGGAATTTCCGCCATTAGTCTGTTTCAGGTGGCGTTTCGAGACCAAGCCATTCTTTTTGCGAAGAAGTTTTTGTTTGGGGACGCCGCATATAGTATTGCTCAGGATTTGAGCAGAGGAAGAGGCCCGCAGTGGGGAGATATCGTTGTCAGCTACGCATTTTTTATCGGCTCCGCAGTGTTTTTAAAAAAAAGTCATAAACTCCTGCATCTTATATATGTTCTGTCAGGAATATTTTTAATTCCCTTTTCCTTTATTATCTCAAATTTTCGTTGGTTAACATTATGTTTCTTGCTTGGCTCGATTTTCTACACAGGCGTTTTGCTACACACAAAACTGCTCTCTGTTAACACCTTGAGAAAAATTTTAATACCGATTGGCGTGGCTGCAGCGGGAGCTCTTATTCTTGCCTCTCTTGTATTTCGATATAGCCTCATTGACCGTTTTTTGCTGAAGGAGAAAGAGAGGGATGTATCTTATACTCTCGGCAGAACGTTTTTATATGGACAAGCAATATCGGCGTTTTTAGCCTCTCCCCTTGTCGGGATTGGAGCAGGGAATTATCAATATGAAGTAGAGCGACCCGTTCGACTTCATTTTTATGATAAGACGGGCGAATTCGGAGAAAACGAGGTTAGGGAAATAGATCGTGAAGCCGTTTCATCTCACAACGATCTATTAACCGTGCTTGCTGAAACCGGTGTTTTGGGTATTTTTATATATATAACCATTAATTTTTTAGTACTAAAACGGGTCAGGGCGGCTTTATGTGAGTCTATTAAAAAAAAGAGTGAGCGACAAATCATTTATTCGTTGACATTTTATACCTCGTTAGTCATGTTTTATCTTATTGGGCTGTTTGAAAATACCGCTCCAAATAATTTTATTTTTGTTTATTTTCTTTATGCGGCAATAACTACATGGTTGTAAGAACCACCGTTTTATTGATTGAACAATTTATAAATTTGTGAACAGACCTGTCGGCGCCGGCCGATCAGTTTTTTGCATATTTCCTCACCTGTCATTAACAGAACAGCACTTCAAAACGTGACTCTATCATGACGGATTTCAAGAGAAGAAAACATAGCATTGAACGCATTTATCTTTTTATATTTAGAGAGAATGTTTTTTCTTTCCTTCATCAGCATGCGCCAATGTACACAGGTGTCCCAAATTATTTTCGGGTATAATAGCGGGGAATATTTGAGAAGACAGTACACACAGGTAAGTATTTGCCAACAGATAATACGAGGCAAGTTGTTTATTATCACCCGTTTTGGCCAAGTTAACAGTATTACCCAAATAAGGTTACGAAAGCTGTAGTATATAACAGCATAACTTTTTCTCCCCCATGTGTAAGTGCGAAGATGGTGTGCGACGATGGTTTTGTCCCTATACAGATTTCCTCCTAGTGCAAGCGCGCGAACGGAAAACTCAACGTCGTCCAGATACCACGTGAGTAATGGATTCAGAAAATATCCATAGGAGGAAATCATTTTTTTTAGGAATTCTGTTTTTAGTAACAAACAGGACATAGAGGCTAGAGAGGTTTGAACGGTTTCCATAGAGGCGTTTTTTGGATAGCCTGTGCGAAAATATTCAACGCCGAAGGAATCAACAGCCGTACTGGAACCATCAAATATGAACGGAATAACAATATCTTTGTGTTCAGGATGAATCTGAACAGTCTTGTTTAAATTGTGGAAAAAGTTTCTGTCAACCCACGCATCATCGTTGATGATGAGATAATAATCGCTTTTTTTGCGCATCGTGTTTATGACGGCAGCATTGTTGATCCCCACAAACCCGGAGCTTTTTGGGGAGACGCATATGTGATCTATGTGTCTGTTTTTTTCGATGAGATGTTTATGATTGTTTGTGGTGACAATAATCCGCAGTTTTGTTTTGTTCGTCTTTGCGACAATAAGCGATCTGATGCATTTGGAAAGAACGGGCAGATTTTTCGGATATCCGGCGCTTGATATAATACAGGTAACGATCATATATGTGTAAAAACTTCTAGACAAATTATATACTAGGAGTATCCAACAATGAAAACAACCATCTTACCAACCGATTTTCAAGGGTTGTTGAATTTTCAAATAGAATATTTTCAGGACGCCCGCGGGTTTTTTATTGAGCCGTGGAATAAAAGAGTTTTTCAGGAGGCTGGGTTTTGCGAGGAGTTTGTTCAGGAGGGTCATTCTAGATCTAAAAAAGGCGTGCTTCGCGGTTTACATTATCAAGATATGTCTGCCCCGATGGGTAAACTCGTCCGCTGTACACTCGGTTCAGTATTTGAGGTTGCGGTGGATTTGCGTGTTTCATCTGCCACATTTGGAAAATGGTATGCGACGGTTCTTTCGGCAAGGAACAAAAAAATGCTGTATGTTCCTGTTGGGTTTGCGCTGGGTTTTTTGACGCTTTCGCCGTTTGCCGAGATGCAATATAAACAGACGGGATATTATACGCCTTCAGCGGAAGGCACACTCCTTTGGAATGATTCAGCGGTTGCTGTCCGCTGGCCAATAACAACTCCTCCGCTTTTGTCTTCCCGTGATACACACGGAATGACATTAAAGACATATCTGGAGCATCCAGCTTTTGAATAAGTTATACTTGCACTGCACAATTCTCTATGAAAAAAACAACAAAACAGCACGTGCTTGTTACAGGAGGAGCGGGATATGTCGGTTCCGTTTTAGTTCCCTATCTCCTTCAGCGTGGGTATAACATAACAGTTTTTGATTCGTTTTATTTCGGCGGCGCGTCTCTTCGGGGTGTTTTGAAACAAATCCGGGTTGTGAAAGGTGACGTCCGGAACCCCCCTTGTGGATTGTTTGACGACGTCCATGCAGTTATTCATCTGGCTGCGTTGTCCAACGATCCCACAGCGGAGTTTAATCCCACTGCCAATATGCAGATAAACAAAGAAGGTACAATCGCGGTTGCACGCATGGCACAACACGCCGGAGTCAGGCGCTTCATTTTTGCTTCCAGCTGTTCCATCTATAACAGGGAACCACAATATAACAAGACGCAATCCGAGAGTGCCGCCGTCTTTCCCAAAAATCCATATTCGCTATCCAAATTTTTAGCTGAACAAGAGCTGTTAAAAATGTGCACGAACCGTTTTTTTGTGACAATCCTGCGGAAGGGAACAATCTACGGTTTCTCTCCCCGCATGAGGTATGATCTTATTATTAATACGATGGTGAGTGATGCGCTTCGAAAAAAGCAGATCGTTGTGTATAATGGAGGGCTACAATGGCGTCCACTTGTTGCAGTTGAGGATGTCGCGGAGGCGTATTATCGGGTATTACGTTCTCCTCCCTCTTCCATACAGGGGGAAATTTTTAATATTGCGGAAAACAATTATCAGGTAAAAGAAGTGGCGGCCGGAGTGGTTTCCTTCTTTAGAAAAAAGCTTTCTTTTTCCGTAAAACAACAATATATGCAGTGCACAACACCAGACCGATCCTATAAAGTATCAACTAAAAAAGCCGCAAAAGTCCTGCATTTTAAACCACGCATCAGTTTTTTGCAGGCAATATCGCCACTGGTAGCGTCCATTCAGGGAAACGCGCGGTATAGGAGATATTCGTCTCCTATTTACTACAATATTCGGTGGATGAAGCCGATACTTGCGGCCATGGAGTAACAGGAGATGTTTTTATATGAAAACTGTTTCTGTTCATATTGTCACATATAACAGTGAAAAACTCATACAGAAGTGTCTTCTGTGTTTATCGCAACAGACATATACGGATTTTTCTGTTCATATTGTTGACAACGCATCGTCGGACAAGACTGTTTCCATCTGTAAATCATTTCCATTTGTTGTGGTGCATCATAACAAGCATAACGTCGGTTACGCGGCTGCTCACAATCAAGCACTGCGTTTAACAAAAAGCACATACGTTCTTACCTTGAACCCTGATGTTTTTCTGAAGCCGGATTTTTTGAAAACCATGGTGGTGGCACTTGATCAAAATCCGCAGGCCGGTTCTGCGGCGGGGTTGCTTCTAAGAACAGATGGGATGGACATAAAACCGTTTGCCATAGATGGAGCGGGGCTGTTTATGAGAAAAAACAGAAGGCAGGGATTGTGTCACGAAGGCGAAAAAATACACCCGTTGGCAGGTGGTCGTATTTTTGGTCCCGACGGAGCGGCCGCGTTTTATCGGAGAATAATGCTGGAAGATATCGCCATCGAGAAAGAAATATTTGATGAGGATTTTTTTATGCACAAAGAGGATGTGGATGTTGCATGGAGGGCACAGCGCGCGGGTTGGATTTCCCTGTTTGTTCCGCGTGCTGTTGCGTGGCACATACGAACCTTCCGTTCTGGTCAAAGAAAGAACGTTTCCCCACAGCTGAGACTGCTTGGTCTCCGCAACAGATATCTGTTGTTATTAAAAAACGACGCGGTACCGTTTTTTTTACGGGATGCGCCGGCTATCATATTTTATGATATTGGTATTTTTCTCTATACGATTGTGTTTGAGAGAAGTTCTTTTCATGCATATAGAGAAGTTATCCGTTTGTGGAGCGTAATAAAACGGAAAAGAATTTCTATTCAAGCAAGGTGGCCATTATATACGAAACCATATCAATATTTTATCTGATGTATGTTTACTACACTTGGTATCCGTTTTTTTGATTCTCCGTCCGGGAAGCTGGTCGAGCGGATACGGAAAATGGTGCAACACAATAGACATACCTATATATGTCTTACAAGTCTGCACGGCGTGGTTGAAGCTCAGCGCAACAGCGCATTTCAACGGATACTGAACACGGCAAGCGCAACCGTTTGCGACGGCATGCCGCTTGTGTGGATGGGGAAGTTGATGGGGCGGCCGCATGTTACCCGAATATACGGACCCGATTTTATGTTGCGAGTGTGTGCAATGGCGGAACAAAACAACATGAGAATCTTTCTCTTTGGCACCACTCAGGCAACACTTACCCACCTTTCATTTCAGCTGAAAAAAATTTTTCCGAAGCTTATTATCGCGGGTGTCTATGCTCCTCCCCTTGCCCCATTTTCCAAGGCGGAACTTCAGAAAATATATACCTTAGTGAATACATCGAAAGCGCAGATTGTGTTTGTCGGTTTAAGCACGCCAAAACAAGAACAGTGGATGTTTTTCGCAAAACAACATATTTACGCCAATGTATCTATTGGTGTCGGCGCTGCCTTTGATTTTATTTCCGGTATAAAAAAACAGGCGCCCGCATGGATGAGGGCATCCGGTTTGGAGTGGTTTTTTCGTTTTATGCAAGAGCCACAACGTCTTGGCAAACGGTATGTGGTTATAGCAGTATATACACTATGGTTTATTGTTCGATCAGCCGTCCGGAAGGTGTGCTCGTTACTGCGTGTGTAACCGCTGCATCTGCCCGATTGTTTCCAAAAAGTCTTTTTTTGTATTACCTAATCCCGAGGGTAAATATATTCCCTCCCGCTCCACCAGTTCGGCGACAGGAAAGTGTTTGGTTTGGTACATGCCGAGTTTTTTAAATGCGGTGCGGGGTGAAAAGAAAAAGGTTCTCGTTTGGATACCCTGTTGCAGCAGTTTTTTAGCAACCGCGTTTCTGGACATACCGAACTTTTTTCCTTGAATGCGTATGGCATACATCCAATAGACATTTTTTGCCCATGGTTTTTCTTCCGGTGTCAGTACCCCCGCAATTTTTTCAAGCCCAGTGTTGTACAATTTTGCCATTGTCTGTTTTTGTTTGATGGATTCCTGAATGTGGGAAAGACTGGCAAGACCGACGGCGGCCTGCAGATTGGACATATGGTAGTTATAGCCGATTGCATCATGGACAAACCGCGTTTCTTTGGAATGAAACAGACTTTTTAAACGCACGACACGTTCATATATCCTTGTATTATTTGTCAGAACCATCCCTCCTTCTCCACAGGTCACCAATTTGTTTGCATAAAAACTGAAAATAGAAATATCGCCAAATGAACCGACTTTTTTTCCTTTATATTCGGCCCCGTGCGCTTCCGCCGCATCTTCAATCACAAAAAGATTATGTTTTTTTGCTACCTCCATAATCGGATCCATGTCAGCGGGATGGCCATACAGATGCACCGGCATAATTGCCTTCGTTTTTTTTGTGATGTTTTTTTCAATAAGGCGGGGGTCCATGGTATATGTATCGGGAGTTACATCAACGGGAACAGCGGTTGCCCCCACGTACCACACAGCAAAATAACACGAGGCAATGGTTAATGATGGCACAAGCACCTCATCGCCTTTTCCTATGCCAAGTGCAGCACATGCAAGATGCAATGCGGCCGTACCTGAATTTGTTGCCGCGCCAAATCGCATAGTGATATATCGGGAAAAGTTTTTTTCAAATGTTTTTACCATTGGCCCCTCGGCGCTGAGCCAACCTGAATCCAATGCCGTTTTTGTCAGGGTATACATTTCCGGATACATTCTTGGTTTATTGACGGGAATCATGATCGTTTGAGCAATAGAATTTGTTTTTTCTGTTTTGCCGCAGCATAGACACCTTCAATCATGCGGATCACCGCTGCTCCATCTTCTGCATTTGGTCTCGGTTCTTCGTTATTCCGGACACAGGATATGAAATAAGACAGTTCGTCCTCGTAGGACGAAAGGGGCTTGTTGGAAAAATCAAACACTCTTTTCTTCTGTGATAGTTTGTCTCCGACGATAATAAAATCTCCCTGTTTGGAATCAATAAGAATGTAGCCTTTATCTCCCCAGATTTCCAGAGACATATAGCCGGTCCATTGTGTCCATGAAGAAGTTATTATTGCCAGCCGTCCATCTTTGGTTTTATATAGTCCGCCCGCACAGTCTTCGACCGACGCTTTTTTCCAGTAGACGTTGCCAATCATGCCTGTGCAGGAAGAAAAATTACCCATAAACCATCTGGTGATATCCAACAGGTGGCACGCGTTGTCTATATATGTTCCTCCTCCTGACAGATTTTTATTCCAGAACCATGATTGTTTTGTGTGGGATCCATTTGTGCCGATATTCCCCTTTATACAAAGCACGCGTCCGATAGTTCCTTGTTGTACAATGTCGTGTGCCTTTCTGACTGTTGGAAAGAAGCGGTGGTTTGATCCGGTTTTTACAAACCGACCATATGTTTTTGCCGCAGCAACAATTTTTCCCGCTTCGCTTGAGGAAACAGCAAGCGGTTTTTCACACAACACATGCAGTCCGTGTTTGAGCGCCTCCACAACCAACGCGGCATGTTGATTGTTTGGCACTGCAATGATGGCAATGTCGGCGGTGGCGAACCCGAAAAATTCAGACAGGGAAAAGGCAAACGGAAGGCGGTATGCTTTACCCGTGTCCGCGGCTCGTTTTTTATCTGCGTCAACAACACCTACAATCTGCAGTTTATTTTTGAGGTGTAGACAAGCCTGCAGGCGTTTTTGTCCGAAATAGCCGCAGCCAATGATGACGACCCGCAGTTTTTTGTTCATAGTGATTTTCGGGACAAGTTGGCCTTTATTGTAACAATGTTTTCTTTTTATAACAACAAAAATGTATAATATGTTTGGTTTTCTTATGGCTACGCTGCAAAACGCCCTCATTCTGATGGTACTCAACGACAAGCTTGCGTACTGGTGTGATTACGCGGTACAAACCATGCGGGTGCTATCCAGACACAACACTGTTGTAGTTTTTTGTTCGGAAGATACCATTTCGTGGAAAGATATTTTCCATACGAACTCCCCCATCCGTTTTTTCGAAAAAAAGCAAAACGCGTTGTTGTTTCACCCGTTTTTTTGTATTCCTGGTCAGCGATTTGGAAACATAAAGCTGCTTAATTACCGGCTTAATGCCTGGTTTCTTCACTGGTTCCTGCAAAAAAAATACAAGTACAGAAAAAAAATATTTTGGTTTTTTGATCCCCTGTATATTTCGTCTATTATCGGATACTTCTCACATTTCACGTCTGTGTACGACTGTGTGGATTACTATCAGGGCGTGTCCAAACAATTGAACATGCAGGACCAGTCATTATTGCGGACAGTCACATACGTGTTTGCCAATTCAAGAACGCTGGTGCGGAAATTTCGTCAATATCGCCCAGATATACGTTTTGTTCCGTTGGGTTTTGCCAAGGAGGTGTTTCAACGGGTTACACCGGCGCGGGAAAAATCCCACGCGGGTCATATTGTCGGGTTTGTTGGCGGTATTACCCGCAGGATTGACTACCGCCTGCTGACAGCCGTTGCCAAACGCATGCCGGACATCACGTTTCAACTGTATGGGTCTTGCCGATCAGATGTGCTTGATACCAATGGGGAACTTGACGACGACATACACACATTTTTTTCTCTTGCCAATGTGTGTTGGAAAGGTTTTGTCTCCAAACAAAAGTTACCTTCTGTGATTGCGTCTTTTGACCTCTGCATCATCCCCTATGCTGTATCCGACGTGTTTAATCTATATTGTTTCCCCATGAAAGTAATGGAATATTTTTATATGGGCAAACCTGTTCTTGCGACGCCGATTGAGGAATTGCGGCGGTATTCCAAATTTATCCGGATCGGCAAAAAACCGGAGGACTGGGAATCTCTTATCCGGAACATCCTGTCAAAGCCTTGGCCCGCCTCTTACAGGCGGGCACAAAGGGATATAGCAATCGCAAACAGCTGGGAAAGGAAAATTTCCCGTCTTACACATCAAATAGCCTGAATTTGTTTTTCAAAAAATATATCGTCCCAACAGTAATTCCCGTCACTCGAGCCAAGAAAAAGCGTACAGCAGCACTCCACAGATCTGCCGTTGTCTTTTTTTGTCTTATCGTATACCTTACGCACCGCTTGAATTCCCGCAGGGAAGACATACCATTTTGACACACAACTTTTTTGGCAAATGTCCATCCCTGTAAAGCAAGATTTCCGTAACATGCCATTTCTCCATGGATATAGATGCCGCTTTGCAGTTCATAGAGTTTTCTGTTTACCCAATGATCGTGCCAAACCACCATGGTAGGATCACAAAAAATTTTGTTTCCGGCAATAAGCTGACGGAGGGTGAAATCAGCATCTTCCGCATTTTGTCCCACACTGTTCGGACCGAGCCAAGGTTCAAATCTGATGGCGGCGCACATGTTTTTCCTCCACGCCATATTGTTTCCATATCCGATGTGTTCCGAATGCTTGCACGGTTTGGACACAATGGTGTTTTTTTTGTGTGTGTATGTGCTGACACAATATAAACCGTGATGTGCGGATGTATGATATGGAAGCGTTGAACCGAAGACCCCGCCGATGTGCTGACGGGAATCCATATCTCTTTGTATGGTTGCAAGCCAGCGTTTGGAGACGATACAATCGTCATCAGTAAATGCGAGGATATCTCCCTTAGCTTTCCGTATTCCCGTATTCAGTGCGACGGATTTGTTTATTGTCGGTTCGTGTATATAGATCAAGCGCGGATCATTAAGCAGCGTTATCAGACTTTTTGTCCTACCGTCCTTGCTCTGATCTATAATGAGCACCTCATACGTGGTATATCCGGTTGCTTTGATGGATAGCAAACATCTTTTTAACTGTAGCGGTCTTTGGTATGTGGCAATAAGAATCGAAATCATATATGTGCACATGTCTATGGGTCACAGATTGATTCATTGTACGGCTTTTCCGATAAAAGGGCACGTCATATTGTCCAAGTCATCCCCAATACGCTATAGTATGATCATTATTAGGCTTTTTCGTTATGTACACGGTTTTTGTTTTTTTCCTGTTATTGGTACTTTCCCCCGTTTTTGCGGTGATCAGCATTGGTGTTTTCTGCTTTTCGGGAAGACCGGTTTTTTTTCGTCAACGACGCGTCGGCAAGGATGGCGTGCCGTTTATTATGTATAAATTCAGAACCATGTATCTACATGCAGAACAGGATCAAAAAAAATACCGGCTACAGAATGAAGCCAGAGGGCCGGTGTTTAAAATTCATAATGATCCCAGATTTACTTCATTCGGGAGGTTTTTAAGTCACACGGGTCTTGATGAACTTCCACAACTATGGAATGTGTTGGTCGGAGATATGGCACTGTTTGGACCGCGACCGCTTCCCCTTTCGGAAGCAAAACACCTGCTTCCATGGCAAAAAGAACGGCAAAAGATCAAACCTGGAATAGTGTCACCGTGGATATTCAACGGCTATCATCAGCGAACATTTGATGAATGGATGAGAGATGACTGTTTATATGTTCAAAGGAAAAATTTTTTTTACGATACTCGTCTGTTTTTCCGATCTTGTGTGTTTATGGCAACACTTGTTATGAGGGAAATCTTCAAGAAGGTATAATTAGCCGATTGTGGTGCCGACAAACGGCTTGTTGTCCAGCGCAAGTGCCAGATTATCCAGATTTCTTCCGTTCAACACTTTTACCCGAACGTTGAGGTTTTCTGCAAGCTTGGATGCAATCGGATCAAACGGGACATTCATACGTGGTGTCCACATGTCTCCCACCATTTTTCGATAGTCCTTCCATGTAATGGTATCTATGGGTTTGGCGTTAGGATCAGTTTTTGGATCTTTATCATAGACTTTGTCGATGTTGCTCAGATTGACAACCTCTTTGATATTGTAATCTTCACTGAGTGTGACAGCACAGAAATCCGTGCTCCACCCCGGCTTCCATCCTGCTGCTATTGCAACAGGTTGGTCAATTTTTAGGATTATTTCATAGTGTTTAATCACACGGGGATCTGCAATATCGTGAAAGATTGTGCGTACAAGCTGCGCATTCAGTCGTGTTGAATGAATACCCAACCAGTCAAGATCCTCATTGGTCAGTTCATGTCCGAGCGTTTCTTTGCCGGCGTTGATGAATTTGCCCGCCGTTTCTCCCCCGCCTACAACTATAAAAAATCTCCGCTTTTTTTCGGAGACTTGTTTTCTGATGAATGTATTAAATTCTTTTAAAAACTGGGTATCAATACCAGTTTTCGGCACCACGAGGGATCCACCGAGTGAAAGAATAAATGTTTCATCATTATAGCTCATACGTGATAATACGTTATAAAAAAAGTGTGCGATATCACCCGCACAGCGTATGCTTATGATAAAGAGAAGCAGGGTATTTGTCAAACCTCATTTGTTCGTGCTTTGTTCTATGATGGCGTTGTTTATATATGTCTGCATTTCAGTATTAAATCGTTCGCGAGAAAATTTTTTCGCCTGTTTTTTGCACGCGTTGCTCCAGTGATAGGGTGTGCGTTGAAATTTCCGTATGGTCTGTATAAGTGATTGTGTGGATAATTCATCAAAAAACAATCCCGTTTGGCCCTCTACAACCGTTTCTTTGACCCCTCCCGACCGAAAAGCGATCACTGGGGTTCCTGATGCCATGGATTCCACAGGTAGTATGCCGAAGTCTTCGTCTTCTGAGGGAAATATAAAACATTTTGCTGCCGTAAGCAGTCTCCATTTTTCTTCATCAGAGACTTCTCCTACAAAATCAACAGATGACCCCGCAAGCCGCCTGAGTGTGTTTCCATATCCGGCAAAGCTTTTTCCAAACACTTTGAGCGGTATATTGAGCGATGAACAGGCTTGAATGGCAATATCAATATGTTTGGCTGCCGCAAGTCTTCCACCTGTAATAAAAAAACCCTTTTTTTCCTTCGGTGTATTCATGGGAGGGGTATCAACGGGCGGATAAATTACGGTGGCAGTGCGTTGATAGAATTTTTTGATTCTTGTGGCAACCTCATTGGAATTAGCGACAAAAAAGTCAACGTTGCCACTTGCCCGCTTGTCGACAGCACGGAGTGTCCTGTTTGCACACTCCCCGATCCAGCGGATGAACGGATTTTTTTTCCAGTTTCTTGCCGTCGCATATCCATACAGATACCGTGGGGGTGTATGACAATAACATATTTGCAGAGAGGTTCCTTTATGAATCATATTGGGCGCATATGCGCCCGTTGCTGAAACCACAACAACATCAAACTGAGAGAAATCCATATGTGCAAAGACAGATGGAGCAATGAGCCGCAAGGGGCTGATGAGTTTTTCTTTCCATGGAATACGCTGTAACCATGATGGCCGAATATCCCAATTGCTAAACCTATCTTTGTGCGGCCCTAAACAGGATGGACAATACACACTGGTAAACACCGGAGCTTGAGGAAATAGCTCATGGAGTGTTTCAAGCACCCGTTCTGCTCCCCCATACTCCTTTATATAGTCATGTACCAATGCAACACGCATATATCTCTCTCTTGATTATATCAGTGACATTTGTTCATCGATAACTTTTTTTCTTTCCTCTTTTTTTCTGTCTGCCTTCGTGGGTACTTCCTTGGGCTGCTCCATCCGTTTTATGAGTGAATTGAACCCAAATTGCTGCAGCAGGGCACGTACACGGTCTGTTGATAGTTGGGATGTCACAATAGGTTTGACCTGTCTTTGTATAGGAACATCACGGTGTATAGTGGCAAGTTTTTTAGAGAGGAACGCAAGCTCTTTACCGGTCTGCAGTTTGTGTTGCAGAAGCGGTTTGATGGTCGCGTTGTGTATATGTTTATAGATTTCGTCGATAGATGGATAGATGCGGAGCAGTTCTGATGCGGTTTTTGGACCGATTCCCGGTACTCCCGGATAGTTGTCCGAGCTGTCACCTGCGAGTGCTTTATAATCCGGTATCTGTTTCGGGGGAACACCTAACCGTTCAATGGTTTCCTGAATGCCGTAGAGTTTTGCTTCAGAGAGTCCTTTGGTCGGCATATACAGTTTGATCTTTTCTGTAACTAGTTGCAAGAGATCTCTGTCTCCCGTCACAATGATGATCTGATCCATGGTTTTGGTGTGATGGCTGCACAACGTTCCAATGACATCATCCGCCTCAAAGCCGTCCATTTCAAATACGGGAATTTCCATTGCGTGAATAACGTCATGCACTAGTGGTATCTGCGTCGCAAGCCCCTCATCCATTTTTGGCCGCTTGATCTGGTACCCCTCATACAGGTTTTTTCTGAACGTCGGCGCCGGACGGTCGAAGGCGACCGCAAGATGTGTCGGCGAAAGATCATTGACAAGTCTGAGAAGCATAGAAGTGAAGCCATACACCGCATTTACTGTTGTGCCGTTTGGCGCGGTAAGCGGAGGAAGTGCGTGAAAGGCACGGTGTAAAATTGCGTTTCCGTCAATGATAATGAGGCGATTCACAGGTATGTGCTGTTTTTATGAATTTTTCATGAGTTCTTCAAACTCGTCCCCTTCTAGCGTCTCTTTCTCAACCAGTGCTTTGGTAACTAGTTCCAGCTGTTTTTTGTATTTCTTCAGAATATTTTCCGCTGTCTGGTATCCTTCAAACACAAATTTTTGAATT
This sequence comes from uncultured Gammaproteobacteria bacterium, assembly GCA_964609895.1. Classification (GTDB taxonomy): domain Bacteria; phylum Patescibacteriota; class Microgenomatia; order UBA10105; family UBA927; genus CAIJMI01. The sequence goes on along the minus strand of CAZSTG010000004.1, from coordinate 52,313 downwards.
TCCGCGTCAATTTTCCCGAGCATTTCCGGAGAGATTTGCTGATTTTCCATGAGTGACTTGCCCCATTCTGTGACGTCCATATTCGGTCCGAAATTAATGGGACCAAGCGGGCTCATACCGAATTCCATCACCATATATCGTGCAATTCTGGTTGCCTGATCGATGTCACTGGCAGCGCCGCTCGTCACGTCTTTGTAGATGAGTGCCTCAGCAGCCCGTCCTCCCATCATTGTTGCAATCTGGTTGATAAGATGTGATTTTGTTTCATGCAGCCGGTCTTTTTCAGGTGGAGTGAGCGTATAACCGAGTGCCATACCACGGGATATGATGGAAATTCTGTGGACTTTGTCCATATCCATTAGATGGTAATTCACCACTGCATGTCCAGCTTCATGGCAGGCGGTCATTTTTCGGTCTGTGTCGCTTTGTAGCCGTTTCTTTTCCGGTCCGAGTTTTACTTTTGTTGCGGATTCTTCTATGTCGCCATAGGAAATAACTTTCTTATCCTGACGCGCCGCATGAATAGCTGACTCATTGAGCATGTTTTCAAGATCGGCACCGGAAAATCCGACGGTACGCTTTGCGACTTTATCCCAGTCAACCGTCGGTGCTAATGGCTTTCCTTTGGCATGAATTTTAAGGATTGATTTTCGGCCTTCCATGTCCGGCAGATCCAGTGTTACCCGTCTGTCAAACCTTCCCGGACGGGTAAGCGCAGGATCAAGAAGATCTCCACGGTTTGTTGCCGCGACCACGAGGACTGCTGTATTCGGTTCAAATCCGTCCATTTCCACCAGTATCTGGTTTAACGTCTGTTCCCGTTCATCATGTCCGCCCATGGCGCCAACAGAGCGCATTCTACCGATTGCATCTATTTCATCAATGAAGATAATTGCCGGAGCTGTTTTTTTAGCCGTCGCAAACAGGTCTCTGACACGGGCAGCTCCCACACCGACAAGCATTTCCATAAATTCACTTCCCGCGATGGAATAGAACGGTACTTTTGCTTCTCCGGCCATAGCTTTGGCAAGGAGCGTTTTTCCTGTTCCTGATGGGCCGACAAGAATAACACCTTTGGGTGTTCTGGCGCCGAGGGCTTTGTATTTTGCTGGGTTTTTGAGAAAATCTACAATCTCCATCACTTCATTTTTTGCCTCATCCACTCCCGCAACGTCTGCAAATGTGATTTTCGGCAAATCTTTGTTCCATAATTTTGCCTTGCTTTGTCCAAATGAAAAAACATTATCCTGTGCTCCCCTTGCCTGTCTAAACAGAAACAGAAAAAATACAACAGTGAGGATCAATGGTAAAACATTTGAAAGTATCCCCATCCACAGCTGTCCCGCGTTAAAGTCTTTTACCTTTATTTCCACTGTTTTCGGATCAATACCGGATTTTTCAAGGATTGAATATAATGAATCCTGCGGTTCTTTGTACGACAGCACTTTTTTTCCGTCCGTATATACAACGGAAAGCTTGGAATCTTCAACTTCAATTTTTTTGATTTTGTTTTCTTTAATATCTGAGATGACGGACGTGAACGGTTGTTCAGTGATTGAAGCTCCGGCACCGGACATGTTTTCAAACATAGAAAAAATAACGAACAGAATAAGCAAACCGATGACGATGTTTTTAAGGTTAAAATTGATCCTGAATTCAGCCATTTTCATCGGCTTTTGGTTATCTGCTGTTTTCTTCGGCCTTTTTTTCATAGTGTGTTACAACAAAGATTGTATATACGCTCAAATTCAATAGTATAGTATATCATGGAAGCTCTCCCTGTGACAGTTTTATTGCACATTTTTATCAGCGGAGTTCGAGCGCTTTGCCTTCTGATAGAGCCGCACATATTTTTTATAGTTGATCGCAGCATTGTAATAGGTTTGTGCCGTGATTCGGCATGTTGCCCGTATGGTCTGTTTTTGTGATGCGGGCAGGCGCAGATACCATAAAATTGTTTTTGCCAGATCCTCCGGACGAGCCTGTTTGGCTATCAGGCGGGAGTCGATTTTTTCAAGCATTTCCGGTATGCCTCCGACAGGAGTTCCGATAACAGGTATTCCGTGTGCAAGCGCCTCGATAATGGTAAAGGGGCAGTTTTCTAGTGCGACAGACGGCATGATAAAGAGATCAGCCGTCCGGAGGAGAGCCGCTTGCGTCTCGGTGTCTGGTTGATAACAGAATCGTATATGCGAGGTTAATTTTAACCGTCCATATTCGTATAGAATCGGTAATAACTCACTTGAAACAGGTCCGGCAATTGTCGTTTGTATGGGTATATTTTTTTGGAGTAACTGACGCATAGCATGTAGCAAGAGAATATGTCCTTTTCGCGGTTCGAATCGAGATATGTTGATGCAATGGTATTGCATACGCTGTAGTTTTTTTTCTTTTTTTATTCCCCGCGCGCCAGTTGTATCCATAAATATACCATTAGGAATATATCTACTATTTGGCGTTCGTAACTCGCGTAATCTTTTGAGTCCATACAGACTTACTGCAACAACAGCTGAGCAGTGATGTAAAACAAAACGCTGCAACTGTTGCATGACGGCAATATGTAGTATGCGGACAGGATGCTCCACTTGTTCACTTTGGAGTTCCTGCGCTCTGTCTCCATGAAACGTATATATTCTTTGATATCTATAGACCGAAGGGGAAAACAGCAGAATGCCAAAAGCTGAGAGCACCTGATTAAAATGAACTGCAAGAATGGAATGTTTATGGCGTACTTTTCGAAACAACTTGGCGTACCAGAAAACGTTTTGAATATAGGTTATCAGCTTTTCTCCGAGTAATTTTGCTGGTTTGGTTTCGGAGAATGTGTACAGGGTACACCCATGAAATTTTTGGGTGATCCATGATTCATTTTTTGATTTGCCTATCAAAATCACATCAAACCCAGCTGAGAGAAGATACTGGGAATAGGAATAAATAAATGTGGTGATACCGCTTGTGAAAAATTCATCTAGTACGATAACAACGGCCTTTTTTTGTTGGTTTATTACCATATTTTATTAAAAAATGCCTGATACGCTTTTTTTGCCTTAGCATATGACCTTTGGCAAGTGATGGTATCATACCCCTTATCCCCCATCGCGGTTCTTTCCTTAGGGTGAGTTATGAGATACTGAATTTTTTCCACGATGTCTTCAGGCTCATTATCCGTGACATACCCGTTAATCCCATCGGCTATTACTGTGTTTATTTGCCCTAACCCTGTTGCAATAACAGGTTTTTTGTTGATCATATAGTCGAGAATTTTCAACGGAGAAAAATAAAACGGGCATGCGGGCGGTTTGTGATACAGCGCAAGACACACATCACTTTGCCCAATATACTTCTGTACCACGGTATTGGGAGCCCCTGCGATAAACAGGATATTCCGATACCAGGAAAACGTATGCCAAAGATATGGGGAAATTACTATAAACCGAATATGTTTATTGCGCCGGTAAGACAGTTTTGCCACCTGTTCGAGTATATCGAGCGCATGCCACGGATACGCTCCATTGCCGGTCCATAAAACATATCGAAGCGATGTGCCTTTTGACCTAAGGGTTTTGGACGGCGTATGTTTAAAGGATTGTTTGAAACCGGACGGAATAAAATTTGGAATGACGGTTTGAGGACGCCGAAGTATTTTTTTCTTTGCATATTGCTGCAACTCTTCAGAGACAAAAACATACCCGTTTGCACATGCGGAATATACCAGTCTCTTGATCGCACTGAGCCCATGAGTACGTGCACTGTGGCTGTTTCTATCATTTTCTTCCGGAAATCCATGAATTTCCCAAACGATTCTGAGTGAAGGACGAATAAGTTTGAGAAAGCTGAATTTGTCAAGGCGACAGGATCCGTCAATACGTATATAGAGCATGGTATAGGTGTGTATGTGTGGAATCAACTGCAGCAGTTCCGAAAGACCCTGTTGTTTTGACGTATACAGAGTGACGGAAAAACCGAGCTCCTGCAACAAAGCCTTTCTTCTTTCCGTATTTTGGATGGAAGCTGATTCGTCTGTCGATGATATATATAAAATGCGTTTCATGGAAAAAATGATGCCCATTTCGTTTTGGAAAACTTTTTTTTCAACTCGAAGTAATTTACTACCGTTTCCTCTAGCGGAGCTCCTCTCAGTTTTGTAATTGGAGAAGAGAGCGGTTTTCTGGGGATTGCCAAAAAACGCTGCACCGCATCAAGTCCATGCGTCCCTTTCTGACACACGTCCTCATAATATATCTGCATGGAAGGGTTTTTTTTGAAATACGCACAGAATTGCCGATGAAGACAATCCGTCTCCATAAAATAATTGAGACACTCCTGTTCATCTATATATATGTGGATTGCTGGTTTTTCCGATGCTGATTTGAGAGTCCAAATACGGGAATACTGCGCGCGTTTGAGTGATACGAGTGACTCGAGTAGGTTTTTGCGGTTGAGAAAAATAATAGTACTTTGCTGATTTGCAAGGTACCGCAGAACTGACGGAAAACGGGTAGCTTGACCGTACATCAGTTTAAAACCGACAGCACGAATGTTTGACGGATATGCATGAAACACCTGCGTGTTGAGAAACACGATGGGAAAGATGTTGCGCATATAGAATAACCACCTCGTGTTTGTGCGCTGTGTCCTGCTTCCCCAACCAACGCCGAACCGGTGGAATATTTCGCCATAAGATACGACGGACGGATGGGAATCCAACAGATGCGCAATATAGGTAGAACCTGTTCTTTGTGTCGTAAGAATGACAAAATTACTATATTGGTGTTTCATATGTAATACTGTCAATTACTCTATGATTTTGTAAAAAGCTGAGTTTTCAGCAATAAGCGAATACTGTCTATAAAACAAAGATGTTTATTTATGCCTGTATGATAGTGGATACACGCCTTTTTCCACAAGTTTTTTCTCATATTGGCATCTGTGAGTATGCAAAACGTATCGCTTGGTAAGCCGGATTTTTTAGTGACTGATTTTTTTTCAGACAGGAATATCTGTGCAAGAACCGGCTGATCTCCCAACCAAGTACGGTTTAATCTGTAGGTAAAATAGGCAGCGCAAAGTTGCTCAGCTTTCGCAAGTGAAAATAATGACGTTTTGCCGCATACGAGTCCGGAATTGAGTTTAACTGCACTTGGATTTCCAACGAGCTTTGCAAAAATTTTCATTGTTAGCATTCCCCATGTGTTGCATGTCTGTATATACAAGGGGTTATATTGCATATACACAAAATGTTTTTTGTCGCTTTTGATCCAATCAATGATTGCAGTGGGGCGGGAAAAGAATAGGACATCAGAATCCAAAAGAATGAAATAGTCCGTTCGACACAATAAAAAAGGGTCAAATAATTTTTGATTATGTGTTTCGATGTCGTGAGTTGTATCTAATCTGTATGTGAGACAATGAGGATAAGCCCGAAGCTCCCGTTTTGCTTTTTTATCCGCTGTTTTTTTTGATATAACAAGGCAATGTTTCAGGTGATAAGTAAGCAGTGCTTTATCTTTTGTTGTCAGTGTTCCATCATCAACAATCATTGCTGGCAGATGGAGATGTGACCAATAGATGAACGATTTGATAGCGACTATATAGAGGAGGAGATGATTATGAGACACCATGGAGCAAAATGACACATTATATTGTGTTTGATTAAGTACAACCGGTTTTGTACATTGCAACAGAAGATACACAAGCGTTTTTATCAGTTTTTGCCTTGTGTTTTTGAGTACCATGTTCATAGATTATGTGTGCAGTAAGAAATAAATAGCTTATATGCGTCCAATGGTAGATACAGGTTTTTAAATGGGCCGATATAATGTAGACACGTATAGGAGAACACGGCGTTTCTAAGACGAGACTGGAGCGTTTTTACAGTTAAAATGCCATAGTGTACTGCCGGAAGCGGTGAGATTGGAGTTTTTGGGTTTTTAGAAAAATGCAAAAAGATGCCTGACCAGATAAGAATAAGACTGATCCAAGAATGTTGCAATCCATACGCATAGACCATTTTCGTATGTCGCTCGAGCACGTCTAATGTAAACCAGTGCTTATATCCACAAATAATACCGTCATTAAATAACACAGGAATATCTGATTTCCAAAGTGTGGAAAAAATCTGTAGGATTATTCTCCCCCATCCACTTGTTGCGTACAGATAGCTGGATGGAAACGCCATATAATACGTGCGCTCATTTTTTGAATTCACCCAATTAATAATGGTTGTCGGTTTTTTAAAAAAAACTATATCCGCGTCAAGAATAATAAATTTTTTAAATCCTGACAACTGCGTAAGATCATATAGACATGTGTTGTGGGTAAATAGATCTGGATGAGTCTCCATGCGGTATCTATATATATATGGGTATCTTGTTTTTATTTTTTTTACCGCTTTCAGACCGGCAGAAGCACTGATGATGCGAATATTTCTGACGTGTTTTGCAAGAACTTGTTTGTCGTGTTTTGTCAATGTTCCATCATCAATGACACAGGTGGCAAGCGAGAGTTTAGAAAAGAACACAAACGTCTTCATCATCAATATATACATTGTTATATACTTATGCCCAATTTTTGTTATTATGCCAGTGGTTTTGGAATATTTTTTTGCATATATTGGTGGAGTAAGCCGTATGACAACATGAAGAAAGCCATTTGCAATCGTGGTTTTTAGTAATTGGAGCTGATACATAAGCAATGTATTATATCGCACAAGGAGCAGCGTATTTGTTGGTGGCAGAGTGCTAGTAGTATAGCAAGTAATTAAAAATTACCACAACCGATATGTACAGGGATTTTTACGGTGCATATCTTGGAGTATATGTTATTGGATCGTATTGGTGCTATCATCGCACCTTTTTGTGTATATAGTGTTCCTGATTTACCCGTGTAGAGAACGTTATTTTGTAAGAGGGTGAAGCCAAATTTTTGATACAGTGAAATTGCCTTTTTGTTCTTAGAATCAACAAGAAGGAGAGCAATATCAACATTACTTTTTTTGATTTCCACCAAAGCGGCGCGGAGTAAACGAGAACCGATTCCCTGATTTCTCACATGTGGTTCCACACAGACTCCACCTATTCCTCCAATAGTGATACGGGTGTTATCAAATACTGAAGCTCTTTTGAATATTTTTATTCTTCCAAGAAGCGCGCCATTTTCCACTGCAACTATAACTTTTTCTGGTTTATCTGCCGTTATCTGGTCTTGATTTATTTTCTGTTCTACTTCACTTAGTTTTTTGTTAGCAAAACAAATATAACCGAGTTGTTTAATTTGTTCATGTATCTGTTTGGGAGGTCTTTTATAGACTGAAATGTGTGGTGATACAGCAGTCATATATTCATTGTTGGAATGCGTTTTTCTTATCATACCATAGACAAAAAAGGAACAGTATGTAGTATAATCCCCTTGATGATGAAGCGCTTACGGTATTTTATATCACTGTTATTTACTTTAACGGATAAAGAATTGCGTGTACGTTATAAACATACAGCTTTTGGTTTTTTATGGATGGTGATTAATCCAGTGCTGCAGATGCTTGTCATCGGGTTTATTTTCCAGTTTATTTTTAAGCAGCAAATACAAAATCAGTATTATTATTTGTTTACGGGATTATTGGCATGGGGGTTTTTTAATATTTCCCTTTCTAAGACGACTCAATGCATTGTCCACGAACGGTCTTTGGTAAAAAAAGCAGCTTTTCCTAGAGAAGTAATTCCGATGTCCATCATTTTAGCAGATTTTTTTAATTTTTTATTAGCGCTTTTTATATTGGGAATTATCGCAACAGTAGGCGGATTTGAGGTTATTGCAAGGCTGCCGAGTCTGTTTTTTGCACTCATACTATTGTTGGTTTTTACTACCGGCTTAAGTCTTCTGACAAGTGCCCTTCATGTAAAATATCGTGATGTCGCATTTTTTACTCAAGCACTCCTTACCGTGTGGTTCTACGCGACACCCATTGTGTATACCCTGTCTGTTATTCCAGAACGATTACTTTTTTTATGGAATTTTAATCCCATGACGTCTATTGTTCTTATATTGCAGCACAGTTTTTTAAACCTGCCTTTTCCGAGTTCTCGGATGCTTCAGATAAATAGTGCTCTGATTGTTTTGATAGCGGCACTTGGCATTCTTATCTTTCGGAGAGAGAGTAAAAATTTTGATGATTGGATTTAATACTATGAAAAATACTGTTGCTATTAAACTGGATCATATATCCAAAGAGTATATTATCCATCATGAAAAACCTACTCTTGTTGAAAAACTTATTAATGGCAAAGACGAACGGTTTCTCGCTCTCGACACCATTAATTTAACTATTCATAAGGGTGAAAGCGTCGGTTTCGTTGGTCCCAACGGATCAGGGAAAACGACCCTTTTAAAAATTCTTTCCGGTATCTGTACACCGACCCGTGGTCGGGTTTACACCGAAGGGAAAATAATATCGCTTATTGGACTTGAAGCAGGATTTCACAGTGATCTAACCGGCCTACAAAATATCTATATTAACGGTATGTTGCTTGGTATGTCGAAGAAGGAGATAGATCAGAAACTCGCAGCAATTATTACATATGCCGACATAGGAAGGTTTATTGATGTGCCGTTGTTTACGTATTCAAGCGGAATGATGTTACGGCTAGGTTTTGCAATAGCCATTCATTCAGAGCCCGATATTCTGATACTTGATGAAATGATTAACGTGGGTGATGCTAATTATAGACGAAAAACAAAAAGGACATTGCAGCGCTTAATTCGTCAAAAGGATATAACAGTGGTTGCCAGCTCGCACACTATAGAAAAGTTTAAATATTTATTTCAACGTATCATTCATTTGGAGAAGGGAAAAGTTGTGTCGGAATCGAAAGAGAAACATGTGTCTTAACAAATGATTAAGAAGAACTATGCGCGTGTTGGAAAAAAGTTTTCATCGTATACTGCCGCTTACTTCCATTCGTTTTTTTGCAGCTATCGCTATTTTTTTAAATCATACACTGTTATTTCGCGCGATCCCCTTTATTAATCTGCTAGAAATGCCGCTTCTTGCATATGGGTATGCGGGGACGACCGCGTTTTTTATTCTTTCCGGTTTTTTACTGACGGCAAATTATCAGTGGCGTTTGCAAACACATACGTTTGATTGGGGAACATATGGCCTCAAACGTCTGAAACGAATTCTTCCCCTGCACCTGTTAACGTTGGGAATAACCATTCCTTTTGTTGTTCATGAATATGGAGAACGATTTTGGAGCATGTTGATAGCGAATCTGCTGTTACTGCAATCGTATATTCCTTCACTGCAATATGCCTATTCCTTTAATTCTGTTGCTTGGAGTTTATCCTCGTTAATTTTTTGCTGGATAGCGTTCCCCTTTCTCTTGCGGGTCATCTATCGATTTCATTCATGGTCAACAATTTTATTGCTTTGGATGATAGAATTTTTCATCATCTATTTTTTTGGTGTGCGTCACGCGGCGTATTTTTTATATATATCGCCATTTTCGAAAATATTCGAGTTTGTAACAGGGATGCTGTTATACGTTTTTTTTGTATCTCATCCAATGACGAAACATTTTACCCGCCGGATAGCAACCGTGCTAGAACTGGAGAGCATAAGTATTCTAGGAATGAGTATTTTTCTGGCGGAATATGTTCCCGATGCATACCGTTTTAGCATGTTTTTTCTGCCAAGCGTGAGTATATGTCTGTTGCTTTTTGCCTATGCCAGAGGTTCAGTTTCTTGGCTGTTATCTAAAAACATTTTTCTGTTTCTTGGCGCCATTAGTTTTGAATTTATTATGTTTCAGCTGCCAATAATACGGTTTTTTTTGGAGCATGTGGGCGTTTCTTTTCATCTGGGATATGGCATTCGTTTACTCCTGTCTTTTGTTGCAACGCTTTGCGTAAGTGTGTTGTATCATGCAATCGCGCATCCGACAAAGAAGTTGAGGATATAGAATAATCTTCTTATTTCACCTCTGTTTACCGTATTTTTGATCCAAGAGGAAGATTGTCGCCTGATAAAAATATTGGTTTTCCATCCTCCGCATCAGCGGCCATGATCATTCCCTGTGATTCTTCACCCATCATCTTTCGTGGGGCAAGATTCACGATAAAGAAAAACTGTTTTCCGATAAAGCTGTCGGCCGTATATCCATATTGTCTGACGCCAGTGAAAATAATCCGCTTTCCTAAATTGCCAAAGTTTATGTGGAGACGGATCAGTTTTTCACTTTTTTCCACATGTTCAGCGGATTCTACCTTCCCCACTCTGATATCTACGGCGGCAAAATCATCGATGGAAATGACTGTTTTTTTGCTTTCCCCAAGAGAATAGATGTTTTGCAGTCCGATTGTCTCTCTGACCTCTTTTATTGTCTGTTCTGCAACGGCTATAGCTTTTTCTTTTCCTTTTGACAAAATTTCCTTGACCATTCCCTGATTATTTTTAAGCTCTTCATATGCAGCGCGTGCGTTTTGAAAGTATTTCAGCAAAGAATCATATAAATAGTGTTTGACTTCAACATCTGCTATTTGCCCCTTCGTGTACGCATTTTTCATTTCATCTACTTTTTCCTTTTTCCCAAAAAAGTCGAGGTATGTAAACACCATGTTTCCTTCGATATGTCCAGCGTCTGTAGCGTGAGCCCGTGTCGGATCGGTGTATGTTGCCATTACCTGTTTTTTGATTGTGTCTTCGGACTCAAAAATAGAAATGATATTTCCTAAGGACTTGCTCATTTTCCTTTTTCCGTCGGTGCCAAGAATGGTGGCGACTGATTCCGGAATAAACGGTTCCGGAAGTTTGAATATTTGTTTTTTGTAGACGCGGTTAAACCGCTCTGCGACATCTCTGGCAATTTCCACATGCTGTTTTTGGTCTTTCCCAACTGGTACAAGATCTGGCTTGTAGAGCAGAATGTCTGATGCCATGAGAATCGGGTAGCAAAATAACCCGACATTGATGTCATCTTCCATGATGTCTTTTTGTAGTTTGTCTTTGTACGCATGCGCTCGTTTTAACAGGCCAAGCGGTGTTATGTTGTTCAGAATTGTTTGCAGTTCCGGATGCATTCCTGCAAGGTCAGATTGTCTGTAAAAAACAAGCCTTTCAAATTCTTCTGGTGTTAAGAATCCTTTCAGTAAAGCTAGCTCATTAAGAATGAGTGACTCTACATTTTTTTGTAACTGATTTTTATTTTGGATAGTGGTGAGTGCGTGTAAATCAGCCACAAAAAGAAAGCACTCATTAGTGCGAGCCATGTCAATAAACTGTTTTACCGCGCCGAGATAGTTTCCTATGTGGAGTGTCCCATCCCCGCTTGGTGTGATGCCTGACAATATTCGTTTCATATAATGTTCCTTTCCTTCATTGTATCATTTGTATTTATACATGCGGGCGGGGTATGTTCCCGCCCGCTTTCTTTCTTATTTCATTTTTCCTTCCAAATATGTTTCATACGCGCCGAGATCCAACAGTCCATGTCCCGACAAATTAAACAGAATTGTTTTCTTTTTCTCTTCTTTTTTCGCCCGTAGCGCTTCAACTAACACATGTTTAATCGCGTGTGCTGATTCCGGTGCAGGAATAATGCCTTCGGTTTCAATAAAGAGCTTTGCTGCATCAAATACTTCTTTCTGTCCATATGCGGCAGCTTCGATGAGTTTTTTATGATATAAAAAACTTACGAGTGGTGCCACTCCGTGGTATCGAAGTCCTCCTGCATGAATCGGCGACGGTATATATCCGCTGCCGACGGTATACATTTTCATGAGGGGTGTCATCCCTGCAGTATCACCATAATCATAGCGGTACTCGCCCTTAGTGAGCGACGGACATGCCGTTGGTTCAACTGCGATAAAGCGAGTGTTTTTCGTTTTACCCGCTAATTTGTCCGCAAGAAAAGGAAATGCGATTCCTGCGAAATTACTTCCTCCTCCGCAACAGCCGATGATTATGTCAGGACATGTATCTGTCTGTTCTAACTGTTTTTTCGCTTCCTGACCGATGATGGTTTGATGCAGCATCACGTGATTGAGCGCACTGCCCAGCGCGTATCTTGTGTTCTTACCACAAACTGCAGTTTCAATCGCTTCAGATATCGCCATCCCCAAACTGCCATTCGTATGCGGATAGTCTTTAAGAAATTGTCTTCCTGAAGTGGTGTTGGTCGACGGACTTGCATGTACCACTCCTCCATAGAGATGCATGACCGTTTTTCTGTACGGTTTTTGGTCATACGAACTCTGCACCATGAAGACAATGCACTTCATCCCAAACATTCTTGTTGCGAGTGTTAGTGCTGACCCCCACTGTCCTGCACCCGTTTCCGTTGTGAGCGTCGTTATCCCCTCCTTTTTGTTGTAATAGGCCTGTGCCAAGGCAGTATTAAATTTGTGGCTTCCCACAGGCGAGACGCCTTCATATTTTGCATAGATATGCGCAGGCGTCCCTAGCCGTTTTTCAAGCCGCCGCAGCCGCAATAATGGGGATGGTCTGTAAGTTTTATACAGCTCATACACCTCATCCGGTATCACTACTGATTTTTTCAATGTTGTTTCCTGTCGTATGAGTTCACGCGGAAAAATTGGCGCTAGATCTTCAGGTTGCAGCACCTTTTTTGTTTTTGGGTGCAAATACGGATCCGGCAAACCTACCCCATACTTTTTTAAAAAGTGCGGTAAGTTCAAATATGTTTTTGCTAGTATTTCATTATTTTGTTTTTTCATAGTTCCTTTTCCAAAATTTTTACGGGTTAATACAAACGAATTGCTTCGCCAGTATGTCCTCCACGATGTTTGTGTATAGTGATTCATAGGCAGGGGTGTCAGGATTTGAACCTGAAATAGCAGTTTTGGAGACTGCCGTGATACCGTTTCACTACACCCCTACAAACGAAAAAAGCCCTTGTAAATCACCAAAATAGTTTTGGTAACTTACAAGGGCCTACATAAAAAGGCTGTTCCACCTTGTTTCATCGCTTACAAAAATCCCCCGCCTATGCGAGGGACATGTAAGAAATCTTATTACATGCTCCGCAGGAACGCGACACATGGCGCTTTATTTTTACAGGTAAGCTTCTGGATCAGACATCCTCGCTCAATGCGCAGGTAGCCTTCTCAGTCTCGATTTTCATCGATAGGAAGATCCCAATCAATCTTCCTGTGACATTTATTCACTTGGCAACTAGTATAGCATACGTCGTCAACTTTGTTGCGGAGCCAGGAATCGCACCTGGTCTAGAAGATTATGAGCCTTCTGTGCAACTTTACACTACCCCGCGGTTCGTTAAAGAACAAAGCTGAGTATACCTGATTTTGACCATTTTGTATAGCGAGGCGGTGAATGTGTTGGGCACACTGCCACATCTTTTTTGAAAGAAACCTACATTCCTTTCGGAACTGGTGTAAACACTACAACCGACTGGGTAGAGTGTGGCAACCAATCTTTTGCCGGCACGACCACACATTCTTCTGTATTAATGGTTGTTTTTGCTGGGTAAATCCCGTACAATAGCTTCAATTGTCAGCGTAGCTCAGTGGTAGAGCAGCGCCTTCATAAGGCGTGTGTCGCAGGTCCGATCCCCGCCGCTGACACAAGTTTAGTTAAATAACTCCCACCAGATTTTCCAATTGGTCTTTGCATCGGTTTTTTCCAGTATCTCCGTGTTTCCCCGACTCTGATCCATAAGGATAATTGTTTCCCCTGGACGAGCCATATTGAGCTTTGTTCGTGCCTCAGATTCAATAAATTCTGGAGATTTAGCAAATTCGAGCGTTTTTTGAAGCTCAGCCTCTCGTTTTTGTAAAGAAAATAGGATTTTTTCCCGTTCCTCTCTCGCATTTTGTCGTTTCATCGTGGATGAGATGGAGGAAATGAGGCTAATACACCCAAAAATGAGGCTAATGAGCAGCAGAAATGGGAATAATCGAACTATGGGTTTTTGCTTCATAGCGTATTTATTTTTTATGCCTTGTTATTGTCGTTTATATGTGATATTATAGGCTTTATCTTGCCTGAGGCGATTGCCTCATTATTAGTCCTGCTTCAAAAATATACAGTATATGAGTGTTGATCTTAAGGCTACAAATGAACAGTTTGTTGAATATCTGCTGTCCCGAAAGCGGGCACGTGCTACCATCGTAGCATATAAAAAAGACATTGACCAAATGTTGACGTTTTTTCAGACGGCAGAAAAAAAGTCCGTAGGAGACATTACAAAAGACGAAATTGATGCATTTCTGAAGAAACTTACCAGTGACAGCTATACCCCAAAGTCAGTGTCGAGAAAAATCAATTCCATTAAAACCTATTTTCGGTTCCTGAAAATTTCCAATTTGATTGCCTCGGATCCTGCACTTGAGGTGGAACACCCGAAATATGATGTAAAACCGCCACGGATTTTGTCTAAGCTGGAATACCGAGCTCTTCGTGACGCGTGTCGGGGTGATATCCGGATGTATGCAATCGTTGAGTTGTTTTTGCAGACCGGTGTTCGTATAGGAGAGCTTGCTTCACTTACACTCAGTGATGTCAAAGCAACGGAACTGCACATTGCAAGTCAGGAAGGTCATGAGGAACGAATGGTGCCATTAAATAAAGCAGCTCTTGAAGCGCTTCGTAAATATATGGCAATCAGAAACAGCGAAGCAAAAAGCAATGCGCTCTTTATTACAAAAACAGGAAGACCGCTCCTTATTCGGAACATCCGTACCGCGATTGACCGGTACTTCAGGATTGCAGGTATCGAGGGTGCGAAAGTCAATGATCTCCGTCACACGTTTATCGCCCATCATCTGATGGCAGGTACTCCGATTATGACGCTTTCCAAGCTGGTTGGACATAAACGGTTGTCAACAACGGAAAAATATCTGGAGCTTATCAAAGGACAACAGTCCGAGAACGTGAAGCTTGAAGAGTTATAACCCCACGCGCTACAATATGTGAGTGATGGATACAGCCTACGCTCCAAAATCGTTTGAAGAGACAATCTATTCCTCATGGGAACAAGAGCATTGTTTTGCTCCGGTCAAAAAAACAGGAAAAGACCCATTCTGTGTTATCCTTCCTCTTCCAAATGCCAACGGTGATCTTCATTTGGGACACGCGATGTTTACTATTGAGGATATTATGATCCGGTATCACCGGATGAAGGGTGATGTTACATTATGGCAACCCGGATTTGATCACGCGGGATTCGAGACACAGTATGTCTTTGAGAAATTTTTGGCTAAACAAGGGAAAAGCCGTTTTGACTATTCGCGGGATGAACTCTATAAAGCGATTTGGGATTTTGCGCAAAATAACCGTGGCAGTATGGAGTCACAGCTTCGTCGGATGGGTTTTTCTTTGGATTGGCCGCGACTTAAATTTCCACTTGATCCTGCAATCATTGCTATTGTGTATAAGACATTTAAGAAAATGCATGATGACGGGCTTATCTATCGCGGAGAACGGTTGGTGAATTACTGCACCAAATGCGGTACAAGTTTTTCTGATTTGGAAGTGAAGCACGTGGAGCAGATTGACCCACTCTACTATCTCAAATACGGCCCGTTTGTGCTGGCAACCGTGCGTCCTGAAACGAAATTCGGCGATACGGCAGTTGCCGTTCATCCGACAGATAAACGCTACAAAGACTATGTTGGAAAAGAAATTGAATTTGATGGGCTTATCGGTAAAGTGAAGCTCAAAGTTGTTGCCGATGAGGCGGTTGATCCCGCATTTGGTACAGGCGTTGTGAAAGTGACGCCTAGCCATGATGTGACAGACTTCGAAATCGGCAAGCGCCACAATCTTCCGCTTGTACAGGTAATCGGATTTGACGGAAAACTGACTGCCGTGACCGGTTCGTATGCAGGGCTTCGCATAAAAGCGGCGCGGGCAAAGGTTGTTGAAGATCTGAAGGTAAAAGGACTTATTGACCATGTGGATGAAGGGTATGTACATACCGTCGGCACCTGCTATAAATGCGGAACGACACTCGAGCCGCTCCCCATGTCCCAGTGGTTTGTGAAAATTAAACCGCTTGCAGATCGGGCAATCACTGCAATTGCCAAAAAGGAAGTGTCATTTGTGCCGAAACGGTTTGAAAAAACCGCAACTCAATGGTTGAATGATTTTCATGACTGGAATATCAGCCGTCAAATCGTATGGGGAATCAGAATTCCTGCGTGGCGATGTGAGGCATGTGCGAAAACGAATGTTGGGAAAGAATGGATTATTACAGATGGAAGCGTTCCAGAAAAATGTCCGACATGTGGAGGCACAGTTCTCACACAAGACGAGGATGTTTTTGATACGTGGTTTTCCAGTGCACAGTGGCCGTTTGCCACACTGAAGGCCAACAGTGATAACACTGATTTTGACACCTTCTACCCTACTTCCGTGATGGAAACGGGCTACGATATTTTACCGTGGTGGGTGTGTCGTATGCTGATGGTAGGGTTGTATGTGACCGGTCAGGTGCCGTTTAAAAAAGTGTATCTTCATGGATTGGTTCGGGACAGTAAAGGACAAAAGATGAGTAAGAGCAAAGGCAATGTGGTCAATCCCATTAAGATGGTAGATTTGTACGGAGCAGATGCCTTGCGTATGGCGCTTGTGTTTGGAGCAGCAGCAGGTAATGATATATCCCTTTCTGAGGATAAAATTCGAGGTATGCGAAATTTTGCCAATAAACTTTGGAATATTTCGCGTCTTTTTTTAATGAATACCGAGAACATCAAAGACCTTCCCTTTTATGACAAGACAATGGATAAAGATGTAGACAAGAGTGATCTGGCAATGTTAAAAAAACTTGAAGTGACTGTGAAGACGACAACAAAATATATGGATACGTACAGATATTCTGATGCGGCGCAGATGCTCTATGATTTTACATGGCACACACTAGCTGATGACTATTTGGAACAGAATAAAGAGCGGTTCAAACAAGGAGACACACAAGCTCTTGCCGTGTACCGTCATATTCTTCTGACCGTACTGAAACTGTTGCATCCGTTTATGCCATTTGTGACTGAAAGTATTTGGGGACAACTGCCGCGGCAACATGACAACAAGCTGATTATTTCTGCATGGCCAGCAGTATAACTTTGGTTAGTTGAATTGAATCGTTCCTATAATCGATTTGAAAAGCACGTCGTCTGCTGCAAAATCTGTGGTTATGCCGTTTGGTGAAAAATGATTAATTTCAAATGAAAGTGTGTCTGTGACCTCCACCATATACCCATGCATCATAGTAAACCCATATCCTCCGACTGTCGACCCTGTGGTATCTGTTGTGTATTCCGTTGCTTTCTTGCCGCCAATGGTTGTTTCTTTGGTAATAAGAGCTTTCCCTGAGGCATCACTGATGATTTTTCCTCGATAATCAGCAAGCACTTCCCCTACCCCCCGCGGTGCTATAGTAAGTCGGGTGCCGCCTGGCAAATATGTTCCTTGAGATCCACAGGATGATCCGTCACAGACAGGTGCGAGGATTGTTGTCGGAAGACTGAACCGGATAGATGTAATGGGAGAGCGTGATGCCCCGTGAACCGGGTTGTATTGCTTCCAAGCACTTGAGGAAGCAGTCAACGTCGGCGTCGTGGAAATTTTTGGTATAGGAAGGACTGTCAAACCACTTTCTGTGGCAGCCGTTGTTGTGGGTAATACTTCAACCGGAGCGCTTGTTGGTTCTGGGGCTGTTTTTGTGGCAACTGATGTGCCCGTTTGCGTGATGATGGTCCGTATAACGCCGCTTAACGCGTACCCTACGATAAACAGAATAAGAAAAATGAAAATACCCTTGATAACAGCTTTAGGCGAACGTTTTTTCGGGGGCGCAGCCGGCATTTCCGTCTGTTGTTCTTGAAATGCTGGCTCTTCAACAGGAGGAGCAGCCGTTTCAGGTTGCAGAGTCTGTTCTTCGACAGGAGTAATGACCGGCGTTTCTTCATACTGGATATTCGGCTGCGGGGTTTTTGGATCAAAAGAAGTTGATTCGTCATCCATAGTATTTGTTATTGTTTCACGAGTTGGAAACAGTGTCAATTATAAGAAGAGAGTCATTTATGCCCGTTCGACGTAGCTTCCTGTTTCAGGATCGATAGCAATGAGTTCGCCTTCTTTGATAAAAAGAGGAACTGTAACAATGGCGCCCGTTTCGACAGTCACTGTTTTGGTTGCCCCTGACATGGTATTTCCTTTTGCTCCTTCAGTTGCCTCAGTGACGATCAGTCTGACTTTTTTCGGAAGTCGGATGCCAACAGCCTCTTCTTCATGAACAAGAATCTGATATGTGTCGTTTGGTTTCAGGAATTTGATGAAATCACCGATAAGTGTTCCTTTGACTGTTACCTGATCAAATGTCTGGTTATTCATGAATACGTAGTCGTCCCCTTCGGGATATAAATATTGCATCTCCTGCGTCTCGACTGGAAGTTCTTCTACAGATTCTCCTGACTTATAGGTGAACTCCTGCACTTTTCCTGTGGTAAGTGATTTCAGTTTGGTTCTGACAAATGCTGAACCTTTGCCTGGATTGACGCGCTGGAATTCCACAATTTGGTGCGGCTGATCCTTAAAGGTAATGAAAATTCCATTTTTGAAATCAGATGTGGTTATGGATGACATGGAAGCTATTATCCCACGAATAGGCTTATTTTTCAAACAATTCAACACTCGGGAAAAAGAGTGTATCGGCAATATGTGTGGTGTCTGCGTACAACATGACCAGTCGGTCAAGGCCGACGGCAATGCCGCTTGTGTCCGGCATGCCCATTTTGAGTGCCTCGATGAAATCATGGTCATAGTCATATTTGGTTTTTCCGAGTCTCTCAATTTCTGTAAGTTCGAACTCAAACCGATCCTGTTGTTCTTTCCAATTAGTCAGCTCTGTGTAGCAGTCTCCCAGTTCCAAGCCTCCAATATACAGTTCAAACCGTTGGGCATACCGCGGGTCATCCTGTTTTTTCTTCGACAGCGCCGCAAGATTTCCCGGAAATTCATATATGATCGTCGGTCTTTCTTTCCCAAGATGCGGTTCCACTTCATTTAAAAATATCTGATCATAGAGTTCTTCCCATGTATTTCTGTCCTCTACGGTGTACCCCTTTTTTTGTGCGATTAGCCTCGCCGTTTTATCATCCAAGAACTCGTCAAAATTGACAGCTGCCCATTTAGCAAATGCCTCTTTGACTGTTATTTTTTCCCACGGTTCTCTTATATGAAACGTGATTCCTTGATAGGTAATGGTGTTTCCCCTTCCAAGGGACGTATTGATTGCAAGGAGCAATTTTTGACAGTCATCCATGATCGATGTATATGTTGCTCCAATTCTGTACCATTCGAGGATGGTGAATTCCGGATTATGTGTGTGACTGTCTGTCTCCATATTCCGGAAACTTTTGGTGATGCTGTAACAGTTTCCGATACCTGCAACAATCAGTTTTTTGAGTGCAAGTTCGGGAGAGGTTGATAAATATGCCGTTGTTTTTTTTCTATCTCGATCAAGAAGCGTTGTCTCAAAAACGTCCAAGTAGCTTTCTGCAGCAGGAGCATTCAGAAGCAACGGGGTTTCCACCTCATGAAATTGTTCTGTCTGAAAGAATGCCCGCACCGCGCGGATAACATGTTCCCGAACGAAATAGCGATTCCAAAGCTCCGGATGTTGCCGTAAGGCCTGCCACGTTTTCATGAAGAACGCTTTTTTTGCGTTGGTTTTTTCATCACCGTCTTTGTATCTGTCCCCGCAAACAGTTTTACGGCAAACAAAAGATAGCAGATTTCCAGAATTCCTACTGTGTTTATAACCAACATTCCGATAAACCACCATTTTTCATTTCGTTTTGCCGCGTGCCACAACGCGAGTCCTTTCCATCCAAGACTCCAAAGCATGGTAGGAATGAATCCGATACTCATCCACGGAAGCATCTGTACTGTATCTCCATTGAACCAATGCATAGTTCCTCCTTATTTCATCAGTCGGTATATTTTTGCCTTCTCTTTTACCGATTGGTACCATGTTTGTAGCTGTTCGCTCACTTTTTGTGTGAGAATTGCTTCCCGCGCTTCTTTTCTCATGCCGTCAGAATCTGTGGCAACTAAGGTTGACGGGTTATCTGCAATATACGTTGTGACTTCTTCGTCTGTGATGGTGATGTCTTTGCCGATAATTTTGGTAAGCTGCATCTGCAGTTTGATTTGTTGATCAAAATCTTCTTTTGTCATTCCTTGATAACTTAATACCTCTTCAAGCGTGACATTTCCACCAAAACTTGCGAGGATTTCTTGTTCTTTTGCTTCAATTTCCTCTTTTGTGACAGTCACTTTTTGTTTGGCTGCTTCGTCACTAATGAGTTGTTCCGTAATCATGTTTTCTAGTGTCTGCGTGCCATATCGAGCCATGAGCGCATTATTTACTGACGTCCGAAAAATTGGCTTATTGTTGACTACAGCAGCAATCACAAGCCCGCGGTTTACTGCAAGAAGTCCCAAAATAATGATGCCAAGAAAAATGGCAATAGTTCCGGTTTTGGAGATTCCAGCAGGTCTCCAATTTGAATACGGAGTTGTGGAAGATAATTCCTTCGGTATAGACACAACTAGTTTTTCACTTTTTGCTGCAGATTTTTTTGCTGTTTTCGCTTTTTTTGTTGCCATAACGTGCTCCTTTTTATACATATTGGACAGAATGTGCTTGGTACGCCTATTATCCTATCATGTTTGGTTTGGTGAAACAAGAAAATGGAGAAGTTATATCGTTCGTTTTGAAGGACAATATGGTGCAAGCACACAGGAATGACACAGCGGTCGGATCGCTTTACACACTCCTCTGCCATGATCGATAAGCTCATACGTGATTGTATTCCATTTTTCTTTTGGCAGTACTTGTTGTAATTCTTTTTCAATTTTTTCTGGTACGGCATCCTTCATAAAATCAATTGTTTTATGATCTGAATCTACATATGTATATGTTTTGCCTCCGATTGCGGGTAGCGATACGAGGCGAAGTCGTTGGCTTAAGCGGATGACGTGTGTGTCAACAGCGATGCCCTCTGCTACGCCAAAGGCATTTGTAAGCACTACATTTGCTGTTTTTCTTGCTACCCCTTTGAGTGTAAGTAGTTCATCCATTGTGTGTGGCACTTCTCCGTTATATACAGACGTGATGCGCTTTGCTGTTTCGACAATATTTTTTGCTTTGTTTTTGTAAAATCCTGTTTTTTTGATGAGCATTTCTACGTGTTGTATCGGTGCAGATGCCATAGCTTGTACAGTTGGATATATGGAAAATAACGTGGGAGTGACTGTATTTACCATTTTGTCAGTGCATTGCGCCGAGAGCATAACAGCAACAAGAAGCTCCCATGAAGAGTGATATGACAGCATGATGTGTGCGTCTGGATACGTTTTTTCAAGAAGTGTTATAACAGTTTGTCTGCGTAAAGAATCTGTCATATTGCGTTATAACGCTCTCATCAATACAATAAACATTAATGTTGCGTATACGTATTTTACCATGGGTGCAAAAGCAGTTATTACCGCATATTTCCCGAATATTCTCCGCATTGCCTGAATTGTCTCAATTCCGCTTCGTCGCGTTAGCCTCATTTCTGGCGTTTATAGCGCTCAATGTCTGGATGATCCATGTACATCCCAATCCATTGATTACAGAGCGTCTGGATCTCATTATTTCCCCTTTTTCGAGTGCCAACCATATGCGATTCGGGCAGCGGTTGTATACACTGGGAAACACTTCGGATGCCACAAAAGAATTGCAGTTGGCTGATCAGGTTGGGACATTTCCTTTGCCCTTTTCCCTACTCGTTCCACGCGTGCTTGGCGTGCAGTCAGAGCCAAAGGATATGTTGAACCGATGGGAACAAGATCGGACTTATATTCTCCGTTCCTATGCGTTTTGGAAGACGGTTGTGGAACAGCATCCGGATTATCGGGATGCATATATGACACTTGCAGCCATTTGTTTTCGTTTGGACAAACAGGACGCGGCAATGACGTACATCAATGCGGCGTATGCTCTGGATCCAAACAACGCAGCGGTCAAGGAGTTTGCGGCACAACTCGGAGTGTTACTGTAGGAGTTATTCTTCCTTGGTCTCTTCCATTGGTTTTTCTCCGTTGTTTTCCCCTTCTTCCACCGGCACAGCTTCCCCTTCTGCAGGCGTTTCGGCTGCTACCGGTTCCGGTTCTTTTTCGACCACGAATGCTCCGATTTTTACCACGATAAGCGTTGGATCTGTCAATACCGCAACACCTGCAGGAACAGTCAATTCTCCGACCATAATCTGATCATTGACCGCAGCAAGAGCTGTAATATCTATTTCGATTTTTTCAGGCAGTTCGGCTGGAAGTGCTTCTACCTCCACGTGATCCATGAGCGGCATTAGTACTCCGACTTTTTCCTTGATTGCCGTAGGTTCTCCAATAAGCTCAATTGGGACTTCCGCATGCACTTTTTCCTTCAAATTCACTTCATGGAATTCAACATGCAGCATGACACCTGTGATGGGATGTATTTGTACGGTGTGGATTAAGACAGGATGTTTTTTCCCGCTGATCTCCAGTTCAATAAGCCCTGTTTCCCCTGCTTCACGATATACTTTTTTTAATTCACCTGTGAGAATGCTGATTGTTTGTGCCTCAACACCTTTTCCATATACAGTCGCAGGCGTATACCCGTCAGCACGGACTGTCCTAACCTTTTTTCCTGTTATTGTTCTGATTTCTCCTTGGAGTTTATGTGAACTCATAGTGTTATTCCTTTATAAAACGTATGTGTATGTCGGAGTCTGCCGACATCGTGCTATTGTACTCGAGATACCCTTCGTTTGCAAGAGTGACGCCTGCAGATTCACCCATATTCTGCAGTTTCCAGACGGCGGGATACCGCACACGGACAATTGTCGGCACCAGATCAATTCCTGATTGTTTTTGTCCATAGATATATAGGTTAAGTTGTTTTGAGACATCCGTTTCCTTTGTTGTATATTCGTATTGCATGGACACTGTTGTACTGTGAGATGGAGCAAGAGCAGATGCAACCGCAACGACAGAGAAACCAGTAGGTGTCGTATCTAGTTCGCCATACGGGAGGATGAGCGCTTTTTTCCCTGTTGGTTTTGCGGGCACAGAGACGTTGTCAATCGTAAAACTTGTGATATGAGCCTGAACAGGAACATAGAAGCGCATATAGTTTTTGTATATCCCGCTCCCCGCCTGATTATCTGATGTGTTGTGTATTGTTCTTGTTATGGTTTCCGTCAGTTTTCCTTCGGCATCAACGGTAATATCTCGTGTGTCTTCACGCCGGATGTAGTAGTT
Source organism: uncultured Gammaproteobacteria bacterium (assembly GCA_964609895.1). GTDB lineage: Bacteria > Patescibacteriota > Microgenomatia > UBA10105 > UBA927 > CAIJMI01. Next base: position 28,987 of record CAZSTG010000004.1, on the reverse strand, counting down.
TGCCTTGTTTACGCCAAGATTGGATTCAATAATGGTGTTGTAGTCAAATATGCACCGGATGGTTTCGTCTTTGCAGTATGTCTTGCTGGGGATACTGCCCGCCCAAGCAAACTGTTTGGACAGTTGCTGCGCTTCCGGATGAACAAAATACATCTGAATAGTGCGGTTTCGCAACGCTTCATCAATAATGCCAAATGCTTGCATGCCTGATATTTTTTTGTTTCCCAAGAAAGAAGCCATAACGGTTTTGACGAGGCTGCCGAGAAAATCCTTTTTTTGTGTTGATCCCGGAAAGAAATCTGTTTGTGTATAGGAAATGGATTTTTCGTAGAAGTTGTCCGCTGTAATGACGTCATTTGTGTCAGGCATTTGAATTGATCCAAGCATGTGAAGAATTTGAATAATCAGCGATGAATTGATTGCAATGACTCCCTGTACGGTTTTTCCTGATTCCTTTTCATAAAACCACATGGCTCGTTTTGCAGATTCCTCAAAATTCGGATCCCAATTGCTGTCGCGCAGATACCAATGCTCCTGAGACAGAAGGTCACGGATAGGCGTTGGCGGATCGACATGTCCGCGCAGCTGTCCGTCGACGGTGTAGACGTCCTGAACTTCCATAGAACTGACAACGCCGTCTTCTATGGACACCTCCATAAGCGATCCAATAAATCCTCCTGTTGGCCGAAGTTCCGTACTGTTTTGAAAAAGAACCAGTAGGTGCAGGGGCTCTTTAAAACCTGCGATGTACGGGTACAGTAAGAGGAGCCGTTCGGCAGTCTGCAGTCTTGTTCGGATAACCTGAAGCATCTCTATCCCCTTTTCTATTTTGTGTTTCACGTACGGAATTGATAATGGAAAAGTTGGATTTTCCATACTATGTTCCATCAGACGGTAGGACATATCCAAGTTGGTATGAAGAGAAAAAAACTGCGTCTTTAATTTTTCGACCTGCACGACTGTTGTTGTTGCGTCTGCTTTTGAGAGATCAGTGGTGAAGAACGACCTGCTGAAATCTGTCGCCAACACTTCAATGTCTCCTGCTGAAGCAAGAGTCGCCGATATTTTTTCCAGTGTGGTTATGCTGTCATCATTGATGATAGTATCCTGATGGATCAGATGAAACGGTATTCTTGCATACGGAAGCATCCTTCGTGCATGTGTGGACCATGATTGAATAGAGCGACTTGGTTCCCTGATACACGGAAGGTTTGGTTTGGTGATACACACGGATTGCCGGTATATGATGATGAGCATTGCGATAACAGAAAGTGCATAGAGACATAGAGGAAGCATACATGTGCATGCCAGTGTCCCTAGTACTATGCCGGTGACTTTCCGTTTTTTCCCTTTCAGGGCGACGGGAGTTTTTGATATCGGTTTTTCTTTTTTCCCCTGCGGTGAGAACGTCTGTGCTATGGTGTGTGCGATCCGTTGTGTATCGCGCTCCATATTGGGTGCGACTGTTTTTTCTTGCTCACGTAGTTTAGGTGTTTTTTCTGTTGTTTGTGTTTTTTCTTCTAGTCTTGTTTGTCCTTGTTTCGGACTCTGTTGCAGATCAAGAATTTTTTGCGAACTGGTAAAAAAGAAATTGCACAGTTTAGCAAGAACCTCAGATGTTATTTGTTTGGGATCGATCAGTGCAAATTTGGAATGGTGACTATGGAATTCCAATACTGCATTTTCGTTTGTATCCCATATGATGTTCATGGATTTCTGGCCGGTAATTTTATGGTTATCGAGAATATATTTCACGAATTGGAGATCTCCGACAATCAGGTGATATGTTGCGTATGAACTGGGGGATGAATTTACAAACACCTCGCAACCATTTAACGCAAAAAATTCCCGTAGCGGTTCTATAAAGTTTTCGTCAAGCGCGTCTATACGTACCACAGGTGAAGCGATTGTTTCGTTATGGATTTCTGTTTTGTTGTCTGTTTTCATAGAAGTTCGCGCGTTGGAGCAGATGTATTATGACAAAAAGGAAATACGAAAACAACCTGATTATATGGTGCGCTCAGTGTCGTTTTTTTGTACTTCGACATGAGTGACGAGAAGGTTCGATTTTTTTGGATGTTTTGATGTGAGTTGGCGATATAAACTTATGGTTTGCTTGAAGCGTCAAGTGCCTGATTTACAAAAAAATCCGCCCTTCGGTTCAGTTCTCGTCTGACTGCTGTGTAGATAACTTTTCCACAAAAATGTTGTTCAAGAGATGCGACCTGTGATGCAAGCGTTTGCAGTTTTACATCCTTGATTTTAAATTTGCCCATGAGCTGATTGACGACAAGAAGAGAATCCAGAATAAATGTAATGTTTCCGGTAGTTTCCTTTTTCTCGTGAAGATACTGAAGGGCCTTGAGCACAGCTGTATATTCCGCAACGTTGTTGGTGGTTTCCCCTATTGGTTCGCCAAATTCGGCAAGCAAAGTTCCGTTTTTCTCAATAACTACGCCAATTGCAGCGGGTCCTGGGTTGCCTCTTGCTCCTCCGTCTGTATGTATAGTATACGTGTTGTTCATGGCACAAGTATCGCGTTTCACTTTGTTTCTGTCAAGCATGTCTGATAGCAACATATGAAGTAAGCAATATGAAAAATTCCGAAAGGATTGTTATTACTGCCGCCGCCATGTACCCATAGGAGGGAATAAGTATGATGTTGGCAAAGATGTTGAGCGTCATGGAAAGTGCATAAATTATCAACATTTGTATCCGTCTTTTTTCAATGACCAACACCCACATAGTAAGTGAACTCAGATAAAATACCGGCAGACCCAAAAGTAGTATTTTAAATGGAGGAATGCTTGCGGCAAACTCTGGCTTAATCATGGTAATCAGCGGGGAAAGTATCCATCCTACAACCGCAGCACAGACGGAAAGAATACACAGTGTAATGCCAGATCCTCGGATTTGTGCATGCAGTTTTTTTATATCCGACTCTTTTTTTGCACGCAGTAATGACGGAAGCGCGGCATTCATAAAAAACGTCGGAAGAATTAATGTCATTTCAAAAAACTTATAGGCAAGACCATATGTTCCGACTTCTGCGGTTGATCTAGTTATGGTAAGGACAACGCTGTCTATTCTGAAATAGACGACATTAAACAACAGCGTAATTCCTAATGGCAGAGCAGTGGATATAAGTGTTTTTATTGTCTGCAGATCAACAGTCAGCGACGGCAAAGCGCCGGTTTTTTTGACAAAAAAAAGAGCAACAACAGTTGTGGCAATAGATCCGAGCAAAAACGAAAATAAACTTCCAAACACCATCGCTTCCGGAAGAAGTATTTTTGTCAGCGCAAGGATACAGAAGAGCGTTGTGATAGATCCTGCAATTGTCGCATATGCTGCGAAGTCATAACGCAGTCGTTCCTGAAAAAATGCATTTGTTGTTGTAATGAGTGCTTGGAACAGAATAGTCGGCGTAAACAGAATGATACCCATTTTAACCATCGCTGAATACCCCTGTGTAGATGATCCGGGAAGAAACGAGATAATTGCAAGGGTGATAAACATCAGTATGATGCTGAAGATAAATCTGGAGGTAAACAAAGCATTTTTCCATTGTGTGGCTGTATGTTGTTCTTTCAGTTGCAGATACGCGGCATTCAGGCCGAAATCACAAAAGAGATAAAAGAAGGCAACATAGGTTGTAATTTTCGTAAAATCTCCATATCCGTCGACGCCGAGCGCGCGTGCAAGAAGAATGCTGACAAAAAATGTAGTTCCGCCGGAAATAATTTTTCCGACAATTTGTGCAAGTGTATTGAATGCAATTGTTTTTTTCATACCCGTCTTCTATTGTATCAGGAATCAGTTTTTAGAAAGGGGAGCGCAAGAAAACATGTCATCAGAAGTTGTCCCTGCTGAACGGTAACAGGATAGTGATCAATAAGCCCAAGAAGTCCAATTGCCACTATGGGTATGAGTATAAACTTTTTTTGTTTTGTTATCATAAATGATTTACGTATTGCGCCAAGAATGGTGGCAGCGAGTACAATTCCGACAATTCCTGTTTCACTCAGAAACAAGAGATATATATTGTGGACAGGTTGCAGAAAAAACAGACCGCGAATATTTAGAACATGCGGCAGTTCCGTCAAAAATGTTCCAAGTCCAGTTCCTGTAATCGGATGATCTTTAAATATTTTGATTGCCGCTTCTGCAAGATCAAGTCGGATAAAAATACTTTCGCTTTCCGCAGTAAGAGTTTGCAGATACGGCCATGCAATTATCAGGAGCACTAAACAGAGTAAGCCGATACTCCAACACAGTAACTTTTTTTTGGTATACAAATAGAGGAGTGTGAATACAAGCGCACTGACACCAATAATCCATGCGCTTCGACTAAATGTAATTCCCATTGTAAATATTCCTATAGCGATGCTTAGAAGTAAAAAAAGTCGTACCAGTGTATTCTTTTCCTTTTGAAAAGCAAGGACGAGCAAAGGCGTGGTGGTTGCCAAAAAACCTCCCAGAACATTTGGATGTGGAAATGTTGCGTAGGGTCTGAGCAGTTCCTTGCAGGTGCTGACTGTTCTCCAGCACCAGTTTACTTTTGCAATTCCCGGAGTACTGCCTGAAAATGTTCGTTCACCGAAAAACCAGAATATTCCGCCAATTGTGTGTTGCATGTAAAATTGTGCAATGGCGATGATTGAGGAGTAGAGTATACCGATGCCAAGTACATACGTAATTTTTTTTATCGAAGGTTTTGATACACATATATAATAAAAGAAGAGGAGATATTCACATACTTTTCCCCATTTATACAGTGTTAGGAACGGACTTGATGAATATATACAGTTGAGAACAATGCCGATTGTCATTATGATGACAATTGCTGTGGTATGCTTCATTTTTTCGATGAGATTTTTTATGGCTTGTTTTTGTAGAAACCACATGCACAGCGTGATGAGAATTGTGATGTCAGTTAGAAAAATTGTGGGAGACAGGTAATCAACACGTCTGCCCAAAACCAGTGTCCAATCGGGCCAGAAGTGGAGTCCAAGTTGAGTTGGAAGCAGGAGAATAGTCAGATAAAAAAACCATTCAAAAATATGCATCTACAGCAAGTATAGAAGGGGAATGCTGTGCCTTGCAAATTATGCAGTGGATTTCGGCGTGATAATAAGTTTTCGATCTCGTCCTTCACCCGCTGACTCCGTGCTTACCCGTTCATCTCCTGAAAGCGTCAGATGAATAACACGCCGTTCTGCTGCAGATAAGTGAGATAATTCCACGGGTTTTCCTGCTGTGATAGCCCGTTCCGCAGCACGCTGCGCCATATACATCAGCGCTTCCTCCCGTTTTTCGCGGTAGTCGCCGACATTGACATACACCCGTTCCCATGTTCCCAGTGTCTTTGCGACAATCATCCCTAGAATCATTTGAAAACTCTCCAGTGTCCTTCCATGAAATCCGATCAGGAGACCTGTTTCTTCCGTGTTTATGTTGACACGATGCGCTCCGGATTCGTCCATGTCAACTGTGACTTCACCCGTAATGCCGAGACGAAGCAAAAGATCTTCTGTGACTTCTTTAATTTTTGCCGCTGCTTCCATATTATTTTCCTTTATTTACCTGTAATTGCTGCATGATACCAAAAAGGCCGAAGATATTCCAGTACAACGCTAGACCAATAGGCAGTTGGAAAGCGAAAAATCCAAACATGATTGGCGTGATGAACATCATTTGTTTCTGCATGTCCGCCATGGAATCTTGTTTTTTCTCTTCTCCAGTTTTCTCAATTGCAGTTGTTGTTTTTGGTGTTGCAGGTGTCATAAGTTTGGATTGATACAGTTGCAGGAGCGCGGTGATTACAGGTACCAACAACAACCACCAGCCATATTGCTGCCAATCACTTGGTTTGACGCCGAGATTCATACCGAAGAATGTTACATCCAATACAGTGACCTGCAGCGACTTGTTATATACGATAGCATTGATGTCTTCCATCATTTTGCCCACATTGCCGTTTCCCAACACCTGATAAAACACATTATAGAGCGCAATAAGAATAGGAAACTGAATTAGTGTTGGAAGGCAACCTGCGGCGGGATTGACACCGTGTTCTTTATAGAGAGCAAGCTGCGCCTGTTGCAGCGCCTGTTTATCATCTTTATGTTTTTTTGACAGTTCATCAAGGTGCGGTTTCATGTCGGACATCTTTTTTGCGCTTTTGAGTTGTGCCTGCATTAACGGATAGAGCACAAGGCGAACGGCAATAGTGAGCAGAATAATAGCAAATCCCAAAGGTCCAGGCAGATGCAGCCATTCACAGATTTTATAAAAAACCATGAGAAGATTGGTGATTGGCCAGACAAGTAACTGATTCCAGATGGTGGGATTTGTCATAATGATTTGGGAATCGGGTCAAAACCGCCTTTATTCCATGGATGGCAACGAATAATGCGTTTGAACCCTAACCACGATCCGATCATTATACCATAGCGATCGATTGCCTGATATGTGTATTCACTGCAGGTGGGGGTAAACCGGCATACACTACCGGTTTTCCATACCTGTTGTATCAAACCTGTGTCGAGTGAAAGATAGCGTTGGTACAACCGGATAGCACCAAGCAATATTTTTTTCATAACCGGGAAGTGATGAAATTTTGTATTGTTGTGTGTATGTTTTTCACTGTGTCTTCCCGCATCGGCTGCATAATTTTACAGACAATATCGGTACTGATGGTTTCTGCCTTCAGATACGGTAAAAACGCCATAGCAATGCGTTTTTTTATCCAATTTCGTTCTACCGCCTTCTTACTGTATTTCTTCGTGACAAGAATACCCAGATGTGCATATGACGCTTCGGTTTGCATTGAGATAAACTGTATACCACCGCTTTGTGATCGAATGCCCCGACGCAAGATTCGGATAAAATCTTTTTTTGATAATCTGTACCGAGAAGGAAGCATACGGGTATTATACCTGAAACGAACCGTTTCGGTTTGTTTGAAGGATTCCAGTCTTAGACGGTAAGCGTTTTTCGACCTATTGCCCGACGTCGTTTCAACACTCTTCGTCCGCCTTTGGTTTTCATGCGGGTACGAAATCCATGCGTGCGTGAACGTTTTGCTTTACTTGGATGATAAACACGTTTCGTTGCCATAATCTCATTATTATACACAACAAACCGCAGGTGATGCAATAACCCAAAGAACGGAAAATGATACAATGAGAGCATGCGTATCGTACAAACAACTCTCCAGAAGTTTCGCTTGTATACAAAACAGACATTTATTTTTTCAGCCGGTGTTACAGTGCTTGTCGGGCAGAATGCAGTAGGAAAAACAAATATTCTTGAAGCAATAGCGCTGGCGGCGGTTGGAAAAAGTTTTCGTGCCGTCAAAGACAGCGACATGATTTTGTGGGAAAACGAACTCGCGCGGGTGACACATGTGGTGTGTGATGCAAAAAACGTTGAAACAATGTTGGAAATTATTCTGACAACAGGCATGGTGCAGGGACAAAAAACACAGGGAAAAAAATATCTGGTCAACGGAATTCCACGACGTCAGGTTGATTTTATTGGTAATCTCCGCGCGGTGCTGTTTTCGCCGACTGATTTGAAGTTAGTTACAGAAAGCCCCAGTGTCAGACGGGAATATCTCAATACCGTGTTGGTGCAGATTGACCGCGAATACAGACGAAATCTGCAATCCTATGAACGTGGATTGCGACAGAGAAATTCGCTGCTTGACCGCATTCATGAAGGTGATGCCACACGTTCACAGTTGTTCTTTTGGGATCAGTTGCTTATCAAAACAGGATCGTATATTACTGAGAAGAGAAAGGCATATATTGATGCGGTCAATGCATATATACTCGATGACCTTTCTTACCGCATTGTGTATGATCCAAGCGTCATTTCAGCTTCTCGGCTGCTTCAATATAAAGAAGAAGAAATTGCGGCAAAGTCTACACTCGTTGGTCCGCAACGCGATGATTTCCGGTTTGAAAAGATAGGGAGTGAACATGCATACATTGATCTTGCCAGATTCGGATCACGGGGGGAACAGCGGCTTGCTATATTATGGCTTAAACTTGCGGAACTTTCCTTTATTGAGAAGTCATCAGGGGACAGACCCGTGTTACTTCTTGATGATATTTTTTCCGAGCTTGACGAAGACAGTCGGCGCATAGTATTTTCCGTCATTAACCACCAACAAACCATTATTACCTCCGCAGAAGAAGAGTTGTTGCCCATGCTCAAACAATTGCATAATGCCGAGATTATTCAATTGCCGGTCGTACATAGAGTACAATAAGCGTATCGTATGATTGATAAAACATTCATCAAAGAGCATGTGCGGTTGCCCCACCCCGATTCCCATAAAGGCCAGAACGGAAAGCTTCTCATTATCGGCGGATCGGATTTGTTCCACGCGGCCAGCATTTGGTCACTCACGGTCGCTTCCCGTATCGTTGATTTGGTACATTTTGCATCAACGCCTGAAAACAACGCGATAGTCCAGTCGGCAAAGGAAGCATTTAAAAATGGGATTGTCATCCAGAGAAATGCGCTTCCTGCATATATTGAAGAGGATGACTGTATTCTGATTGGTCCCGGAATGGAACGGACACGGGAAACCAAAACATTAACTGACGGATTGTTACAAGCCTATCCACATAAACAATGGGTGATTGATGCCGGCGCGTTGCAGATGATGGATACAGCGCATATTCCTCAGCATGCAATTTTGACGCCACATCATCAGGAATTTGCACTGCTGCAAAACGGAAACCCCACTATTACCCCCACTGCATTTGCCAAACAACATACCTGTATAGTTGTGGAAAAGGGGCAAATTGATGTGATAACGGATGGAATCCATGAAGAAAAAATTTCCGGCGGAAACGCGGGAATGACAAAAGGAGGAACAGGAGATGTCCTTGCCGGTCTTATTGCTGCACTTGCATGTACACATGATCCTTTTTTGGCAGCGGTAGCCGGCAGTTTTATCAACAAGGCTGCAGGTGATGATCTTTATACAACAGTCGGGCCGTTTTTTAATGCAACCGATTTGGCTCTACAGATTCCTACAACAATGAAAACACTGCTGTTGTAACAACATTGCACCGCATTATTTTTCGATTTTTTCGTTGATTTTCATCAGAAGATACGTCACAAGAAGCGCCAGCGCGGTAACCACCACCGCATACACAAGTTGGGAGAATACAACGCTTCCTTTTGGCATATATGGCTTGATGTATGTATCAATTGCCGCCTGTATGACCGTATTCCATGCCAATGCTGCAACAAGTCCAAATGCAGCTGTTGACAATGCTATCATTTGTTTCAACATTGCCCGCGCCATTGCCTTGGATTGTTTTTTGGTTTCCATACCTTTATTATATACCTATATCCCTATATGTATACGCCAACCTTCAATATCACCAATAAAATTCTGAAAAATATCGGCATCATTGAGGCCGCCAAAGAAGTCATTGAAAATGCACCGCTTGTTCCCGCATGGGAAGCAAAATTCAGGGAAGAGGCAATTGTGCGGACGGTGCATCACGGAACACACATCGAGGGAAATGAATTGAACTTTACGGAAGCGGAAAAAGTGTTGGCGGGTGCAAAAGTAGTCGGCAGGGATCGTGATATTCAGGAAGTATTAAATTATCGGAATGTCTTAAAATTTATTGAATCCTATGACGGTGGCGCCATCAGTGATGAGACGGTGAAACATGTGCATTCGCTTATTGCTGACCGCATATTGCCGGAAGCGGTAGTCGGTGAATACAGGAAATCGCAGGTTGTCGTAAAAAACAGCCAGACGGGCGAAATTACGTTCCGTCCTCCGCCGGCAGTCGAAGTTCCTTTTTTGGTTTCCGATTTTCTTTTATGGTTGAAGAATGCAGCGCCTGATGAAATGCACGCGGCACTCAAAGCCGGCATTACCCATTATGAACTTGTCCGCATCCACCCTTTCTTAGACGGAAACGGACGTGCAGCTCGGGCTATTGCAACACTTGTCTTATTTCGAGATGGATACGACATTAAGCGGTTTTTTTCGCTGGAAGAATATTATGACAGGGAACCATTGAATTATTATCAGGCGCTTCAGAGCGTTGCAGTCGAAAATGGCAATCTCACCCATTGGCTTGAATATTTTACTGAAGGACTAGCCATTGAGCTCTCACGCATTAAGGACAAGGTTAAGACATTGTCAACAGATTTGAAGATGAAGAAACAACTCGGCGGACAACAGCTGACACTTTCGGAACGGCAGATAAAAATTGTGGAGTTTATTCAGGAGAATGGATTTTTGCAGAACAAGGCGTTTTTTGAATTATTTCCGATGATCAGCGAAGATACGGTACTTCGGGAAATCAAAGATCTGATGAAAAAAGGCATACTTTCAAAACAAGGTTCTACAAAAGGCGTTCGTTATATCCTGAAAGGATAACACAGCACACCAATGAGATTCCAAGCCCTTGCTGTTTACGTTCAAAAACTGGAAAACACTCCTTCTCGAAACGCGATGACGGAGATTCTTGCCGATCTTTTTTCCCATGCCGAAATTGAAGAAATCGGTGAATTATGCTACCTGCTGCAAGGGCGCGTTGCACCGCTCTATGAAGCCATAGAATTCGGGATTGCCGACAAGTTGATGATTCGTGCGATCGCGCACACCTATAAGATAACGGACGCGGATGTGACAGCGCTTTTTAAAAAATATGGGGATCTGGGAACAGCAGCTGAAAAAATTGCGGGCGATAAAAAACGTGATGCAGGATATTCAATCCATGAGGTGTTTGAACACTTAAAGGCGATTGCACTCATGGGAGGGGAAGGTTCCCAAGAGCAAAAAATTGAGGCATTATCGGATTTGTTTATCCATTCTGATTCGCTTTCCGTTCGATATCTTGTCAGAATCCCGCTTGATAAGCTTCGCTTGGGTTTTTCAGATATGACGATGATTGATGCATTGTCATGGATGCTTACGGCTGACAAATCCCACAAAGGGGTAATTGAAGCGGCGTATGAGGTACGACCAGATCTCGGATATATTGCGACACAAATCAAAAAACATGGGATACAGGGGGTTTCGCATGTGAAACCCGTTGTCGGCGCGCCGATTCTTGCGGCGCTTTGTCAGCGTCTGAAAAACGCCGAAGAGATGATTACAAAAATGGGTGAAGTGGATGTTGAGCCAAAATATGACGGCGTCCGGACGCAAATACATTTTTTCAGGAAAAACGGCATGCACTTTGTCTCGAGTTTTTCAAGAAATCTGGAGAATACGACCGCAATGTATCCGGAGCTTGAAAAAATTGCGGGTCAAATTGACGCCGACAGCGTGATTCTTGACAGTGAGGCAGTCGGTTTTGATGAAAAAATGCACCGCATTATTCCGTTTCAGGAAACCATGACGAGAAAACGGAAGCATAATATTGTCGGTGCGACACAGAGCGTGCCCTTGCGTTTTTTTGTGTTTGATATTTTAGAAAAAGACGGGGAAGACCTTATGGGTGTTCCACTTTCAAAACGACGGGATATTTTGGAGCACACTATTGCGAAAGGATCAATTTTATCTGTTTCTCCCCATATCGTGACTGACAACATTCAAACGCTCCGTACGTATCATGCAGAACAAATTGCTTCAGGTCTTGAAGGCGTTGTTGTGAAGAAATGGGAAGCTGTGTATGAACCTGGGCGACGCGGGTATACGTGGGTAAAATTTAAGGAAGAAAATAAAGTGGGAAAATTGGCAGATACGGTGGATGCAGTGGTCATGGGGTATTACAAAGGGGAGGGGAAGCGAACGGGTTTTGGAATCGGCGCATTTTTGGTGGGAGTGAAAAAAGGCGAATCATTTGTCACGATGACAAAAATTGGAACCGGAGTAACAGATGATTTATGGAAAGAAATGAAGGTGCTTTTTGAAGCGAATGCATCAAAAGAGCAACCAAAAGAATATACAAATGTTGATAAGACATTTATTCCGGATGTGTGGATAATACCAAAAATAGTTGTTGAAATTGCTGCAGATGATATCACGAAATCTCCGTCACACGGGGCGCAGTTTGCCTTACGATTTCCTCGACTTGTTCGAATTCGAACTGATAAAAGCGCACAACAAATTACAACAGTCAGCGAGCTAGAAACGATGTATCATAATCAGGAGTCTATACAATGAATGCTCTCTTATACGCAATCGCGTTTCTTTTTTTGGGGTTTGTGCTTGCCAAAAGTGCTGATTGGGTTTTGAAAGCGACCACATTTATCGCGAAGAAAGCACATATTCGAAGTTTTCTTCTTGGCTTTTTACTTTTGGGATTTGCGACGACCATCCCTGAAATGCTTGTTGCCTACCAAGCAATTCATGATGGCGTGCCACAGTTGTCTGTTGGGAATCTCCTTGGAGGATCTATTCTTTTGTTGTCGTTTGTTATGGGCGGCAGCGCAATTGTGTTAAAGCGAATTAAACTTGATCACGGGTTGTCGGTATTTGATATTGGCATGTCTTCGTTTGTTATCTTTACTCCTGCTGTGGCGCTCTGGGACGGGAAACTAACACAATTTGAGGGATGGATACTTGTTGCTGTATACGGAATTCATCTATTGCTTATTAACAAGAAAAAGCAGGTTGTCGAGACAGTGGAGCATCATACAAAACATGCATCCCATATTTGGCACGCGTTAGGACTTCTGGTTGGAGGGCTTGTCGGAATGGCAATTGCGTCACGATATATTGTGACGATTGCTGAACTTGTTGCACGTGCGTTTTCCATACCGGCATTTGTTATCGGGTTATTCCTCGTGACTATCGGAACAAATTTACCTGAGTTGGCACTGGCTTTGGAGGCGATAGTAAAAAAACAAAAAGATATCGCGTTTGGAGACATCTTGGGGTCTAGCGTGATTAATACGCCACTATTGGGAGTCATTGGTATTGTTAGTCCGTTTACCATCGCCGATCATGAACGCATGCAGGTGACGCTTCTATTGCTTATCCTTGTTTCCATATTTTTCTTTTGGGGGGCAATTACCAAAAAGGATATAACACGGCGGGAAGGATTTGTACTTTTTACGATTTATATCGCATTTGTTTTGTTTGAAATGCTTCCAATATAGCCGTATAATGCACATATTCTATGAGAAAGCCATTTTTTTCTGTTATCATCCCGGCACTCAACGAAGAAAAGTTCTTGCCAAAGCTTCTTGATAGTCTTTCTCATCAACATTTCACCGATTTTGAGGTTATTGTGGTAGATGGAAAATCAAAAGATAAGACCGTTTCTGTCGCAACAACGTATATTGGAAAAGTACCGAATCTTTCTGTTGTGGTTGCAGATCATGCAAGTTTGCCGTATCAGAGAAATTTCGGCGCAGATCGCGCGAAAGGGGAGTGGTTCGTATTTATTGATGCAGATACCGTGGTGTATTCATATACACTGGAGCGACTCCATGCACATGTTGCAACTTCGGAAGATGCGTTTTTTACGACGTGGTTTAGTCCAGATGGGGAAGATATTAATGACGTCAGAATGACATTATTCGCGATATTTTTCTTCGAACTATCCAAAAGTATGAAGCGGTCAGTGTCACCCGGACCGTTTACTTTGGTGAAACGCAGCGCCTTCCGTGCGGTTGACGGGTATGATGTGGAGCATCCGTTTTTGGAGGATCAGGATTTTTCACGCCGTATGACCGCGGCAGGATATGAGCTTTCCATTATCAGAGAATCCCTGTATATTTGGTCTCTCAGGCGTTACCGGAAAGAGGGAACGGCGAAGGTGTTTCAAGCATATACCAAAGCACTGTTGCCTGTTTTGTTTTCCAAAAAGGTTCCGAAAAATATGAAGGGGTATGAAATGGGTGGACAGATATTTGCACGGAAGAAAACGAATGTCAAGAAACCCCTATTGAAAGAAACAGAGCGGAAAATGAAAAAACTGATGCAGGAGATTTTTGAATAATTGTTTATGCGCATTATCGCCGATCTCCATCTCCATTCACGATTTTCACGGGCAGTGTCCCGTGAGATGACAATACAGAATCTTTATGCACACGGCAGGCGGAAAGGAATCGGGCTGATTGCAACAGGAGACTGGACACATCCCTTGTGGATGAAGGAGATTGAACAGGAACTAGAAGAAACAGGTGACGGGCTTCTTGCGCTCAAAGGAAAAAAAGAAGGTCCGAAGTTTCTGCTTTCTACTGAGCTTTCCTGTATTTTTTCCCAGAACGGAAAAACAAGACGGGTGCATACGCTTGTATGGGTTCCATCCATTGCCTCCGCTATCAAGATCAGTCAGGAAATAACCAAACGTGGCGGTAATGTGCTTTCGGACGGCAGACCCATTTTAGGATTTACCCTGACGCAACTTGCTGAGCTTGTCTTCACGAGTGAACCGGATGCGCTTATTATACCCGCGCACATCTGGACACCATGGTTTTCCGTATACGGGAAAATGGGTGGATTTGACAGTCTGAAAGAAGCATTCGGGGAATATGAAAAATACATATATGCAGTGGAAACAGGTCTTTCCAGCAGTCCTGATATGAATTGGCGTATCGGAGAACTGGACACCCGTTCCATTGTTTCATTTTCCGATGCACATAGCGGTCCGAAGCTTGGAAGAGAAGCGACGATATTTTCCATGCAGACGTTGTCATACAACAATATCAGCGCGGCGTTGAAGAATTATCGGAATGATCCACAATTTCCCCATATTGAATCCACAATTGAATTTTATCCGGAAGAAGGGAAATATCATTATTCAGGGCACAGAGATTGTCATATCAGGCTTACGCCCGATGAAGTGGAACAGAAGGGGACAACGTGTCCCGTATGTGGCAAACCCCTGACACAAGGGGTTATGCAGCGTGTTTTTGAGTTGGCTACGAGATCTGTTACCGCCAAGAAAACAACAACCGATGGATTGAGTCATTATAAGGATGTTGGCAGCACGCGCCCTCCATTCATCATGTTGGTTCCGTTAATGGAAATCATTGCCGAAAGTCTGGGGCGGCCGGTGACAAGTCCGAGAGTTCAGGAACACTACGATGCGCTCATCAGGGAATTTACGAGCGACTTTACTGTGCTTATGCATACGCCGCTTGACGCAATTATGCGTGTAACCATTCCCGAAATAGCCGATGGTATCAGAAAAGTCCGCACAGGCGATATTGTGATTGATCCCGGATACGACGGCATATTCGGAGTAGTAAAAATCTGGAAAAGCGATACAGACAAAGCTTTGGTTTCTGCCGCAGGGGAACAGGTCAGCATGTTCTAAACTCCTTCTTATTGACCTTCAAAAACAAATCATGGTACGCTGATAGAAGTGAGTTATCTTGCGATTGGAGGTGAGTTCTATACATGGCACAAACAAAAACAAACAATGAAAATCTGATGGCTGCAGCAACATACCTTTTGGCATTCGTGACCGGAATTATTTTTCTGATTGTTGAGAAGGAAAGCAAATTCATCCGGTTTCATGCAATGCAGTCAACCATCCTTTTTGGAGGAATTTTTATCGCCAACATTGTGCTTGGATTTATTCCAATCTTAGGCTGGCTGCTCGGTTTATTGCTGTCTCTTGCCTCATTTATCCTTTGGATTATCTGTATGTGGAAAGCGTTCCAAGGAGAAATGTATAAAGTACCGTTTGTCGGTAATCTGGCAGAGCAACAATTAAAGAAAATGAAGTAATGGATATCTCGCGAGATACCTATTCTCTATGACACCACTTGCCCCAAGGGGGAGTGGTGTTTATAGTAGGAGGTAGAAAGGGGTGCACACATGAAAATAATTGTCGGCCTTGGAAATCCCGGTAGTGAGTATGCGGATACACGACACAATATCGGATTCATGACGATTGACAAGCTTGCGAAGGAATTAACACCGGAATCGGTTTCTTGGAATGAAGAGCCGAAATTCAACGCTATGATGACCAAAATAGGAGAAGTCGTACTGGTAAAACCGGTCACCTTCATGAATAATTCCGGTGTTGCAGTGTCTGCCATCATGCATTTTTTCAAGCTGACCCCTGCTGATGTATGGGTCATTCATGACGATATTGATTTGCCTATCGGAAAAATCAGAATCCGTCAAAAGGGCAGTAGTGCGGGACATCGGGGTGTTGAATCCATTATTGTCGCACTGAAGACGGATGCGTTTGTCCGTTTCCGACTCGGCATAGGGAGGGGAAAGTTGTTCAGTAAAGGCGATTCGGACACGCTGGAGATAGAAAAAGGAAATGCTGGAAAACCGCAGCGACAGCGGCGCCAATGGGACATTTCCTTTGTCCTGTCGCGGTTTTCTCAGGGAGAGGCGGGAACCTTAAAACATTTGATTAAAAATGGAACAGAAGCAGTTCGTATTGCATTGTCCGAAGGAATTGATAAGGCAATGACACGATTTAATTAATTAGACCAATAAATACCAATAAGTACCAATATAATTATGCAGAAAATGCAAAAACTCGGTGACATCATGCAGTTGTTTAATCCTGTTGAGGATAAATACATTTCTCGTGAGTTTCAGAAATACGGCATCTATCTGGCAGAAACGCTGGATGATTATAAACATAAAGCACTCTATATCCGTCTCGCAAAGACGGTGCCACGCGCAATTTTGGAAAAGACGCTTACATTTGTGAAAGACGCACATGCAACCAGTAAACCGCGTCTTTTTATGTGGAAAATGAAAGAACTACGACAGCAGGAGAAGGAATAAACAAATAAACCAATAAACAAATAAGTACCAATAAGCCACTACATACCAATAAACCAATGAATCAATGAACACAATGCATCTGATTATTTCAGGGAACGTACAAGGGATCGGATTTCGAAAATGGATGCAGCGTCAAGCAAAACGGCTTTCCCTTGTTGGTTGGGTAAAAAATAGGGATGACGGAGCCGTGGAATCTGTTATACAGGGCGTACCTGACGCAGTACAACAGCTTCTTGCATATATCCATCAGGGGCCGCCGCTTGCGCATGTAGAAGATATTATTATAGAACCCGTTGCAGACAGTTTTCTCTATAACGATTTTATCGTGATACAATAAAATTGTATGCAAAAACTGGTCTCCTTTTTGCGGCATAAACCCCCTTTTTTCTTTTGGATAACCATTGTGTATATCGTCTTCGTATATATTGTGAAATGGAACATTCATCCGACAACACAAGCTTTCTTGTTTCTCGCGGGCAGTCTGGTCGGTATGTATTTTTTGGAGGCGGCGGAACAGTTTTTTAGATTGAATCCCTCTCCCTTCCGCTCGATAGTATTTGTCGGACTGTTTATCGTTGTTTCATTCTTTGTGCTTACATCGTCCATATCGTATGTTGCTTCAGGTCTCGTGCTTGCTATTTTTTTTACGCTTCTCCTTTGGCAGTCGGGAGAATGGGTGACACTGCGTCAGTTGAACCGTTGGTATCTTATGCTTGCCGATCCTGTCAAACCACACATACAACTGGGTATATTAATGTTGCAGATCGCATTTTTTCTGTTGCAAACTCTCATTTTTGTACGGCGGATATAGGCATATGATTCAACACAATGATAGTGTTTGGAATGCGTTGTCAAAAGAACAGCGGATACTTGCGGATGATGGTGCCTTTCTGGTCGCCGATAGCCTTGTGCACAAGGATGCTGAGCCGACAGATTATTCTTATTTGGTTTTTCCTTATGCAAAGCTGTATGAAGGATTTTTAAAGGACACGTTTTTACGCCTTGGGGTCATTTCTCACGTAGACTATACGAGCACGAGGTTCCGTATCGGAAGAGTGCTTAATCCGAACATTGCAAAATTGCTTCGCGGAAAAAGTGTGTTTGCGCAACTCAGAAACAGGTATGGTATTGCACTTCCGGAGCACCTCTGGCAGGCATGGAAACAGGGGAGAAACCTTGTGTTTCACTATTTTCCCGCCGATGTCAGAGTGCTGAGCCGCGAGCAGGCGGTTAATGCAATTGAACTACTTGTCGGAGCAATGCGAGAACTTTTGGAACAGACGAATCGTATATAACAGCTGACTTGAATAGCAGTGGGGAATCAGGGATACTGGTAGTACAGAACTGATATGTCCAAAACAACCCAGTCAAAAAAACAAATTAAGCAGCAACATCAGGAATGGATTTTCCGATTTTGGGCATGGCAGCTTTTGTTTTGGGCGTTATATCGATATTTTTTCCAGCTTCCGGAATGGGTAGATGAATTTTTATTTAAGCCGCTCGTGTTTGTTGTTCCCGTCTTGTTCTATGTGATCAACAAGGAACGAGCCTCCCTCACCACTATTGGGCTAACAGGAAGAAACTTTTTAAAAAATTTGCTTTTTGGTTTGGGCATGGGAGTTATTTTTTTCCTTGAAGGCATGGGTGTCAATATTGCAACACATGGTGCGTTAAACATGCAACAACTGTCTACAGTTGCAGGATATTCATTGGGATTCTTAACTCTGCTATCTCTTGCAACCGCATTTTCTGAGGAAGTGTTAAGCAGAGGATTTCTGTTTTCTAGGCTGTATTTACAAACAAAACGGTTGTGGTACTCCATTGTGTTGTCAACCGTTATGTTTGTGGCATTTCATATCCCTATTCTCGTCACGTCGCTAAAATTTCAGGGACCAACACTCATTCTGTTTGTTGCAACAAGTGTAGTGCTTGCCGTTGTCAACAGCATTGTTTTTGTCCAAACAAAATCCTTGGTAACACCAATTCTGATCCACTTTTTTTGGAATATGACGGTTGCACTTTTCCTTTAGCCTGCTGTCCAGCCACCATCAACATAGAGTGTCGCACCAGTCGTATAGCTTGCCTCGTTGGAAGCCAAATAGACAACGGTGGCTGCAATTTCATCCGCTTTTCCGAACCGCTTCATGGGAATGCGCGCAAGCAATCCTTTATACATTTCGTCCATTTTTTGTACGCCAGCAGTCATTTCCGTTTCAATGAATCCTGGGCCGATGGCATTGACGGTAATTCCCATGGTCGCGAATTCATCAGCAAGCGCTTCGGTCATAGAAACGACGCCACCTTTGGATGCGCAGTAATTCACTGCTCCCGCCATACCACTTCCGACACCGCCTGACAAAATGGATGCAACATTGATAATGCGACCCCATTTATTTTTCAGCATTTCCTTGGCTGCGGTAGTAGCCATAAAAAAGTAGGCTTTGAGATTCGTATTGAGCACTTTGTCCCAATCATCATTTGTCATTTCAAGTGTTGGTCCCAAGGATCCGACACCTGCATTATTAAGCAAAATATCGAGTCTTCCAAATGCAGCTACCGTCTTGGAAACGGCCTGTATGATATCTTCCTGTTTGAGTACATCTGTCGGAATTGCGATTGCTTCCCCGCCTGCCGCTTTTATTTCAACTACCAGTGCCTCCAATTTTTCTAATCGGCGCGCCGCAAGTGCAACTTTTGCGCCCTGTCCTGCAAGGGCAAGCGCTGATGCACGGCCAATTCCACTGGAAGCTCCTGTTATGAGCGCAACTTTTCCGGTAAGTGAAAACATATATGTATCCTTTCGCTGAAAATTCAGGCAGCAATTATTCGGTTGTTGTCTGATGATCAGCTTTTATTTTGTACTCGCAATTGCTTGATCAACTGCAACGATAAGATCGTTGACTGTATTTAACTGAAGTTTTTTTCCATTTAAATAAAAGGTCGGCGTTGCATTGATGCCAATGGATTCGCCCAAGGAAACATCAGCATCAATAGATGTTTGAACTTTACTTGATTGTTTATCGGCGGTAAATTTCTCCATGTCTAATCCGAGCTCTGAAGCTTTTGACGCGATAAACTCATTACTCAGTTGCGCTTGTCCAACAAATAACGCATCGTGCATTTCCCAGTATTTTCCCTGTTGTGCGGCTGCCTCTGCAGCACGCGCAGCTGGGATGGCCAGTTGGTGAGAAGGAATCGGATAGTTACGATAGACAAAAAACAAGGAATTTTTATATTTTTCTGTTAACTGTTTAACCGCGGGATAGAATTGCCCGCACGCGGGACATTGAAAATCCGAAAATTCTACGAGCCATACGTTGGCATCTTTGGATCCTAATGTGTGCGCCGCATTTGCAAGCAGTACTTCTTTGGCAATCGGTTTTGCCGGTTTCGTCATGACTGCGATGGCGATAGCCAATATGATGCCTGTTATTGCAAAAATTCCCAAGAATAATTTTGTTTCCGAAGTCAGCTTCATATTCGTTTTTGTGTATGCTTCATGAGCATAAGGCTTCGTACTGCAAGGCCGAAAATGATGTACATATTTATTGCTGAGATACCGCACCACATACAGACGCCGTGAATCAGGAACAGTTCGGTATAAGTAAACCATGTGACAAAACAGATGCCAAAGAGTCCCATACCAAAAATTCCCCACAACAGTCTTTTGTTTGTTTTGAATGTCCGAAGAAATGACAGCACCATCAAAAATGTGTATCCTGCAACACCAACAGCGGGAACAGGAATACCGAACGGGTAGGAGAGTGCGCTTTTTCTGACCGCTTCGCATCCGCCACCTGTCAGACAGACAATGCCTGTCTGACGCAGAAAACTTTGGAGTACATAGGTACCCATAATGAGTCCTGCAATTGAGAGAATGAAGATAATACGATTTAAGGATTTCAGTTTTGTATCCATAGTACGTCTATTATGCCACATCAGGGAGAAGATTTGCACGTGTTCAAACCTTCTCCCCGGAATTTATTTTTCTTCCTTTTTTTCGTCTTTGCAGCAGCAATTTTTGCACGTGCAGTGACAGTCTTTTCCACAGTCACATTTTCCGTGCGCACAATCACATGTGCAGTCTTTGCAGTCACATTCTTTGCAGCAACAGTCCTGTTTATCCATGAGTGTAATCACCTCCTTTATGACAGATTTGATATTTCCGTGTTTTTCGGCATCAAGAACACAGGTGTGGAGATGGTTTTCCAATATAACCTGATCTGTTTGTTTGAGCGCCTGCTGCACCGCACGCGACTGAGCGATGACATCAATGCAATATTCATTTTTTTCCACCATGGAAATGACGTTTCCCAGTTGTCCGTAGGCAATGCGAAGCCTTCGGAGGATTTTATTGTTTATTGACTGATTTCTGGGAATTCCTTTTGGCATAGATATCATTTTGAGGGCTTTTCTTTTATACCCCCTATGGGTATATAATAGTGGGGTAGTGCTGAGTTGTCAAGATATATATGAATCTTTGGGTCATCTTTTTAACTGGAGTATTTGGAGGTATGAGCTGTATGGTGGTGCAGGGAGGGCTACTTGCCGGTCTGATTGCAACGCAAAGCGAAGCATCTCATTCGTGGAAAACAACAGTCCGGCTTATGTTGTTTTTTCTGATCGGAAAAATCAGCGCATATACGCTTACTGGGTTTATGTTGGGATTGGTCGGGTCATATATGCCGATGACCGTGATGTTTCGTGTGGGACTTATGCTGTTCTCTTCGCTGTTTATGATTGTCACCGCAGGCGCTATGCTCCATATCCATAGCGTATTTCGTCTGTTTGCAATCCGGCCGCCAAGGTTTTTTTATACTCTTGCGCGGAAAGAATCAAAAACAGGCTCATGGTTTGCGCCATTTCTTGTCGGGATGCTTACGGTCTTTCTTCCCTGCGGCACCACGCAGGCGATGATGATGACAGCATTGCAATTCGGCAGTCCACTACTTTCCTCCGGTATCTTACTGGTATTTACGCTTGGTACCATACCTCTATTTTTGCTTTTCGGCGTGTTTATTCAAACAGCAGCGAAGGTATTTGAAAAATATTTTATGACTGTCGCGGGTGTGTTTCTTCTTGGTCTTGCTGTATGGAATCTTTCCAATGCCGCGGCAATTGCAGGATTTGATGTGTCTCTACACCGTTTGGTGCGACCCATATATTGTCAGATGGTGTATTGTGATGATCTTGTGGGAGGAAATCGTATGCAACAAAAAGCGACACAAACACCAGCCATTACTATGCAATCCACAGTGTATATGATTGATAATCCGAATATTCCGGCAGGCGCGGAGATTCATCTGAAGATTAGAAACGTGAGAGGTGGGGGATGTATTCAGTTTTTTACTATTCCAAAACTTGGCATCGAAAAAATTGTGCCTGTGGGAGAAGAAGCGGAGATTACGTTTACTGCGCCAAACGAAAAAGGAACACTGCCATTTATGTGCAGTATGGGCATGTATCGGGGACAATTTATAATAGAATAAATACCAATAAGTACCAATAAGCCACTACATACCAATAAAGAAGAAAGAAAACATATGACAACAATACAATTGAAACTGTCAGGGATACACTGTGTGAGTTGTTCACTTGTTATTGAGGAGGAACTTGCGGATATCGGTGTGCAGGCAAAGATATATTATGCAAAACAGCTTGTGGATGTGACATACGATGAGAAAAAAACAGACATACACACAATTCGGGAAACAATTGAAAAACTGGGGTATACAGTTTCCAGTTACGCGGTTTTGAAGGTGAGTAAGTAGGCCTCGAGCTGTTTGAGGGCATCTTCCTCTGAAGAAAACGGAATTTCCTTTTTGACAGCGGGACATCCTCTCAGCATACGGCTAACACGGTCGGTTTGTTCATAGAGAAGAACAACAGGCTTGCCGGTTTGATGCGCATGCTCGACCTCGATACCTGTGCCCGTTGTCGGTTCGCCGACATAGGCAATCATGATGTCACTTTTGTCGAGGGCGGCAATGTCCCGGTTGTAGACATCTTGCGCCGAGATATCGGGATTTGTGTCGGGATCGGTGCCGTTTAAGAAAGCCCAGAAGTAGCTGTGACCAAGTTTTTCGGCAACACCTGCCATTTTTTTGTAAAACGATTTGGTTTTGGCTGGTTCTGGCAAATCACTGAGTGCGCCGGCAAAAAATATATGCATACGGTTCTTTTTTCCTGTAAGAAATATAGTATACTACTTAGCAACGAGGTGCAATAAAAAAACAATATATTTTTATGAAGGAGGAATTATGGCAGACGTCAAACTGACAGATCAGAATTTCGATGCGGAAGTGCTGAAAAGCGACATTCCCGTACTCGTTGATTTTTGGGCGGTATGGTGCGGTCCATGTCAAACACAAGGGCCGATCATTGAAGAGATTGCCGCATCATTTGCCGGAAAGGCAAAGGTAGGAAAAGTAAATGTGGATGAAAATCCACAGACAGCCGGAAAATACGGCATTATGTCTATTCCGACCATCATGATTTTCAAAGGCGGCAATGTTGTGAAGCAGATGATTGGGCTGCAAAGTAAGGATATGATTGTGTCGGAACTGAATAAACTGGTGTAACCATTATGTACGACATACTCATCATCGGTTCAGGTCCTGCAGGGTATACTGCTGCCATTTATACATCCCGTGCGTTTTTACAAACACTGCTCATTTCCGGTTACACACCCGGCGGCCAGTTAACCACAACGACGGAAATTGACAATTTTCCTGGGTTTCCCGAGGGTATCATGGGGCCGCAGCTCATGACGGATATGGGGCAGCAGGCAAAGCGATTTGGGACAGAGATTGTCACGGATGCAGTGACGACCATTACAAGGGATACTGACGGAACATTTACTGTCACCACTGCAAATGGTGCGTATCAGACAAAATCCGTTATTGTCGCAACTGGTGCACAAGCAAAAGAATTAGGGATTGCTGGAGAAGAGGAGTATCGGGGAAAAGGCATCAGTTATTGTGCAACGTGCGATGGGTTTTTCTTCAAAGATAAACACGTTATTGTGGTTGGAGGCGGAGATACCGCAATGGAAGAGGCAACCTTTTTAACAAAGTTTGCCAGTCATGTCACGATACTCCATCGAAGAGAGGAGTTTCGAGCAAGCGCGATCATGCTCGAACGGGCAAAAAAAGATCCGAAGATTTCCTTTATGACGAATACGGTGATTGAATCATTTACAGGCGATATGAAATTAACTGGTGTCACATTGAAAAATACTGTGACAAATGAGTCGACAACTATGCCAATTGACGGGGTGTTTGCTGCAATTGGTCATACACCTGCAACAGGATTTTTAAAAGGCATTGTGACCATGGATGAACAAGGATATGTTATAACGAACAAAGGAGACATCGTGCAAACTGCAACTTCGGTCGAAGGCATATTCGCCGCAGGAGACTGCGTTGATACGCGCTATCGTCAAGGAATTGTTGCGGCAGGGCAAGGAGCGATGGCAGCAATTGATGCAGAACGTTGGCTCGGGGACACAAAATAATCATGCACACACCGGCACTTCATACCGCACGAATTAAACATATTCAACAACTAACGGAGACAGTGTATGAATTTACCTATACTTTTCTTGATGCAGCTCCACTGCGGTTTACCGCAGGTCAGTACGGAACGGTGATTATTGACGGCGCCACACGGAGGCAATATTCGTTTTGTTCTGATCCAAAACAGACGGATACAGTGTGCATGGTTATTGACACAAAACCCATGGGGCTGGGATCGACGTATTTTCTTTCGAAAAAAGTTGGGGATGCTATCCAGATGCTTGCACCGCTTGGGACTTTTGTTTTAACTGACTCGCCGAGAAAAAAAATGTTTGTTGCGACTGGAACGGGGATTGGACCGCTTCGGAGTATGTTGTATATAGCCATACCAAATACACCTGTGAGACTCTATTGGGGTTTGCGGCATGAATCCGATATGTATTGGGATACGGAATTTACGGAGCTTGCTAAAACACACCCAACATTTCACTACCACCTTGTGTTGTCACAGCCGGAAGCTTCTTGGCGGGGGAATACCGGTCATGTTACAGAGTATATTGCCAAAGAGAATGAACTGATGGATACTGAATATTACCTTTGCGGAAACAAACAGATGATTGCCGATGTAAAGAAATTGCTTCTTGCCCACACTATTCCCGAAAGCCAGATCAAAACAGAACTGTTTTAATGCGGTATTCATGTGCAGGTTGGAGGTTTGTCAGGGTCAGATTATTCCGTTCGAGCATGCTATGAAATCCGTTTGCCAACGCTGCGAGATTTTTTATAACAACAGCTGTTAGTACAGCATTTGTCGTTGCATTGGAACGAATGGAAGGCTATGAAGTGATCTATTTCATTCACCGAGCATTTTTCTGCCTAGCGCCAATTTTGCCTGCCGTTCTACGTCTGCCCAATCAATACCCAGTCCGGTTGTTTGGATGACATGGTCTTTCGGCTCGTGTGGGTTGACAGTCTTTGCCTGACAAATGAGTTGCTCTTCTCTGATAACGCGTTGGTAGATTTGTGTTTTGTCAGGATGAAACAAGAGTTCTTGAGAGTTGAAGAGTGTCTGCCACCCTACAGGTGCTTTCCAGTCATCCGGCGGAAGCAGGCCGGCAGGTGTCTGTTGTGACATTTCAGGGGTCATGCATCTATATCATCCACCATTCTCCGGTTTTTTGCAATATGCGGAGCGTTAGGATGCAAAAACAGATATTCCCTTGTTGACAGAAATACAAAACTTGCGTAGAATATACATTTGCTCGTGTTCGGGTATACTTTTTTATTGATTTCTCGCCAGTTTCCAAGAGAAATGAGTAAAAAATTATTCATGAGAAACAATTCACCATATAATCGAAAGACCAGTGGGATATTGTCGTGGATGCAGTAGACATCCTCTTGTGAATTTTTCGTACGCCCCGCACAAGCGGGGTTTTTTAATGCCCCTCGCACATTTTTTCGGTATATTTGGACTGTCAATCAGGGTTTCGGGCCCGTAGCTTAGCTGGTAGAGCGCATCATTTGCAATGATGAGGTCACCGGTTCGAATCCGGTCGGGTCCACAATAAAAAGGTTCGTTTCGCGGAATAAGAGATTACCTTGCCTGATCTTTTGTTTCGCGACAAGAACGCGCGAAATTGCACGTTAACAAGATCAATAGTACCTTCCTTATATATAGGACATAGGAAGGTATAGGTTTTTTTGAATGTAAATAATGAGTAATTGCATCGTAAGGGGTAATCTTTATGTTGATTACCTTGAACGATGACATTTCGTTGGGCGACAATTTTTTTATAAAAAGGAGTCGAGAAAAATAGAACAAAGCGCTAATTCATTTTAGCTCCTTTGTTCTCTGCAACGCTTTTAAAGTTGATAATGGATGCCCTGGGTATTCATGCCGAGGAAGGACGTATATGACAGCGATATTCGTCGGGGAGGAGTCATAATCCTGTGATCCGGCGGTTTCCGAATGGGGAAACCCGTCTAGTGAAGAACTAGTCAATGTGCGATGAAGATAACCGAAAGGTTGGGATAGTCGTATGTAGGATACCGGGCGAACTGAAACATCTCAGTAGCCTGAGGAATAGAAATCAAGTACGAGATTCCGTCAGTAGCGGCGAGCGAAAGCGGAGGAGTCTAAACCACATTTATTTGTGGGGTTGTAGGGCTTTTAACATGGAATGCAATTGGTGATAACAGAATGCCGTGGAATAGGAAACCATAGAACGTGAAAGTCGTGTATGTGAAATTGCCAATTCTCCTAAAGAGTTCCTAAGTACCATGGACCACGAAGGGTCTGTGGGAATCTGGGTCAACCACGATCCAAGACTAAATACATGAATGCACCGATAGTGAACAAGTACCATGAGGGAAAGGTGAAAAGCACCCCGGAAGGGGAATGAAATAGTACCTGAAATTATCAACTAACAAACAGACGAAGCTCCGCAAGGAGTAACGTCGTGCCTATTGAAGAATGAACCGGCGAGTTGCCCAGTGCGGCTTTGCTTAATCAAGTACAACTTGAGGAGGCGTAGTGAAAGCGAGGTCTAATTGACCGACCTGTCGTACTGGACAGACCCGAAACCAGGTGAGCTAACCATGAGCAGGGTGAATGTTGACGAAAGCCAACAAGAGGCCCGAACTCGTCAGAGCTGCAAATCTGTGAGATGACTTGTGGTTAGGGGTAATATGCCTATCGAACTTGGAGATAGCTGGTTCTCCCCGAAATATATTTAGGTATAGCGGTTACTAATTCCCGGAAGGGGTAGAGCACTGAATGATACGTGTTTCGCAAGGAATGCGCATCAATCAAACTCCGAATACTTTCCGTGATACCGTAACTAGTCAGACGTGCACGGCTAAGCGCGTGCGTCAAAAGGGCAACAGCCCGGACTTACATCTAAGGTCTCTAATGTGTGCTCAGTGGTTAAGGAAGTTATGAATTTAAGACACCCAGGAAGTTGGCTCAGAAGCAGCCACCTTTTAAAGAACGCGTAACAGCGCACTGGATGAAATTCGTAGCGCCGAAAATGAACGAGGCTCAAGCACACTACCGAAGATTGAGATTTATCCGTAAGGATAAGTGGTAGGGGAGCGTTCTCTGCAGCAGTGAAGGTTAGGCTGGAAGGCTGACTGGAGCGCAGAGAAGTGAGAATGCCGGTATGAGTAGCGTTTGGAAGTGAGAATCTTCCATGCCGAATGCGCAAGGTTTCCGAAGCAACGTTCGTCGTCTTCGGGTAAGTCGAATCTAAGCCGAGGCCATTATGTTGATGGCGTAGGTCGATGTATAAACGGTTTATATTCCGTTACTATGATGTATTGATTAAGACACAAAGGAATGACAATGAGGGATTTGTTGATGTCTCGCACTCGCGGGATCTAAGCATTCACGTAGTGAGAACTGGTAAATCCGTTTTCATGTTTAACTGAAGATGTGGGGGAGTCTGCGTCGCAAGGCAAGGACAACATCAATCGTTTCTTATTCGAGAAAAGTTTCGTTGTGAAATACATTGTATTCGTACTAATAACCAACACTGGTGCGCTGGTAGAGTATACCAAGGCAAGCGGGCGACAGCAGTTTAAGGAACTCGGCAATAAAAACTAGGTGTAACTTTTGGAGATACCTTACCTAGAGCAATCTAGGTCACAGTAAACGACACTATGCAACTGTTTAACTAAAACACAGGTCTCTGCGAAGCGGAAACGCAACGTATAGGGGCTGACACCTGCCCAGTGCCGGTAAGTTAAGAATGGTCGGTAAACAAAACGTAAGTTTTTTAGCTGGCTTTTCAAGCTCCGGTGAACGGCAGCAGTAACTATAACTGTTCTATGGTAAATTTTCGTTGCTATAGTGAGGTAGACAAACCTCCCCCGCCTTCATCGTGCATGAAGGATAATGATTGGCGGGGAAAATTGTGCTAAATGCTGGAAACACTCGGTATCTGATACTACTTTTTTAAAAGTGACAACGTATCAGTGGAGTCAATCAGCAGGAAAGACCCCGCTTTGGCGGGGAATCCTCAACGACTATACGCACAATCCGCCCTAGGCGGAAAGATATAGTCTGATCTTCATGGCGACATGAAGCTAACAAACTTTTATGAGCGAAATTCCTTGTCGGGCAAGTTCCGACCCGCACGAAAGGTAGAATGACATAGTGACTGTCTTAAACTGTTACCCGGCGAAATTGAAATGGCTGTGAAGATGCGGCCTACTCACACATGGACAAAAAGACCCCATGAAGCTTTACTGCAATTTGGCACTGAAGAGTTTATTTTAACTGTCGAGAATAGGTGGGAGCCTTCGGGCGAACAATGGAATACCACTCTTTAAAATGAATGAATCTTACTTACTCCTACATAAAAATCTAGGAGCAGGACACTGTCTGATGGGCAGTTTAACTGGGGAGGTTGCCTCCAAAAGTGTAACGGAGGCGTGCAAAGGTTGGCTAATCCTGAATGGAAACCAGGACGTGTCGTGCAAACGCGATAAGCCAGCTTGACTGCGAGACGTACATGTCGAGCAGATGCGAAAGCAGGCGTTAGTGATCCTCGATACCCTCGTGGGAGGGTTCGGGCTTAACGGATAAAAGCTACTCTGGGGATAACAGGCTGATCGCTTCCGAGAGTCCATATCGACGAGGCGGTTTGGCACCTCGATGTCGGCTCATCCTATCCTGGGGCTGTAGAAGGTCCCAAGGGTCCGGCTGTTCGCCGGTTAAAAGGGTACGCGAGCTGGGTTCAGAACGTCGTGAGACAGT